>NZ_JAMDGS010000007.1:0-421803 GCF_028657055.1 Pseudomonas aphyarum
GGAGCAGATCGGGGGCTTTTCAAGTCCTGAGTTCGACTCGGTCATTCAGGTCGATGTAACTCGAATATTCAACTCGGTCGGCTCCCTCTCCCTCCGGGAGAGGGCTGGGGTGAGGGTGCTTTTAGCTTCTAAGCTTCAGCCTTCAACACCAGGAATATGCCCAAACAACTCCTGAGCAAACGCCACCCGCTCTTCAACCGACTCCGTCACCCCACGCGCCTTCAGCTCTTCCAGATGCGCTTCCACCGCATGGGTGCGCAACGTCAGCCCACAATCATTGGCAATCTGGATATTCAGCCCCGGCCGCGCATTCAGCTCCAAAATCAGCGGGCCTTTTTCCTGGTCCAGCACCATGTCCACGCCGATGTAACCCAAACCACACAGCTCATAGCAACCGGCGGCGAGCTTCATGAAACCGTCCCAGTAGGGCAGTTGCACGCCGTCCACCGCGTTGGTGGTGTCCGGGTGTTTGGTGATGATGTTGTTCAGCCAGGTGCCGCGCAAAGTAAGGCCGGTGGCCAGGTCGACGCCGACGCCGATGGCGCCCTGGTGCAGGTTGGCCTTGCCGCCGGATTGACGGGTCGGCAGCCGCAGCATCGCCATCACCGGGTAACCCATCAGCACGATGATGCGGATGTCCGGCACGCCTTCGTAGCTGATGCTTTTGAAGATCTGGTCCGGGGTCACCCGGTATTCGATCAGCGCCCGATCACGGTGGCCGCCCAGCGAATACAGGCCGGTGAGGATGCTGGAAATGTGATGCTCCAGCTCTTCGTGGGCAATGATCTTGCCCGACACCGTGCGATACCGGCCCTCGAAGCGGTCGGCGACCACGATGATGCCGTCACCGCCCGCGCCCTGGGCCGGCTTGATCACGAAGTCGTTGCGCCCGCCGATGATCTCGCCGAGCTTGTCGATTTCCTTCTCCGTGGAAATCACGCCATACAGTTCCGGCACGTGAATGCCGGCCTTGATCGCGCGTTCCTTGGTGATGATCTTGTCATCGACAATCGGGTACAGGCTGCGCTTGTTGTACTTGAGCACGTAGTCCGCGTTGCGCCGATTGATGCCCATGATGCCCCGGGCTTCCAGGGCCTTCCAGGTCTTCCAGAAACCGAACATCAGGCGTCAGCCTTCTTCAGGAAAGCCTTGAAACGAACGAGTTCAGTCAGGCGATAACCGCGATAGCGACCCATGGCCAGCATGAAGCCCACCAGGATCAACAGGATCGCCGGGAAGGTGAACACGAAGTACACCAGCTCCGGAACGGTCATGATCAGGTGCGCCAGGGAGGCCGCGAACAGCGTGCCGATCGCTACTTTCATGGCATGGCTGGCGCCGCGTTCTTCCCAGGTGATCGACAGGCGTTCGATGGTCATGGTCAGAATCACCATCGGGAACAGCGCCACCGACAGACCACGCTCCAGACCGAGCTTGTGGCTGAACAGACTGATCGCCGCAATCAGCACCACCACGAAGGTCAGCACCACCGACAGGCGCGGCAGCATTTGCAGCTTCAGATGTTCCAGGTACGAGCGCAGCGATAACCCGAGCGCGGTGATCACGGTAAACAGCAGGATGCCGAAGCCCAGCTGCGTCTCGCGGAAGGCCAGGGCGATCAGCACCGGCGTGAACGTGCCGAGGGTCTGCAGGCCGATCAGGTTGCGCAGGATCAGGATCACCAGCACGCCGATCGGGATCATCACCATGATCATGAAGGTCTGCTGGGTTTGCAGCGGCAGGCCGTACAGCGAGTATTCGAGGAAGTTGGCGTCGGTGTTTTCGTCGGTCAGCTTGGCCAGACGAATCGCGTTCATCTCGCTGTTGTTCAGGCTGAAGGTCACGTTAGCCTTTTTGCCGCCGTCGACGGTGATCAGGTTTTCATCACCGCTCCACCACAGCAGGCGGTCGGTCGGCAGGCCTTGCTCGCCGGTTTCCGGGTTGAAGTACAGCCAGTCGGTGCCGTTGAAGCTGCGCAGCCACAGTTCCGGAGTTTGCGGTTGATCGGCGACGAGGCGGATGGTGTGGACCTTTTCCACCGGCACGTGGGCGATGGACAGCAGCAGCTCGACGATTTTCGCCTTGTGCGGCGTCGACGGATCGCCGGCCAGCAGCAGTTTCACGTTGTCGTCGTTGACGTTGTTGACGCGTTTGATCGCTTCGCCGATGAAGGTTTCGACGTCGGCCGAATGCTGGCGGATCGGGGCGAGCAGGGCTTCGGCGGCGATCTTTTCCGGGCCTTCGATGGCCATGCTGTCGCGGAAGGTCGGGCCTTTGATCTTGGTTTTTTCAGCGGTGTAACGCTTGGTCAGCACCAGACGGTAATAAAGCGTCTGGTTGCCCTTGGCCCGGCGCGCCGACCAGGTGACCTTGCGGTTGCCGTCGACGCGGTTGACCGCCACCCCGTAGTTATTGGAGATGAAGCTTTCATTGAGGCTGACGTAATCCCGGCTCAGGGGCGGCACGAACATCTGGATCTTGACCGGATCCTTGGTGCTGGCGACGAACTCGACCTTGGCGTCGATGTTCCACAGGTCGTCGGTGGCGTCTTCGGTCACTGGAATGCCGAGCACGAAAATCTGATAGGCCGTAACCGAAACGCCCAGCAACACCAGGATGGTGATCAGGACTTTCAGGTGGAAGGTTAGAGAACGCATGGAAATTACTCGGCGGTATGAGCGGCGATGGCGCAGGCGGGTTTGCCGGCAGCGTATTTAAGACTGGGATCGACCAGCGCATCGAAGCGTTTCAGCGCCTCGGAGCCGATCAAAAGCGGGTATTGGAACGCACTACGGTCGGTCAGGTTCACTTCGATGCTGCGCATTGCCGAACCCATGCAGATGTCCAGCTCGATCACCGGGCGGGCGGTGTACTTCTTGCCTTCTTCCGGATCGTAGTCGCCGGCGCGGCGCTTGATCTTGCTGACCCGGGCCAGCGGCCGTTCGATCGGGTGCGAATGCGCGGCGTCGATGGCCAGGTAGAAACGTACCCAGGACTCGCCGTTGCGTTTGAAGCGTTTGATGTCGCGGGCGCTCAGGGAGGCGGTTTTCGCCCCGGTGTCGAGTTTCGCCGCCACTTCCAGGTTGATCCCGTCGAGGGCAGCGTATTCGTTGAGGCCGTACACGGTCTTTTCCCCCGCCGCAGCGAGGCCGGGCAGGCAAAACAGTGCAAAGAATGTGGGGAAGGGCTTGAGTCTCATAAATCCTGGCGAGCAGCGTTCCGTTCTCGGTTCAGGGCCATGGCATCAGGAAATCCTGTCTGCCCATGCGCCTTCGTGTGCCTATCAGCTTTTTATGACAAGCCGTGCAAATGACTCGCAAATGCGGGCGGCATTCTAGCACGGTGGTTTTATGGCGCCAGCGCCGGGACCGGTCTATAACCCTTGGGGCTGATACCAAGGCTTATTAGACGATTGTCGACAATATCCATTTATCCTTTGACTGAAGCTGGCTGATTCGCTAGTTTTTGCCGCATTGGATTTGAAGGTGTCGACAATATGCTGGATCAACTCGATCCCCCGGTGATCAACGGTGATGATTCCGAGACGCTCTCGGAAAACGTCTTCCGGCGCATCCAGGCGGCCATCGTCAAAGGCGAGATCGCCCCGGGCAGCAAGATCTCCGAGCCGGAACTGGCGCGCACCTACGGCATCAGCCGCGGGCCGCTGCGCGAGGCGATCCACCGGCTGGAAGGCCAGCGCCTGCTGGTGCGCGTACCGCACGTCGGTGCGCGGGTGGTGTCGCTGAGCCACGCCGAATTGCTCGAACTCTACGAAATCCGCGAATCCCTCGAAGGCATGGCCTGCCGTCTGGCGGCCGAACGCATGAGCGTCGAAGAAATCGACGAACTGCGCCGGGTGCTGGAAACCCACGAGCGTGATGCGGCGTTCCAGGCCGGCGTCGGCTACTACCAGCAGGAAGGCGATTTCGACTTTCACTACCGGATCATCCAGGGCAGCGGCAACCGCACCCTCACGCAAATGCTCTGCGGCGAGCTCTATCAACTGGTGCGCATGTACCGCATCCAGTTTTCCACCACGCCCAACCGCCCGCGCCAGGCCTTTGCCGAACACCACCGGATTCTCGATGCCATCGCCGACCGTGACGGCGAGCTCGCGGAATTGTTGATGCGCCGTCACATCGGCGCCTCGAAACGCAACATCGCCCGTCACTACCA
This sequence comes from Pseudomonas aphyarum, assembly GCF_028657055.1. Classification (NCBI taxonomy): domain Bacteria; kingdom Pseudomonadati; phylum Pseudomonadota; class Gammaproteobacteria; order Pseudomonadales; family Pseudomonadaceae; genus Pseudomonas; species Pseudomonas aphyarum. The sequence goes on from NZ_JAMDGS010000007.1 coordinate 4,177, forward strand.
GGACGGCGCCGACAATAAGACAGCCACTGAACGAGGTGAGTCATGAGTTCCAACAAGAGCACTCCAGGCCAGCGTTTCCGCGATGCGGTCGCCAGCGAACATCCGCTGCAAGTGGTCGGGGCGATCAACGCCAACCACGCGCTGCTGGCCAAGCGCGCCGGTTTCAAGGCGATCTACCTGTCGGGTGGCGGGGTGGCTGCCGGCTCCCTCGGCGTGCCGGACCTGGGCATCACCGGCCTGGATGACGTGCTGACCGACGTGCGCCGCATCACCGACGTCTGCGACCTGCCGCTGCTGGTGGACGTGGACACCGGTTTCGGCGCCTCGGCGTTCAACGTGGCCCGCACCGTCAAGTCGATGATCAAGTTCGGCGCAGCAGCGATTCACATCGAAGACCAGGTCGGCGCCAAACGCTGCGGCCACCGTCCGAACAAAGAGATCGTGACCCAGCAGGAAATGGTCGACCGCATCAAGGCTGCCGTCGATGCCCGCACCGACGACAGCTTCGTGATCATGGCCCGCACCGACGCGTTGGCCGTTGAAGGCCTGGAATCGGCACTGGATCGCGCCGCTGCGTGCATCGAGGCCGGCGCCGACATGATCTTCCCGGAAGCCATCACGGAGCTTGAGATGTACAAGCTGTTCGCCAGCCGCGTGAAAGCGCCGATCCTGGCCAACATCACCGAATTCGGCTCGACGCCGCTGTACACCACCGAGCAGTTGGCCGGCGCCGACGTGTCGCTGGTGCTGTATCCGCTGTCGGCGTTCCGTGCGATGAACAAGGCGGCGGAAAACGTCTACACCGCGATCCGCCGCGACGGCACTCAGCAGAATGTCATCGACACCATGCAGACTCGCATGGAGCTCTACGATCGCATCGATTACCACACCTTCGAGCAGAAGCTCGACGCGTTGTTTGCGGCGAAGAAGTAAGCCGCAACCGTACTCCCTAATAAATTCAAGATTGGAGACAACAATGGCCGAAGCAAAAGTACTCAGTGGCGCCGGGCTCCGGGGCCAGGTTGCCGGGCAAACCGCACTGTCCACCGTGGGCCAGGCCGGTGCCGGGCTGACCTATCGCGGCTACGACGTGCGCGAACTGGCGGCAGACGCACAATTTGAAGAAGTGGCGTACCTGCTGCTCTACGGAGAGCTGCCGACCAAAGCGCAACTCGCCGACTATCAAGGCAAGCTGAGCAAGCTGCGCGACCTGCCGCAAGCGCTGAAAGAAGTGCTGGAACGCATCCCCGCCGACGCCCACCCGATGGACGTGATGCGCACCGGTTGCTCGTTCCTCGGCAACATCGAGCCGGAGAAAGACTTCTCCGAGCAACGCGACAAGACCGACCGCCTGCTGGCCGCGTTCCCGGCGATCATGTGCTACTGGTATCGCTTCAGCCACGACGGCAAACGCATCAACTGCGTGACTGACGAGCAGTCCATCGGTGGCCACTTCCTGCACCTGCTGCACGACAAGAAGCCGAGCGAACTGCACGTCAAAGTGATGAACGTGTCGCTGATCCTCTACGCGGAGCACGAATTCAACGCCTCGACCTTCACCGCTCGGGTGTGCGCTTCGACCCTGTCCGATCTGTATTCCTGCGTCACGGCGGCCATCGGTTCGCTGCGCGGCCCGCTGCACGGTGGCGCCAATGAAGCGGCGATGGAAATGATCGAGCGCTTCTCGTCGCCGGAAGAGGCGATCAAAGGCACCCTCGGCATGCTCGAGCGCAAGGACAAGATCATGGGCTTCGGCCACGCGATCTATAAGGACAGCGATCCGCGTAACGAGGTGATCAAGGGCTGGTCGAAAAAACTCGCCGACGAAGTGGGCGACAAGGTGTTGTTCGCGGTTTCGGAAGCCATCGACAAGACCATGTGGGAGCAAAAGAAACTGTTCCCCAACGCCGACTTCTACCATGCCTCGGCGTACCACTTCATGGGCATCCCGACCAAGCTGTTCACCCCGATCTTCGTCTGCTCGCGCCTGACCGGCTGGGCGGCGCACGTGTTCGAACAGCGCGCCAACAACCGCATCATCCGTCCAAGCGCCGAGTACACCGGCGTCGAACAGCGCAAGTTCGTGCCAATCGACCAGCGCTGACCGGGGAGGGCGCCGGCACAGGCGCCCCCTCTTTGAAACTACCGTGACCGAGTCCTGACCGATGAACACAGAATTTCGCAAGAACCTGCCCGGCACGCCGCTGGACTTTTTCGACGTCCGCGCGGCTGTCGATGCGATCCAGCCGGGCAGCTACGACACCCTGCCGTACACCTCTCGCGTGCTGGCGGAAAACCTCGTGCGTCGCTGCGACCCGGCCACGCTCACCGATTCCCTGAAACAACTGATCGAGCGCAAACGCGATCTCGACTTCCCGTGGTTCCCGGCCCGCGTGGTGTGCCACGACATTCTCGGCCAGACCGCGCTGGTGGATCTGGCCGGCCTGCGCGACGCGATTGCCCAGCAGGGCGGCGACCCAGCGCAGGTCAACCCGGTGGTGCCGACGCAACTGATCGTCGATCACTCGCTGGCAGTGGAGGCGGGCGGTTTTGACGCCCAGGCGTTCGAGAAGAACCGCGCCATCGAAGACCGTCGCAACGAAGACCGTTTCCACTTCATCAACTGGACCAAAAAGGCGTTCAAGAACGTCGACGTGATCCCGCCGGGCAACGGCATCATGCACCAGATCAACCTGGAGAAAATGTCTCCGGTGATTCAGGTGCGCGACGGCGTGGCGTTCCCTGACACCTGCGTCGGCACCGACAGCCACACCCCGCACGTCGATGCGCTGGGCGTGATCGCCATCGGTGTCGGTGGGCTTGAAGCCGAGAGCGTGATGCTCGGCCGCGCGTCGTGGATGCGTCTGCCGGAAAGCGTCGGCGTCGAACTGACCGGCAAGCTGCAACCGGGCATCACCGCCACCGACATGGTGCTGGCGCTGACCGAATACCTGCGCAAACAGAAAGTGGTCGGCGCGTGGCTGGAGTTCTTCGGCGAAGGCGCTTCCGCGCTGACCCTCGGCGACCGCGCGACCATCTCCAACATGGCCCCGGAATACGGCGCCACGGCGGCGATGTTCTACATCGACCAGCAGACCATCGATTACCTGAAACTCACCGGTCGCGAAGACCAGCAAGTGCAGCTCGTCGAGCAATACGCCAAGCAGATCGGTCTTTGGGCCGACAGCCTGAAAGGCGCGCAATACGAGCGCGGCCTGACCTTCGATCTGTCTTCGGTGGTGCGCAACATGGCCGGCCCGAGCAACCCGCACGCTCGCGTGGCGGTGTCGGATCTGGCGGCCAAAGGCATCTCCGGGAAATGGGAAGACGTGCCCGGCCAAATGCCCGACGGCGCGGTGATCATCGCCGCCATCACCAGTTGCACCAACACCAGCAACCCGCGCAACGTGATCGCCGCCGGCCTGCTGGCGCGCAACGCCAACAAGCTCGGGCTGACCCGCAAGCCGTGGGTCAAGTCGTCGCTGGCGCCGGGCTCGAAAACCGTGGCGCTGTACCTCGATGAAGCGGGGCTGACAACGGAGCTGGAGCAGCTCGGTTTTGGCGTCGTCGCGTTTGCCTGCACCACCTGCAACGGCATGTCCGGCGCGCTGGACCCGGTGATTCAACAAGAGATCATCGACCGCGATCTGTATGCGACCGCTGTGCTGTCCGGTAACCGCAACTTCGACGGCCGGATTCACCCGTACGCCAAGCAGGCGTTCCTCGCTTCGCCGCCGCTGGTGGTGGCTTACGCGATTGCCGGCACCATCCGTTTCGACATTGAAAAAGACGTGCTCGGCGTGGTCGATGGCAAGGAAATCCGCCTGAAGGACATCTGGCCGAGCGACGAAGAAATCGACGCAGTGGTGAAATCCTCGGTCAAGCCCGAGCAGTTCCGTCAGGTCTATATCCCGATGTTCGCCATCCATGAAGACACCGGCCCGAAAGTCACGCCGCTGTACGACTGGCGCGAAATGAGCACCTACATCCGCCGTCCGCCGTACTGGGAAGGCGCGCTGGCCGGGGCACGTCCGCTCAAGGGCATGCGCCCGCTGGCGGTGCTGCCGGACAACATCACCACCGATCACCTGTCGCCATCGAACGCGATCATGCTCGACAGCGCCGCCGGCGAATACCTGGCGAAAATGGGCCTGCCGGAAGAGGATTTCAACTCTTACGCGACCCACCGTGGCGACCACTTGACCGCGCAGCGCGCGACGTTTGCCAACCCGAAACTGTTCAACGAAATGGTCGTGGAAAACAGCAAGGTCAAACAGGGTTCGCTGGCCCGTGTGGAGCCGGAAGGCAAAGTGATGCGCATGTGGGAAGCCATCGAAACCTACATGGAACGCAAGCAGCCGCTGATCATCATCGCCGGCGCCGACTACGGCCAGGGCTCGTCCCGTGACTGGGCGGCCAAAGGCGTGCGTCTGGCGGGTGTGGAAGCGATTGCCGCCGAAGGTTTCGAGCGCATTCACCGCACCAACCTGGTGGGCATGGGCGTGTTGCCGCTTGAGTTCAAACCGGGCACCGACCGCAAGACCCTGGGCATCGACGGCAGCGAAACCTACGACGTGATTGGTGAGCGCACGCCGCGCGCCGACCTGACGCTGGTGATCCATCGCAAGAACGGTGAACGCGTCGATGTGCCGGTGACCTGCCGCCTCGATACCGCTGAAGAAGTGTCGATCTACGAGGCCGGCGGCGTGTTGCAGCGCTTCGCTCAGGACTTCCTCGAAGAGTCGGCGGTTGCCGTTTAAATCAACTGATGTGGGCATGGGACTTCAAGTCCCATGCCTTCATTAAGGAGCACTCATGGCTCACGCACCACAGATCAAAATCCCCGCCACCTACATGCGTGGCGGCACCAGCAAAGGCGTGTTTTTCAGCCTCAAGGATCTGCCCGAAGCGGCGCAGATTCCCGGCCCGACCCGCGATGCTTTATTGCTGCGAGTGATCGGCAGTCCCGACCCCTACGACAAGCAGATCGACGGCATGGGCGGCGCCACGTCGAGCACCAGCAAAACCGTGATCCTGTCGAAGAGCATCAAGGCCGATCACGACGTCGATTACCTGTTCGGTCAGGTGTCCATCGACAAGCCGTTCGTGGACTGGAGCGGCAACTGCGGCAACCTGTCGGCGGCAGTAGGCTCGTTTGCCATCAGCAACGGTCTGGTGGACGCCAGCCGCATTCCGCACAACGGCGTAGCGGTGGTTCGCGTGTGGCAGGCCAACATCGGCAAAACGATCATCGCCCACGTGCCGATCACCAATGGCGAAGTCCAGGAAACCGGTGATTTCGAACTCGACGGCGTGACCTTTCCAGCCGCCGAAGTCCAGGTCGAATTCATGGATCCGGCGGCGGAAGAAGAGGGCGGCGGTGGCTCGATGTTTCCCACCGGCAACCTGATCGACGAGCTGGAAGTACCGGGCGTCGGCACGTTCAAGGCGACCATGATCAACGCGGGGATCCCGACGATCTTCGTCAACGCCGAAGACATCGGTTACACCGGCACCGAACTGCAGAGCGCGATCAACAGCGATCCGAAAGCGTTGCAGATGTTCGAGACCATTCGTGCTTATGGCGCGCTGCGCATGGGGCTGATTTCCAGTCTGGATGAAGCGGCCAAGCGTCAGCACACACCGAAGGTGGCGTTTGTTGCCAAACCTGCGGATTACGTGGCGTCCAGCGGCAAGGCGATTGGCGCCGGGGATGTGGATTTGCTGGTGCGGGCGTTGTCGATGGGCAAGTTGCACCACGCGATGATGGGGACGGCGGCGGTGGCGATTGGCACGGCGGCAGCCATCTCGGGCACATTGGTGAATCTGGCGGCGGGTGGTGTGGAGAGGAATGCTGTGCGCTTTGGGCATCCGTCCGGGACGTTGCGTGTCGGGGCTGAGGCCAGCTTGGAAAACGGTGAGTGGATCGTGAAGAAAGCGATCATGAGCCGCAGTGCACGCGTCCTGATGGAAGGTTACGTCCGCGTACCTGGCGACTCGTTCTAACTTCAAAACAAGCCCTCACCCCAGCCCTCTCCCGGAGGGAGAGGGAGCTGACCGAGGTGTCTGGCGTCAGACATCGACCTGAAAAATCGTGGCGATTATGGATTCGGCAAAGCACTTTCAGGTCGGTTTAACGCTTGAACATCCCCCATTCGGTCCCCTCTCCCGGAGGGAGAGGGAGCTGACCGAGGTGTCTTGCGGGATACATCGACCTGAAAAAGCGTGGCGATTATGGATTCGGCAAAGCACTTTCAGGTCGGCGTAACGCTTGAATATCCCCCGATCGGTTCCCTCTCCCTCCGGGAGAGGGCTAGGGTGAGGGCAACAATCCAACTGACGACCCCCCCAATGCAGACACCCACGATCTGCTCTAGACAAAAAAACCACCCAGCCCCTGAGGAAGACCCCACCACTCATCATTCCCCACCAAGGAGAACCGCAATGAGCGCCAACGTCGACCTGAACAACCGCCCCGACTACGACCGTGTCCTGGAGGACATCGCCGATTACGTCCTCACCTACAAGATCGAATCCGCCGAAGCCCTCGACACCGCCCGCAACTGCCTGATGGACACCCTGGGCTGCGGCCTGCTGGCCTTGCGTTTCCCCGAATGTACCAAGCACCTTGGCCCCATCGTCGAAGGCACCGTCGTCCCCTTCGGCGCCCGAGTACCTGGCACCTCCTATCGCCTAGACCCGGTAAAAGCCGCGTGGGACATCGGCTGCATCGTGCGCTGGCTCGATTACAACGACACCTGGCTCGCCGCCGAATGGGGGCATCCGTCGGACAACCTCGGCGGGATTCTCGCGGTGGCCGATCACCTGTCGCAAAAGCGTCTGGCCAATGGTGAAGCGCCTCTGACCGTGCGCGATGTACTCGAAGTCATGATCATGGCCCACGAAATCCAGGGCGTGATCGCGCTGGAAAACTCCTTCAATCGCGTAGGCCTCGACCACGTCATTCTGGTGAAAGTCGCATCGACTGCCGTGACCGCCAAACTGATGGGCGCCAACCGTGAGCAGCTGTTATCGGCGTTGTCCCATGCGTTCGCCGACGGTCAGGCGTTGCGCACGTACCGGCATGCGCCGAACGCCGGTTCGCGAAAATCCTGGGCGGCAGGGGATGCATCGAGCCGGGGCGTGCGGCTGGCGGATATCGCGATGCGCGGCGAAATGGGCATTCCCGGCGTCTTGAGTGCCAAACAATGGGGCTTTTACGACGTATTGTTCAGCCACACCAACAACGATCTGGCGCTCAAGCCTGAAGAGAAACGCGCCTTCAGCTTCTCGCGGCCGTTCGGCAGTTATGTGATGGAAAACGTGCTGTTCAAGATCAGCTTCCCGGCAGAGTTCCACGCGCAAACCGCCTGCGAAGCCGCCGTAACCCTGCACCCGCAAGTGCGCAATCGTCTGCATGAAATCGACCGGATCGTCATCACCACCCACGAATCGGCGATCCGCATCATTTCCAAGGTCGGGCCGCTGGCCAACGCCGCCGACCGTGATCACTGCCTGCAGTACATGACCGCCGTGCCGCTGGCGTTCGGCAATCTGGTGGCCGAGCAGTACGAGGACGATTTCCACAAGGCCCATCCGGTCATCGATGTGCTGCGCGAGAAAATGGTCATCGTCGAGGATCCGCGCTTTACCCGCGAATACCTGGAGGCCGACAAACGCTCGATTGCCAACGCGGTGCAGGTGTTTTTCAAGGACGGTTCGAGCACGGAAAACGTGGTGGTGGAATACCCGATCGGGCATCGCCGGCGCCGCGCTGAGGGCATTCCATTGCTGGAGGACAAGTTCAGGGCGAACCTGGCTACCCGGTTCACCGGGCAGCGCAGCGGGGAGATTCTGGCGCTGTGCAAGGATCAGGCGCGGCTTGAAGCCACGCCGGTGAACCGGTTTATGGATTTATTGGTTATTTGAAGCGCCGCTCCACGCCTTTTTCCACGAGGATCTTCGCGGAGATTTCTTCAACGGAGAAATGCGTGGAGTTGATGTTCGGGATGTTCTCGCGGCGGAACAGGTTTTCTACTTCGCGCACCTCGAACTCGCACTGGGCGTAGCTCGAATAACGGCTGTTGGGCTTGCGTTCGTTGCGGATCGCGGTAAGGCGGTCCGGGTCGATGGTCAGGCCGAACAGTTTGTGCTGGTGGGCGCGCAGGGCGGCCGGCAGTTGCAGGCGTTCCATGTCGTCTTCGGTCAGCGGGTAATTGGCCGCGCGGATGCCGAACTGCATCGCCATGTACAGGCACGTCGGCGTCTTACCACAACGCGACACGCCCACTAGTATCAGATCGGCCTTGTCGTAATAGTGGGTGCGGGCGCCGTCGTCGTTGTCGAGGGCGAAGTTCACCGCCTCGATCCGCTCCATGTAATTGGAGTTGTGACCGATGGAGTGGGACTTGCCGACGGTGTAGGAAGAATGCTCGGTCAGTTCCTGCTCGAGCGGGGCGAGGAACGTCGAGAAGATGTCGATCATGAAACCATTGGAGGTTGCGAGAATCTCACGAATGTCCTGATTGACGATGGTGTCGAAGATGATCGGCCGGAAACCGTCGGTTTCAGCGGCTTTGTTGATTTGTTGTACCATGGCCCGCGCTTTTTCAACGCTGTCGATGTACGGGCGCGTGAATTTGCTGAAGGTAATGTTTTCGAACTGCGCCAGAAGGCTTTGACCCAGGGTTTCGGCGGTGATGCCGGTGCCATCGGAGATAAAGAAAGCAGATCGTTTCATTTGCACCTTGGGCCTTAAGCTAGTGACGAATCTTGGATATGATAGGCGCGATTTGCCGGCCGCCATTGGCCCGCATTCTCACTTATTTTCCAGGTCCAGGCCATACAGCCGGCCAACGCTCCCCCGAGCCGCCGGTTTCTGAGCTTTTCCAACACAGTTAGTGGAGAGATCACCTTGGTAGAGTACGTAGTTTCCCTCGATAAGCTCGGCAAACACGATGTTGAGCATGTGGGGGGCAAGAACGCATCCCTGGGCGAGATGATCAGTAACCTGGCCGGTGCCGGTGTTTCGGTCCCCGGCGGCTTCGCCACCACGGCGCAAGCCTATCGCGACTTCCTGGAACTGAGCGGTCTGAACGATCAGATCCACAAGGCCCTCGATGCGCTGGACGTCGATGACGTCAATGCCCTGGCCAAGACCGGCGCCCAGATCCGCCAATGGATCATGGAAGCCGAATTCCCTGAAAAACTGAATGCCGAGATCCGCACCGCGTTCGCCGCGCTGTCGGCCGGCAATCCTGACGTGGCCGTGGCCGTGCGTTCCTCCGCCACCGCCGAAGACTTGCCGGACGCATCGTTCGCCGGTCAGCAGGAAACCTTCCTGAACATCCGTGGCGTGGAAAACGTCATCCGCGCGGCCAAGGAAGTGTTCGCTTCCCTGTTCAACGACCGTGCCATTTCCTACCGCGTCCACCAGGGCTTCGACCACAAACTGGTCGCCCTGTCGGCCGGCGTGCAGCGCATGGTGCGTTCGGAAACCGGCACCGCCGGCGTGATGTTCACCCTTGATACCGAATCCGGCTTCCGTGACGTGGTGTTCATCACCGGCGCCTACGGCCTGGGCGAAACCGTCGTACAAGGCGCGGTGAACCCGGACGAATTCTATGTCCACAAGGGCACGCTGGCAGCCGGTCGTCCGGCGATCCTGCGTCGCAACCTGGGCAGCAAGGCCATCAAGATGATCTACGGCGACGAGGCCAAGGCCGGTCGTTCCGTGAAAACCGTTGATGTCGACAAGGCCGAGCGCGCGCGTTTCTGCCTGACCGACGCTGAAGTCAGCGAACTGGCCAAGCAGGCGATGATCATCGAGAAGCACTACGGCTGCCCGATGGACATCGAGTGGGCCAAAGACGGTGACGACGGCAAGCTGTACATCGTGCAGGCCCGTCCGGAAACCGTGAAGAGCCGCACTCAGGCCAACGTCATGGAACGTTACCTGCTGAAAGAAACCGGCACCGTGCTGGTGGAAGGTCGTGCCATCGGCCAGCGCATCGGCGCCGGCAAGGTGCGGATCATCAAGGACGTCTCCGAGATGGACAAGGTCCAGCCGGGCGACGTACTGGTCTCCGACATGACCGACCCGGACTGGGAACCGGTCATGAAGCGCGCCAGCGCCATCGTCACCAACCGTGGCGGCCGTACCTGCCACGCGGCGATCATTGCTCGTGAGCTGGGTATTCCTGCAGTCGTCGGTTGCGGCAACGCCACCCAACTGCTGAAGGATGGCCAGGGCGTGACCGTGTCCTGCGCCGAAGGCGACACCGGCTACATCTTCGAAGGCGAACTGGGCTTCGACATCAAGAAGAACTCCGTCGACGCCATGCCGGAGCTGCCGTTCAAAATCATGATGAACGTCGGCAACCCGGACCGCGCCTTCGACTTCGCGCAGCTGCCGAACGCCGGTGTGGGCCTGGCCCGTCTGGAATTCATCATCAACCGCATGATCGGCGTGCACCCGAAAGCGCTGTTGAACTACGACGGCCTGCCGCAGGACATCAAGGAAAGCGTCGACAAGCGCATCGCCGGTTACGACGATCCGGTCGGCTTCTATGTCGAGAAACTGGTTGAAGGCATCAGCACCCTGGCCGCTGCGTTCGCACCGAAGAAGGTCATCGTGCGTCTGTCGGACTTCAAGTCCAATGAATACGCCAACCTGATCGGCGGCAAGCTGTACGAGCCGGAAGAAGAGAACCCGATGCTGGGCTTCCGTGGCGCTTCGCGTTACATCAGCGAATCGTTCCGTGACTGCTTCGAACTCGAGTGCCGTGCGCTGAAACGCGTGCGCAACGAGATGGGCCTGACCAACGTCGAAATCATGGTGCCGTTCGTGCGTACCCTCGGCGAAGCCAGCCAGGTGGTGGATCTGCTCGCCGAAAACGGCCTGGCCCGTGGCGACAACGGTCTGCGCGTGATCATGATGTGCGAACTGCCATCCAACGCGATCCTGGCTGAAGAGTTCCTCGAATTCTTCGACGGTTTCTCGATCGGCTCCAACGACCTGACTCAGCTGACACTGGGTCTGGACCGTGACTCCGGGATCATCGCGCACCTGTTCGACGAGCGTAATCCGGCGGTCAAGAAGCTGCTGGCCAACGCGATTGCGGCGTGCAACAAGGCCGGCAAGTACATCGGCATCTGCGGTCAGGGTCCTTCGGACCACCCGGACCTGGCCAAGTGGCTGATGGAGCAGGGCATCGAAAGCGTGTCGCTGAACCCGGACACCGTGCTGGAAACCTGGTTCTTCCTTGCCGAAGGCCAGGCGGCGGAATAAGCCGTGAATGAAGCCCCGGCCCGTTGAACCGGGTCGGGGCTTTAAGATTGAAGTAGGGCGAGCTCTCCGGATGCCGCCCTTTTTTGTGCAAGAGCATTATGCAAAGCAGCAGCAACCTATTTCCTGTCGCCCTGATCAGCGCCGAACGACGCGGTGATCTGAGCGAAGACGTTTACCGTTTGAAACCGGGCAACAGCCCTGACTGGTCCGTGGAAATCGCGGTGACCCGTCTCGGCATGGCGGATGAGCCGGCGTCGCGCGGCGTGCCGGTGATCTTGCTGCACGGCAGTTTTTCCAACCGGCGCTTCTGGTTTTCGCCGAAGGGCCTGGGCCTGGGCGCGTATCTGACGCGACTGGGCTTCGATGTGTGGATCCCGGAAATGCGCGGTCACGGTTTGTCCCAGCGCAACGAGGACTACCGCCGCAACCGCGTCGCCGACTATGCCCGTTACGATCTGCCGGCGATTGCCGCGTTCGTCCGTGAGCAGAGCGGGCAGATTCCGCACTGGATCGGCCACTCGCTGGGTGGCATCACGTTGGCGGCCGCGCTGGGCGGCGAATACCTCGGTGAGCCGGCGGTGGCGTCGGCAGCGTTTTTCGGCACCCAGGTCAGTCGCACGTACTGGCCGCTGAAGATTCCACCGGTGGAGTGGAGCGGGCGCTTCATTCTCAAGCGTTTTGCCCAGTTGTCCGGCTCGCGGCTCAAGCGCGGCCCCGAGGACGAGCCGATCGGCCTGGCGCTGGAAAGCATGCGCTGGTACGGGCTGTTCGGTCGTTTCGGCGACAAGGACAAGGATTGGTGGGCAGGCCTTGCCGACGTGCAGGTGCCGGTGCTGGCAGTGAGCGCGGCGGGTGATCATCAGGATCCGGCCTGGGCGTGCCAGAAGCTGTTCGAACAGATTGGTTCCGAGCACAAGCAGTTCATCAACCTGGGCCGTGAGCAGGGTTTCAACGATCAGTTCGGGCATGTCGAGATGCTGGTCAGCAAGGCGGCGCAGGCTGAGGTCTGGCCGCTGGTGGCGCGTTGGCTGGCGGATCAGCACACGCCATTGCTCGGCGAGAAGCCGGATCTGGCGGCAGCGGTCTGAGCGAGGCGCCCTGAAAAGGGCATTTCGTTCGGGTCGGCTTGCGGCTAAGATATGACGCATTGGACGGTTCTGGTCATATTTAGTGACTGTTTCGCTATTACGTTTCAGCTTGTGTTCAGGTTCGTTCAGCGACCATGACATGGGCTAAGGTAAACAGCGACCGCCGGAACTCGTTTCAAAAGAGTGCGACATCCTTGATCGTCTTCCTTGTTACAGGAGTTTTTCGATGAACCATTACCTTACGCCTGACCTGTGCGACGCCTATCCGGAGCTGGTTCAGGTGCTGGAACCGATGTTCAGCAATTTCGGTGGCCGTGATTCGTTCGGCGGCGAGATCGTGACCATCAAGTGCTTCGAAGACAACTCGCTGGTCAAGGAACAAGCTGAACTCAAGGGTAACGGCAAAGTATTGGTGGTTGATGGCGGTGGCTCTCTGCGCTGCGCACTGCTGGGCGACATGATCGCCGACAAAGCCGCAAAAAACGGTTGGGAAGGGCTGGTGATTTACGGCTGCATCCGTGATGTGGACGTCATTGCCCAGACCGATCTCGGCGTTCAGGCGCTGGCCAGCCATCCGAAGAAGACTGAAAAGCGCGGTCTTGGCGACCTCAACGTGCCGGTGACCTTCGCGGGTGTCACTTTCCATCCCGGCCAGTACATCTATGCGGACAACAATGGCGTGATCATCTCGCCAAGTCCGCTGAAAATGCCTGAATAAATCGCGGTAACCACAGGGGTGAGGATGTTCGAGGAAGAAAACGCGCAATGGGGGCTGGTGCATGCCCTGGTGCTGGACGGTAAAGGCGGTGCGCGTTCGATAGCCCGGACTGATCTCGACGATCTGCAGCTGCAGGCTCATGAAAGCCTGTGGTTGCACTGGGATCGCAGTCACCCGCAGACCCAGACCTGGCTGCGCAAATCCAGTGGGCTCAACGAGTTCACCTGCGATCTGCTGCTGGAAGAAAATACCCGCCCACGCCTGTTGCCGCTGCCGGATTCCGAGCTGCTGCTGTTTTTGCGCGGGGTCAATCTCAACCCCGGCGCCGAGCCGGAAGACATGGTGTCGGTGCGGATTTTCGCTTCGGCCCAGCGGGTGATTTCCCTGCGCTTGCGTCCATTGCGCGCCACCGACGAGTTGCTGGTGATGCTGGGCGAGGGCAAGGGGCCGAAAACCTCGTCCGAGCTGATGCTTTATCTGGCGCAATTCCTCACCAACAAGGTGCAGGATCTGGTGACTTGCCTCTCCGAAGTGGTCGATGAAGAGGAAGAAAAACTGGATGCCGACGAACGGTATACCCCCGAGCATGGTGCCATTTTGCACATCCGTCGCCGGGCTGCCGGGCTGAAGCGTTTTCTGGCACCGCAGCGGGATATTTTCGGACAGCTGACGCGGATAAAACTGCCGTGGTTCGTCGATGACGATGCCGATTACTGGAACGAATTGAACAACAGCCTGACCCGTTATCTCGAAGAGCTCGAATTGACCCGAGAGCGCGTGGGGCTTGTGCTGGAGGCCGAAGACCGGCGTTTGAGCGTGCGCATGAATCGCACGATGTATCGCTTCGGGATCATCACCTGCATCTTTTTGCCGATGAGTTTTCTTACCGGTCTGCTGGGCATCAATGTCGGCGGCATTCCGTTCGCGAGCAGCCCTTATGGTTTCCTGATCGCCTGCCTGACGGTGCTCGCCCTGGCGTTCGGGCAATGGTGGTTGTTCCGCCGTTTGCGCTGGGTATGAAGATGCGCCATGTGACCCGACCAAATTTGCCCGCGTCTTTCACAGACATCACGAGAGGTGCGTATGCACGATCCGTTTGAACAGTCTTTGCGCGACATGCTCAACGCCTCGCCGTCCAGCCGCGACGACGATGCCTGTCTGGGCCGCGTACTCAAAACCGCCAACCGCCAGGTTGGCGCCGGCGATCTGTTCAGCCTGCTGGGCCGCTGGCTGCCCGCGCTGATGATCGCCCTTAATAACGGCTCGGCCCATGTCGCGCCGGTCTCCCGTCTCCGTAAACCTACCGCTCGCACTGCTGATAAGGCTGATTGAATATGGAACTTGATCTCTGGACTCAGAGCCTCGTCACTGCAATGACTGCGTTGTGGACCAAAGTCGCTAACTTCATTCCGAACCTGTTCGGCGCACTGGTTGTGCTGCTGTTGGGTTTTGTCGTGGCCAAGCTGCTGGACACCTTGCTGTCCAAATTGCTGGCCAAACTGGGCCTCGATCGCCTGATGGGCGGCACCGGCCTGACCAAATTGATGTCCCGCGCGGGGCTGCAAGTACCGATCTCGACCTTGATCGGAAAAATCGTGTATTGGTTCGTTCTGCTCATTTTTCTGGTTTCTGCGGCAGAATCCCTTGGACTTGAGCGAGTTTCGGCTACGCTTGACATGCTCGCGCTGTATTTACCGAAAGTGTTCGGTGCCGCGCTGGTGTTGCTGGTGGGTGTCCTGCTCGCGCAACTGGCCAATGGCCTGGTTCGCGGGGCGGCAGAAGGCGTAGGCCTGGACTACGCTTCAGGGCTTGGGCGAATTGCCCAGGGCCTGGTGATCATCATCAGCATCTCGGTCGCGATCAGCCAGCTGGAGGTCAAGACCGACCTGCTGAACCATGTGATCGTCATCGTATTGATTACCGTTGGTCTGGCGGTTGCGCTGGCCATGGGTTTGGGAAGCCGGGAAATTGCCGGTCAGATTCTTGCGGGAATCTATGTGCGTGAGTTGTATCAGGTTGGGCAACAAGTGCGTATTGGCGAGGTCGAAGGCCAGATCGAAGAGATCGGCACGGTTAAGACCACATTGCTGACCGATGAGGGTGAGCTAGTCTCTCTCTCCAATCGGATCCTGCTGGAGCAGCATGTGAGTAGCCGCTAACCCGGCAAACCCTGCTAATGTATGCCGCCGCAAAATGCCAGCTGTCGCTGGCTGCGGTGGACATTGACCTGACTGTCGGCACGACTTGTTTTGAATAAAGCCCAAACGCTATCCACGCGCTACGACCCCCGCGAGCTCTCTGATGAGGAGTTGGTCGCGCGCTCGCATACCGAGCTTTTTCACGTGACGCGCGCGTATGAAGAATTGATGCGGCGTTACCAGCGAACATTATTTAACGTTTGTGCGCGTTATCTCGGGAACGATCGCGACGCAGACGATGTCTGTCAGGAAGTGATGTTGAAGGTGCTGTATGGCCTGAAGAACTTCGAGGGGAAATCGAAGTTCAAGACATGGCTATATAGCATCACTTACAACGAATGCATCACACAGTATCGGAAGGAACGGCGAAAGCGTCGCTTGATGGACGCACTGAGTCTTGACCCCCTCGAGGAAGCGTCCGAAGAAAAGGCGCCGAAACCCGAGGAGAAGGGCGGACTGGATCGCTGGCTGGTGTATGTGAACCCGATTGATCGGGAAATTCTGGTGCTACGATTTGTCGCAGAGCTGGAATTCCAGGAGATCGCAGACATCATGCACATGGGTTTGAGTGCGACAAAAATGCGTTACAAACGCGCTCTTGATAAATTGCGTGAGAAATTTGCAGGCATTGCTGAAACTTAGTTCGGCGCAAATATCTCTTACGTGTAGGCAAGTTCTGATAGACTTGCCGCCGAGTTGTCCCCCGGTTTGCGGGACTGCTTCACAATCACCAGATGGGGATTTAACGGATGAAACTGAAAAACACCTTGGGCTTGGCCATTGGTTCTTTGATTGCCGCCACTTCGTTCGGCGCTCTGGCACAAGGCCAAGGCGCAGTTGAAATCGAAGGCTTCGCAAAGAAAGAACAATTCGACAGCGCTCGTAACTTCAAGAACAACGGCAACCTGTTCGGCGGCTCGATCGGTTACTTCCTGACCGACGACGTTGAACTGCGTCTGGGCTACGACGAAGTGCACAACGTGCGTTCCGACGACGGTCGTAACATCAAGGGCGCCAACACCGCTCTGGACGCTCTGTACCACTTCAACAACCCAGGCGACATGCTGCGTCCATACGTATCGGCTGGTTTCTCCGATCAGAGCATCGGTCAGAACGGCACTGGCGGTCGTAACCGTTCTACCTTCGCCAACGTTGGCGGCGGTGCCAAGCTGTACTTCACCGAGAACTTCTACGCCCGTGCTGGCGTTGAAGCTCAATACAACATCGACCAGGGCGACACCGAGTGGGCTCCTAGCGTCGGTATCGGTGTGAACTTCGGTGGCGGCTCCAAGCCTGCTGCTGCTCCAGTTCCAGCACCAGCTGAAGTCTGCTCCGACAGCGACAACGACGGCGTTTGCGACAACGTTGACAAGTGCCCAGACACCCCAGCCAACGTAACTGTTGACGCTGATGGCTGCCCGGCAGTTGCTGAAGTTGTTCGCGTTGAGCTGGACGTCAAGTTCGACTTCGACAAGTCGGTTGTGAAGCCAAACAGCTACGGCGACATCAAAAACCTGGCTGACTTCATGAAGCAGTACCCATCGACTCGCACCACTGTTGAAGGTCACACTGACTCCGTCGGTCCTGACGCTTACAACCAGAAACTGTCCGAGCGTCGTGCAAACGCCGTTAAGCAAGTTCTGACCAACCAGTACGGTGTTGAATCGTCCCGCGTTGACTCTGTTGGCTACGGCGAAACCCGTCCAGTTGCTGACAACAAAACTGAAGCTGGCCGTGCTGTTAACCGTCGCGTAGAAGCGCAGGTTGAAGCTCAAGCTAAGTAATTAGCTGCCGCTCCGAGAAAAGCCCGGCTTAGGCCGGGCTTTTCTTTGCCTGCGATTTGATGAAACCAGAGAATGTCAGGCCAGGCGATCGGCTGCCCAGCCAATCGAATCGACCTGCGTCGCCGCTGCTGCGACGGCGCCTATAACCAGAATCGCAGGGCTCTTGAGCTGGAAACCAAGGGCATCGTCTTCCATCGCTGTCAGATCACTGCGGCATTCGCGTTGCTCTGGCAATGAAGCGTTCTCGATCATCGCCACCGGCGTCTCCGCCGCCATCCCCCCAGCCAACAGCTGCTCGCGAATCTCGCCGAGCTTCGCCACCCCCATGTAAATCACCAGCGTCGTCCCGCCTTGCGCCAGCGCCCGCCAGTTCAACTGGCTGTCGTCCTGGGTGTGGGCCGTGACCAGCGTCACGCCCCGGGCCACGCCGCGTAACGTCAGCGGAATATCACACTGGGTCGCGCCGGCCAGTCCGGCGGTGATGCCATTGACCAGTTCCACCTCGACCCCGCGCTCACGCAACCACTGCGCTTCCTCACCTCCACGCCCGAAAATGCACGGATCGCCGCCCTTGAGCCGCACCACGCATTTGCCCTGACGGGCATAACGCAGCATCAGCCGATGGATGAACGCCTGGGGCGTCGAACGGCAGCCGCCGCGTTTGCCGACGGCAATGATTCGCGCAGCAGGGCAGTGCTCAAGTACCGCCTCATTGACCAGATCGTCGATCAGCACCACCTCGGCTTCGCGCAAGGCACGCACTGCTTTGAGCGTCAGCAATTCAGGATCACCGGGGCCCGCGCCCACCAGCCAGACTTTCGCGTTCATGGTGTTTTCCTCTTCAGATGACGGCGACCGGACGCACTTCGGCGGCCAGCAAACGCTTGATTTCCGGGACGCAGGAGCCGCATTGCGTGCCGCATCCCAATGTATTTTTCAAACCCTGTAGATCCAGACCTTCACGAATGCCGGCGCAGACCGCGCTGTGGCTGACGTTCTTGCAGTTGCACAAGGTTTTGTCCGCCACAACCTGCGCACCTGCATTGCCCGGCGGCGCACTCATCGGTGCCAGCAGCCAGCGGCGCAGTTGTTCGTCGGCACGGCCCTCCAGCCACAGGCCTTGCAACCAGTGCTGTGCGAGGGTTTCGCCGGCCAGACGGATCGCGGTGATTCGCCCGTTTTCGATGCGTACCCGTTTGCCGATGGCACGGCGAGGATCGTCATAAGCCAGCACCGGCCCGTCGATCAGGGCCAGGCACTGGTCGATTTCACGCAGCAATTGCGGATCGGGTGCGGCGGCGCTGGCTGCGCGTATCAGCAGCGCAGGCCGTTCACGTCCGACAAGGCTGAGACTTGCGTAGGAAAACGCCTCACAGAGCGGTCGAAGCGCCTCGAAATGCCGTTGAACATCGCCCTCGATCAGTGCGAACAGTTGCCATGGCAAATTCACCGGTTCCAGCCGCACGCCGCTGTGCTTGAGTTCCGGCTGTTTCGACAGTGGATCGAAGGCGGGCAGGGTCAGGCTGTTCACGCCGCCCTTGAGGAAACGATCGCCCCAGTGCATCGGCAAGAACGCCTGGCCCGGACGCACACTGTCATCGCTGGCGACCGCCACAATCACCGCGCCCCGACGACTTTTCAGACTCACCAGATCCCCCGGTTGCAAGCGGTGGCGGCGCAACTCGTCAGGATGCAGGCTCAACACCGCTTCGCTGACATGGCCGAACAACTGCGCCGCCGTACCGGTGCGGCTCATACCGTGCCATTGATCACGCAGGCGACCGGTGATCAGGGTCAGTGGAAAGCGCGCGTCGCGTTGTTCTTTGGCGGCGCGATAGGGATCGGCAACGAACTGTGCGCGCCCGTTCGCCGTAGGAAAGATCCCGTCGCCATACAGCCGGGCTGTGCCTTGGCGAGCGCCAGCGGGGAAGGGCCATTGCTGTGGCCCCAGTTCATCTATCAACCCATGGCTGATCCCGGACAAATCCAGATCTCGACCCCGGGTCAATTGTTTGTACTCGTCAAACAACTGTGCCGGTTGCTCGAAGGCAAACAGGCCGGGCTGTTGCGGGCGCAGACGTTTCTCCAGGCGTTGTGCGAAATCCACCGTGATCGCCCAGTCCGGACGCGCTTCACCCTGTGCGGCAATGGCTTGGCGGACGTGGGAAATCCGCCGCTCGGAGTTGGTCACCGAGCCTTCTTTCTCACCCCAACTGGCCGCCGGCAACAGCAGATCGGCAAACGTCGCGGTTTCGGTGGTGCGAAACGCCTCCTGCAACACCACGAACGGACAAGCCTCCAACGCTGCACGTACAGCGTTCTGGTCCGGCATCGATTGTGCGGGGTTGGTGCAGGCTATCCACAGCGCCTTGATCTTGCCGCTACGGACTTGTTCAAACAGTTCGATGGCGGTGAGGCCGGTATTTTCCGGCAGCTTATCCACACCCCAATACGCGGCGACTTCTGCGCGGTGCTCCGGATTGGCGACTTCACGGTGACCTGGCAACAGATTGGAAAGGCTGCCGGTTTCCCGTCCGCCCATGGCATTCGGCTGACCGGTCAGGGAGAAAGGTCCTGCACCGGGCCGGCCGATTTGCCCGGTGGCCAGGTGCAGATTGATCAGCGCGCTGTTCTTCGCGCTGCCAGCGGTGGACTGGTTCAGGCCCATGCACCACAGCGACAGAAAACTCGGCGCGGTGCCGATCCATTCGGCGCATTGCTGCAATTGCTCGATACTGATCCCGCACAGCTGCGACACCATGGCTGGCGTGTAATCACGCACGAGGCTTTTCAGCTCGGCGAGACCTTCGGTATGCGCCTGGATGAAGTCGCGATCAATCCAGTCTTCCCACAACAGCAGATGCAAAATCCCATGGAACAACGCGACATCGGTGCCCGGCAGAATCGCCAGATGTAGGTCGGCCAGATCGCAGGTGTCGGTGCGCCTTGGATCGATAACGACGACTTTCATCTGCGGGCGACGGGATTTGGCTTCTTCGAGACGGCGAAAAAGTACCGGATGGGCGTAGGCCATGTTACTGCCGACGATCACCACGCAATCGCTCAACTCCAGGTCTTCGTAGCTGCACGGTGGTGCGTCGGCGCCGAGGCTGCGCTTGTAGCCGACCACTGCCGAAGACATGCACAGCCGCGAATTGCTGTCGATGTTATTGGTGCCGACCAGCGCCCGCGCCAGTTTGTTGAAGGCGTAGTAATCCTCGGTCAGCAACTGCCCGGAGATGTAGAACGCCACGCTGTCCGGGCCGTGTTCGGCGATGGTTTCGGCGAACACGTTGGTGGCGTGATCCAGCGCGGTGTCCCAGTCGCAACGACTGCGCGCCAGGCCTTTGCCCAGGCGCAATTCCGGGTGCAGCGCTCGTGCCGCTAGGTCGCCAGTCAGGTGCAGGGTCGAGCCTTTGCTGCACAGTTTGCCGAAGTTGGCCGGATGCGCCGGATCGCCGCTGACGCCGAGAATGCGCTCGCCGTCATGCTCGATCAGCACGCCGCAGCCGACCCCGCAATAGCAGCAGGTCGAGGCGGTCGTCTGGCGGTTCATCAGACGGCGTCCCGCAGGGCCAGTTGCACGCGACCGTTTTCGACCCGGGCCGGGTGATGATGAGCACAGCCGACGTCCGGCGCCTGGGCTTCGCCGGATTGCAGGTCGATCTGCCAGTTGTGCAGCGGGCAGGCGACACGTTTGCCGTAGATCAGGCCTTGAGACAACGGGCCGCCCTTGTGCGGGCAGCGGTCATCGAGTGCGAAAACTTCGTCGTCGCTTGTGCGAAAGATCGCAATGTCACCTTTGGGCCCGGCGATGATCCGCGAACCGAGGGCATTGATCTCTTCCAGGGCACAGATATCGAGCCAGTTCATGCCGGCACCTCCAGGTTTTTCACGGGGATCACGTCGAATTCTTTTTTCAGTTGTGGCTGGGCGAGGCGTTCTTTCCACGGGTCCTGTTCGAACGACAGGGAGAATTGCAGGCGCTCGTTCAGGGCCTTGCGGCGCTCGGGATCTTCCAGCACGGCTTTCTTGATGTGCTCCATGCCGACCCGTTGCAGGTAATGCACGGTGCGTTCGAGGTAGAAGGCTTCTTCGCGGTACAGCTGCAGGAATGCGCCGTTGTATTCGCGCACTTCCTCGGCGGTCTTGAGCTTGACGAAGAACTCGGCGACTTCGGTCTTGATCCCGCCGTTGCCACCGATGTACATCTCCCAACCGGAATCGACACCGATGATTCCTACGTCCTTGATCCCTGCTTCCGAGCAGTTGCGTGGGCATCCGGAGACCGCCAGCTTCACTTTGTGCGGCGACCACATGTTGAACAGGTCGTGTTCGAGGTCGATGCCCAACTGGGTCGAATTCTGTGTGCCGAAACGGCAGAACTCGCTGCCGACGCAGGTTTTCACCGTACGGATCGATTTGCCGTAGGCGTGGCCGGATGGCATGTCGAGGTCTTTCCACACGCCGGGCAGATCCTGCTTTTTAATCCCCAGTAAGTCGATGCGCTGGCCGCCGGTGACCTTGACCATCGGCACCTGATATTTGTCCGCCACGTCGGCGATCCGCCGCAGCTCCGACGGGTTGGTCACGCCGCCCCACATCCGTGGCACCACCGAATAAGTGCCGTCCTTCTGGATGTTGGCGTGGGCCCGCTCGTTGATTAGGCGCGACTGCGGATCGTCCTTGGCTTCGCCGGGCCAGGTGGAAATCAGGTAATAGTTGAGGGCCGGGCGGCAGGTGGCGCAGCCGTTCGGAGTGCGCCAGTTGAGGTAGCTCATGGTGCCGGCGATGGTCAGCAAATGCTGTTCGCGAATGGCCTGGCGGATCTGGCCGTGATTGAGATCGCTGCAACCGCAGATGGCCTTTTCGCTTTTCGGTTTGACGTCCGCCGCGCCGCCAACGGTGTTGATCAGGATCTGCTCGACCAGCCCGGCGCAGGAGCCGCAGGAGCTGGCCGCCTTGGTGTGTTTCTTTACCTCGTCGACGCTGAACAGGCCGTGTTCCTGAATCGCCTTGACGATGGTGCCCTTGCACACGCCGTTGCAGCCGCAGACTTCGGCGTTGTCGGCCATGCTCATGGCTTTGTCCTGGCCTTGGTGTCCTACGTCGCCGAGGGCGTTTTCACCAAACATCAGATGATCGCGGATCTCGCCGATGGCGTGATTCTCACGAATCTGCCGGAAATACCAACCGCCATCTGCCGTATCGCCGTACAGACAGGCGCCGACCAGCACGTCATCCTTGATCACCAGTTTTTTGTACACCCCGCCGATCGGGTCGGAGAGGGTGATGGTCTCGGTGCCTTCGCCGCCCATGAAGTCGCCGGCGGAAAACAGGTCGATGCCGGTTACTTTCAATTTGGTCGACGTCACCGAGCCCTGGTAGCGGGCGAAACCCAGTTGGGCCAGGTGATTGGCACAGACCTTGGCCTGTTCGAACAGCGGTGCCACCAGGCCGTAGGCAATGCCACGGTGGCTGGCGCATTCGCCGATGGCATAGATGCGCGGGTCGTAGGTTTGCAGGGTGTCGTTGACCAGAATCCCGCGATTGCACGGGATGCCGGCCTTTTCCGCGAGTTCGGTATTGGGGCGGATGCCGGCGGCCATGACCACCAGATCGGCGGGGATGATGTCGCCGTTCTTGAATTGCACCGAGCCGACGCGACCATTGCCGGCGTCGTGCAGGGCCTGGGTCTGTTCGCACAGGCGGAAGTGCAGGCCACGGGATTCGAGGGCGGTTTGCAGGAGCTGGCCGCTGGTTTTGTCCAGTTGCCGCTCCAGCAGCCATTCACCGAGGTGCACCACGGTGACGTGCATGCCGCGCAGCATCAGGCCGTTGGCCGCTTCGAGGCCGAGCAGGCCGCCGCCGATCACCACGGCGTGCTTGTGGGTTTTTGCGGTGTCGATCATGGCCTGGGTGTCGGCGATGTCGCGGTAACCGATCACGCCCTGCAAGGTGTTGCCGGGGATCGGCAGGATGAACGGGGTCGAGCCGGTGGCGATCAGCAGGCGATCGTATTCGGCCTCGGTGCCGTCCTCGGCGATCACTCGGCGTTTGACCCGGTCGATCTCCACCACTTTGCGGTTGAGCAGCAGTTTGATGTTGTTTTCCAGGTACCAGTCGAGGTCGTTGAGCACGATCTCCTCGAAGGTCTGTTCGCCAGCCAATACCGGCGACAGCAGGATGCGGTTGTAGTTGGTGTGCGGTTCGGCGCCGAAGACCGTGATGTCGTACAGTTCGTTGCTCAGCTTGAGCAGTTCTTCCAGGGTGCGGACCCCAGCCATGCCATTACCGATCATCACCAGTTTGAGTTTTTTCATCAGGTTCTCCGGGAGCATCGGGCTTGCCTCTTGTGGGCAGTCAGGCCTTGCTCGACAAAAATGGCGCAAACAAAAAAGGCGTCCCGCCAGTTACCTAGCGAGGACGCCTTTGTCCTTGTCCCGTTCTCTCGGGAAGCCTGGCCTTCGTCGTTGAAGGTCGGGCTTTATGTCAGTTGGAAACGTTAATGCAGTGGTTGTGCCAAGTCGCGGCGGGCCGCGAATTCACTGGGTTAATGCTGGAATTGGCCAGATGTTCATTGTGGTTTTTGCACTGAATGGAAGCGGCACGCCCGTTAATGGAGCGCCGTATCAGCCATGAAACAACAGAAACAGCAGCACCAGATTGCCCAGCAGCGCCAGCAACGCCAACGTCCGCCAGACCTTCAGCGGCTCACGTTCGAGCAAGGGCCGAGGGCGAACATTCAGGCTGTGGCGTTCACCTTGCTCCAGCGTCAGCAACCATTCCTCGGCGGTTTCATAGCGTTGCAAAGGATCGGCCGCTACACCGCGCTCCAGACACTGCGTCAGCCACTCCGGCAGATCCGGGCGATAACGACCGGCACTCACCGGCGCCCCGAAACGCGGGCGCTGGAAGGCTTCGATCTCGCCATAGGGAAGGTGTCCGGTAAGCAAGAAATACAGGGTCACGCCCACCGCATACAGATCCTGTTGTGCGCTGGGTACTGCGCCCTGAAAGGCCTCCGGCGCGATGTAGCTCGGGGTTCCGGGCAGGGTCGACGGTGCGTCCTGCGACAGACCGGGGCAATACGCCAGACCGAAATCCAGCAGACGCAACTCGCCGTCGTCCCCCAGGTGCAGGTTTTCCGGTTTGATGTCGCGGTGCAGGATCTGCCGTCGATGCAGCAGGCCGGCCGCCCGCAACAGGCGTTCGGCCAGATCCTGCCACTGAGCCAGTGGCAGCGGGCCGCTTTGTTCGAACACCTGCGCCAGGGTTGTCCCCGAATATTCACGCATCACGTAGTACAAATGCTGACGCTGGCCAGCGCTATGGACTTCAGGGAAATGCCGCCCGGCGACGCGTTTGAGAAACCATTCCTCCGCCAGCAAGGCCTGACCGGCCTGGGCATCGTCTGTCAGTTGTGCAGGCAACGTCTTCAACAGCCACGCCTGGCCCTGACCATCGAGCACGCGATACAGCAACGATTGCTGGCTGCGACTTATAACCTCTTGAACCTGCCAGCCTTCAAAGGCCTGATCCGGTTTCAGCGGCGGGGGCAGCGGCCACTGCTGCAAATGAATCAGCGCATCGCCAAGGCTGGCCTCGCCGACGGCATCCACTCGCACCAATAAAGCGCTGGCATTGTCCTGACTGCCGGCCAGATGCGCGGCGTTGACCAACGTTTGCGCGGCACTGTTCAGATCCGGCTGATCGCGCAGAATTTCGGCGATGGTGGTATCGCCGAGCGCCGCCCACACGCCATCGCTGAGCAGCACGAAGCATTCGCCGTCACGCAATTCGCCGTCGAGAAAATCCAGCACCAGATGCTGATCCAGCCCCAATGCCCGTTTGAGCACATGCTGCATGCCCGGTTGATCCCAGACGTGATCCTCGCTGATCCGCTGCAAGGTCTCGGCGTGCCAGCGATAGACCCGGCAATCACCGACGTGCGCCAAAGTAAACCGCCGGCCACGCATTACCAGCGCACTGACCGTCGTCAGCAACGGCTGGCCACCACCGTTGGCCTGCAACCAGCGGTTTTGCGCGAGCAGCAGACGGTCGAGGGCCTGGGCCACGCTCCAGGTTTCCGGGGTGGCGTAGTAGTCCAGCGCCAACGCCTGCAAGGTCGAACGCGCGGCCAGCCCGCCATCGGCGCATTGGCTGACGCCGTCGGCGATGGCGAACAGAAACCCTTTGCTGGCAGCCAGCGCCGGGGCCGGCGTAACCAGGCGCAAGGCGTCCTGGTTTTCCGCGCGGGGGCCGGTGGCGCTGGCTTCGGCGAAGCTCAGTTGCAGAGCCATTCGGGCCTCAGACCCGGGCAGCGGTCACGGCCGCCGAACCCCAGGTGGTTCTCCAGCGACGTTTGACCCCGTGCAGGCCAAACCACGCCAGCACGCCAAGGCTGGCGAACAGCCAAAGCGCCAGTTGATAGCTGCCGGTGCTCTGTTTGATCGCGCCCATGCCTGCTGCCAGAGCGAAACCGCCGATGCCGCCGGCCATGCCGATCAGTCCGGTCATCACGCCGATTTCGCGACGGAAACGTTGCGGCACCAGTTGGAACACCGCGCCGTTACCCGCGCCGAGACCGAGCATGGTGCAGACGAAAAGTGCCAGCGCCGCGTAGGAACTTGGCAGGTTGAAGCCGACCGCTGCGATACAAACCGCTGCGACCGTGTACATCGCCAAGAGCGTGCGAATCCCACCGAAACGATCAGCCAGCGCGCCGCCCAGTGGACGCATCAGGCTGCCGCCGAACACGCAGGCCGCAGTGTAATAACCGGCGGTCACCGGGCTCAGGGCGTATTGATCGTTGAAGTAGCCGGGCAGGGCGCTGGCCAGGCCGATGAAGCCGCCGAAGGTGACGCTGTAGAAAAACATGAACCACCAGCTGTCACGGTCGCCCAGGGCCTTGAAGTAGTCGGCCATGGATTTGGCTTTCGGCCGCTCCGGCGCGTTTTTCGCCAGCCAGGCGAACAGCACCAGGGTCAGGATCAGCGGGATCAGGGCGAAACCGAACACATTGCTCCAGCCGAACGCCGCCGCCAGTACCGGAGCGATCAGCGCCGCGAACACGGTCCCGGAATTGCCGGCCCCGGCGATGCCCATCGCCTTGCCCTGATGCTCCGGCGGATACCACTGCGAGGCCAGCGGCAGGGCCACGGCGAACGAGGCGCCGGCCATGCCGAGGAACAGGCCGAGCAGCAGGGCCTGTTCATAACTGTGGATGCCCAGCTTCCAGGCACCGAACAGCGCGCAGATCACGATCACCTGGCCGATCAGCCCGGCGGTTTTCGGCGACAGGCGATCGGCGAGCATGCCCATCGCAAAACGCAGCACCGCGCCGGCCAGAATCGGCGTGGCCACTACGAGGCCGCGCTGTTGGGTGGTCAGGTGCAGGTCGGCGGCAATCTGCACCGCCAGCGGGCCGAGCAGGTACCAGACCATGAAGCTCAGGTCGAAGTACAGGAAGGCCGCGAACAGGGTCGGGGTGTGGCCGGATTTCCAGAAGCTTTTATTCATCGCGCACCTCAGCTGTAGAGAATCTCGAGAAGGAGTCAGAACCAGCACAGTGGGGCGCCGCCACGGCCGCACCACCGGCCCCGGGCTGTGGGGCCAAAACGCAAAAACGCCGCTACCCGGATCGCCGAAAGGGGCGAAGAAGGTGAGCGACGTCTTTGTCGTAGGTGGGGCAACCGCCGTTGGTTACCTGTAGGGATTGCTTAGCGAGATTTGTGCCAAGTCAAAATCAAAAGCGCCCTCACCCTAACCCTCTCCCGGAGGGAGAGGGGACTGATCGGGGGATATTCGAGAGATACGCCGACGTGAACGATCGGCTTTGAATCCATAATCGACTGGGTTTTTCAGGTCGATGTATGACGCAAGACACTGCGGTCGGTTCCCTCTCCCTCCGGGCGGTCCGACGTTTCGGGAGGGTTAGGGTGAGGGGCTTTTCAGCCAAGCAACTCGCTCATCGCAATGATCTGTTCCGCCACCTGAATCAGTTTCTGCTGGCGGCTCATGGCCTGGCGGCGCATCAGGGTGTAGGCCTCTTCTTCGTTGCAGTCCTTCATTTTCATCAACAGACCCTTGGCCAGTTCGATGCGCTTGCGCTCGGCCAGTTGCTGGTCGCGGGCCTGTAGCTGGGCGCGCAAGGCCTGATCGCTTTCGAAGCGGGCCATGGCCACGTCGAGAATCGGCTGCAAGCGTTGTGCGTGAATGCCCTCGACGATGTAGGCACTGACCCCGGACTTGATCGCCTGACGCATCACGCCGGGGTCATGCTCGTCGGTGAACATCACGATCGGCCGTGGCTGGTCGCGGCTGACCAGCACCACTTGTTCCATCACATCGCGGCTCGGTGACTCGGTATCGATCAGGATCACGTCCGGACGCACCGTTTCGACGCGCGCCGGCAGGTCGATGGTCAGGCCCGATTCGTCGATCACCTCGAAACCGGCCTCGGTCAGCGCGGCTTTCAGGCGACCGACTTTTTTCGCGGTGTCGTTGATCAGCAGAATGCGCAGCATGTTCGCGGTCTCCTGTCAGCGGTGGGTGAGAAGGGGTGCGCTGTCGTTCAGCGCGTGGAGCTTGAAGCTTCGGGCGTAGGCGGCCGGGTCGCTGCCGTCCCAGATTTTGCCGTCGATCAACTGGCTGCTGCGCATGTCCTTGCCCCAGGCCGCGACGCCCACAGCAGTCGCCGCGTCGCGATAGATCTCCAGTTGCTGCACCTGACGGGCGACGGCGAGGTAGTCCGGGTCATCGCGCAGCAAACCCCAACGGCGAAACTGGGTCATGAACCACATGCCATCCGACAGATACGGCAGGTTCACCGCGCCATCGCCGTGAAAGCGCAAAGCGTGCGGGTCCTGCCAGCGATTGCCGAGGCCATCGTCGTAGTCGCCGAGAAAGCGTGGTTCGATGCAAGAAACCGGGGCGTCGAGGTATTCCGGGGCGCTCAGCAATTGCGCGGTGCTGCGGCGGTTTTCCGGGCTTTCTTCGATGAAACGGCTGGCTTCGAGGATCGCCATCACCAGCGCGCGGGCGGTGTTGGGGTATTGCTCGACGAAGGCGCGGGTGCAGCCGAGGACTTTTTCCGGGTGATCGGGCCAGATGGTCTGGCTGGTGGCCAGCGTGAAACCGAGATCCTGCTGCACGGCGCTGGCCGCCCAAGGCTCGCCGACGCAGAGGCCATCGATGCGTCCGGCCTGCAAGTGCGCGACCATTTGCGGCGGCGGTACCACCACGCTGTCGACATCCTGCAACGGGTGAATGCCCTGGCTCGCCAGCCAGTAATACAGCCACATGGCATGGGTGCCGGTCGGGAAGGTCTGGGCGAAGGTCAGTTTTGCGCGGGTTTGGTGCACATGATGGTGCAGCGCTTCAGGACCGGTCACGCCCAGGCCCTGCAAACCGTGGGACAGGTTGAGGCTCTGGCCGTTCTGGTTCAGGCCCATCAGCACCGCCATGTCGGTCGGCGCGACACCGCCGATGCCCAGGTGCACCGCGTAGATCAGGCCGTAAAGGCTGTGGGCGGCATCGAGTTCGCCGCTGACCAGATTGTCCCGCAGGTTGGCCCAGGAACTCTGACGCTTGAGATTCAGGGTCAAGCCGTAAGGCTGAGCAAAGCCTTGAGTGGCGGCGACCACCAGCGAGGCGCAGTCGCTCAAAGCCATGAAGCCGAGGTTGATCGCGCTTTTTTCCGGGGCATCGCTGCCGTTTACCCAGGCCAGCGGCCCGGCGGAGGTTTGAGTCATGAAAGCCACCCTCAAAAAAAACGTCGTCCCGGGCTTTGCCCGCGCAAAACCGAGAGACGACGCCATTGTCCTTGCCTGCACGCCACCATTGGCCTGCGGGCTGATAACGGGGAAGGTGCAAGGCATATGCCATGCGCACGGATTTACCCGTGCGCCTCGCGCGGCGGGGCGATGCCCGGCTATAATCGCCGCCTCTTTTCGCCGCCCGAGTCATAGCCGCCCATGTACACCCTGGCCCGTCAGCTGTTGTTCAAACTTTCCCCGGAAACCTCCCACGATCTGTCGCTGGATCTGATCGGCGCGGGCGGGCGTTTGGGCCTCAACGGTTTGCTGTGCAAGGCCCCGGCGTCGCTGCCGGTGAATGTCATGGGCCTGGAGTTTCCAAACCCTGTCGGTCTGGCGGCCGGTCTGGACAAGAACGGTGCGGCCATCGACGGCTTCGCCCAGCTGGGTTTCGGTTTTGTCGAAATCGGCACCGTGACCCCGCGTCCGCAGCCGGGCAACCCGAAACCACGGATTTTCCGCCTGCCGGAAGCCGAGGCGATCATCAACCGCATGGGTTTCAACAACCTCGGCGTGGATAACCTGCTGGCGCGGGTGGCGGCGGCCAAATACAAGGGCGTGCTGGGGATCAACATCGGCAAGAACTTCGACACCCCGGTCGAGCGCGCGGTGGATGACTACCTGATCTGTCTGGACAAGGTCTACGCCCACGCCAGTTATGTCACGGTCAACGTCAGCTCGCCGAACACCCCGGGCCTGCGCAGCCTGCAATTCGGTGATTCGCTCAAGCAGTTGCTGGCGGACCTGGCCACGCGCCGCGCCGAACTGGCCCTGCGCCATGGCAAACATGTACCGCTGGCGATCAAGATCGCGCCGGACATGACCGACGAAGAAACCGCGCAGGTCGCGCAAGCACTGATCGAAACCGGGATGGACGCGGTGATTGCCACCAACACCACCCTCAGCCGCGTGGGCGTCGAAGGCATGGAACACGGTGACGAGGCGGGCGGTCTGTCCGGCGCGCCGGTGCGTGAGAAGAGCACCCACACCGTGAAAGTGCTGGCGTCCGAGCTGGGCGGCAAGCTCCCGATCATCGCGGCGGGCGGCATCACCGAAGGCAAGCATGCTGCCGAGAAGATCGCTGCCGGCGCGAGCCTGGTGCAGATCTACTCCGGCTTCATCTATAAGGGCCCGGCACTGATCCGCGAGTCCGTGGACGCGATCGCCGCCAAGCGCTGATCGGCGGACATAAAAGGCAGGCATAAAAAAGGGCTCCTCGAAGGAGCCCCTGGGCCGTAGCCCGCCGTCCGGGAAGGACGTGCATGGTGATCAGGGTGTTGCGAAATCAGATTGTCGTGTCGGAATAAGTGCCCTGTGTCAGCCGACGGCGTGAAGTTCGTTGAGTCTGTGGATTCCCGCAGTGCCGGTCATACCGTCCCAGTTGTCGCCGCGTCCTTCTCGCCAGCCGTTGATCCAGGCTTGACGTACCGACGGTAGAGTAAATGGGCAAAGCTCACGGGATTTGCCACCAACGCCATATTGATATCCGCGCAAAAATGCTCTTTCCAACGGATCACGCTTAAGTCTTCTCATAGGGTGTTTCCCTCACTTGTTGACTGTTTTTGTCGCGTCGACCTCAATTGAGGTCTGGCAGAAAAACTCTGCCGTTGGCGGCTCGCTGCCGGCGTGGCGAGCCAAGGTGTTGACGCCGTTGCGACGTCAACCTGTGTCCAGTTCTAACCAATGAGTCACATCGATGGAATGACCGTTTTGTCATAAGGACGTAACGAAAAAGATGCTATGGCCATAAGTAACCGCGTATTTATCCAGTGTCTATTGGCCAAACCCCGGTATGATCGGCCCCGCGCTGGATGATGAGGTTAATCCTTTAGTGAGAATGACCCACGTTTACGCTGGGGTACTATTCGACGAAGGGTTGCTTTGAGTCATTTTGTTGCTTCAACTTTTTTATCTGTCCCGGCATCTAAGCTCTTTTAACCCGAGCAGCGGGGATGGAACGGCACACCTTCGTGCCACGCGGGCGCTCTTGTAGAAAAGCGCCTGATTGAAAACCGGATCGGCAATGCGTTGCCGGTTCATTAGCCAAAGGCTCTGGAAAAACCATGTCCGACCGTTTCGAACTCTTCCTCACTTGCCCCAAAGGCCTTGAAGGCCTGCTCATCGAGGAAGCCGTCGGGCTTGGCCTTGAAGAGGCCCGCGAACACACCTCCGCCGTGCGTGGCATGGCGACCATGGAAACCGCTTATCGCTTGTGCCTCTGGTCGCGTCTGGCCAACCGGGTGCTGCTGGTGCTCAAGCGCTTCCCGATGAAAAACGCCGAAGACCTGTACCACGGTGTACTCGACGTCGATTGGCAGGATCACATGCTGGCCGACGGCACCCTGGCCGTGGAATTCAGCGGCCACGGTTCGGGCATCGACAACACGCACTTCGGCGCCCTGAAGGTCAAGGACGCCATCGTCGACAAACTGCGCACCCCGCAGGGCGATCGCCCAAGCATCGACAAGCTCAACCCGGACCTGCGCATTCACCTGCGTCTGGATCGCGGCGAAGCGATTCTGTCCCTCGACCTTTCCGGCCACAGCCTGCACCAGCGCGGCTACCGCTTGCAGCAGGGCGCTGCGCCGCTGAAAGAGAACCTTGCAGCCGCGATCCTGATCCGTTCCGGCTGGCCGCGCATTGCCGCCGAAGGTGGCGCGCTGGCTGACCCGATGTGCGGTGTCGGCACGTTCCTGGTCGAAGCCGGCATGATCGCCGCCGATATGGCGCCGAACCTGCGTCGCGAGCAGTGGGGCTTCACCGCCTGGCTGGGTCACGTGCCGGCGCTGTGGAAAAAACTGCATGAAGAAGCCGTCGAGCGCGCCGCTGCCGGTCTGGCCAAGCCGCCGCTGTGGATTCGTGGTTATGAAGCCGATCCACGGCTGATCCAGCCGGGCCGCAACAACGTCGAACGCGCCGGCCTGAGCGAGTGGATCAAGATCTATCAGGGCGAAGTCGCGACCTTCGAACCGCGTCCGGACCAGAACCAGAAAGGCCTGGTCATCTGCAACCCGCCGTACGGCGAGCGTCTGGGTGATGAAGCCAGCCTGTTGTACCTCTACCAGAACCTTGGCGAGCGTCTGCGTCAGGCCT
The DNA here is from genome assembly GCF_028657055.1 of Pseudomonas aphyarum. Lineage (NCBI taxonomy): Bacteria > Pseudomonadati > Pseudomonadota > Gammaproteobacteria > Pseudomonadales > Pseudomonadaceae > Pseudomonas > Pseudomonas aphyarum. The sequence continues at coordinate 36,167 of NZ_JAMDGS010000007.1, forward strand.
GCCTGAACTGGGAAGCGGCGGTGTTCACCGGCGCGCCGGATCTGGGCAAACGCATGGGCATCCGCAGCCACAAGCAGTATTCGTTCTGGAACGGCGCGCTGCCGTGCAAGCTGCTGTTGATCAAAGTCCTGCCGGATCAGTTCGTCACCGGCGAGCGCCGCACCCCGGAGCAGCGTCAGGCCGAACGCGAGCAAGCCGAATACGATCAAGCACCGAACGAGCCGCAAGAGCGCAAGTTCAACAAGAACGGCAACCCGATCAAACCGACGCCGGCTCCGGCGCCAGTGATCGAGCAACCGCGCCTGAGCGAAGGCGGGCAGATGTTTGCCAACCGCCTGCAGAAGAACCTCAAGGCGATGGGCAAGTGGGTCAAGCGCGAAGGCATCGACTGCTACCGTGTCTACGATGCGGACATGCCGGAATACGCCATGGCCATCGATCTGTACCACGACTGGGTGCACGTTCAGGAATACGCCGCGCCGAAGTCGATCGACCCGGAAAAGGCCTCGATCCGCATGTTCGATGCGCTGGCGGCCATCCCGCAGGCGCTGAACATCGACAAGAGCCGCGTGGTGGTCAAACGCCGCGAGCGTCAGAGCGGCACCAAGCAGTACGAGCGTCAGGCGGCTCAGGGCAAGTTCAATGAAGTGACCGAGGGCGGCGTGAAGTTGCTGGTCAACCTCACCGACTACCTCGACACCGGGCTGTTCCTCGACCATCGGCCGATGCGCATGCGGATCCAGAAAGAGGCCGCCGGCAAGCGCTTCCTCAACCTGTTCTGCTACACCGCGACCGCCAGCGTGCACGCGGCCAAGGGCGGCGCGCGCAGCACCACCAGCGTCGACTTGTCGAAAACCTACCTCGACTGGGCGCGCCGCAACCTGTCGCTCAACGGTTTCTCCGACAAGAACCGTCTGGAGCAGGGCGATGTTATGGCGTGGCTGGAGAATTCCCGCGACGAATACGATCTGATCTTCATCGATCCGCCGACCTTCTCCAACTCCAAGCGCATGGAAGGCATCTTCGACGTGCAGCGTGATCAGGTGCAGTTGATCGACCTGGCCATGGCCCGTCTGGCAGCGGGCGGGGTGTTGTACTTCTCCAACAACTTCCGCAAGTTCCAGCTCGAAGACAACCTGGCCGAGCGTTACGCGGTCGAGGAAATCACCGCCAGCACCATCGACCCGGATTTCGCTCGCAACGGCAAGATCCACCGCGCCTGGAAAATCACGGCTCGTTGACACTCTGCAAAATTGGATCCACAGAGCCTTGATTTTTAAAGGCTCTTGGATCCGTTCAGAGCTAGCCAAATTAGTGGCTAATAGCTATAACTCACACACGGCCGATGGGGTTTTTCCCGCAGATGCTGACGTAGTGAGTGGCTTTTATGTCGTTGCACCCCGTGCGCCCGAAGATATTGGGTTTTATCAGCGAAGAAGTCTCGGCCTGGCTGGTCGCGCTGCTGGTATTGCTCGCCGGCGGGATTCTCACGGGGCTGCTCGCCTGGGGCACCCTCAATCAGTTTCACAGCCAGTTGCGCCAACGCTTTCAACTGCTGGCCAACGAGCGCTACAGCCGCATCGAAGAACGTTTTCAGGACCAGGAACAACGCCTCGACGGCTTGCGCCGGTTCTTCGCCAACTCCGAATCGGTGTCTCGCGCCGAATTCGACGGCTACACCCAACCTTTATTACTGCGCACTCAGGCCTATTCGTTCGCCTTGCGGGTGAGCGGCGCCGAGCGTGCAGCCTTCGAACAGCGGGCGCGGGATGAAGGCCTGAGCACCTTCAGCGTGCGCGAACTCAATGCCCGCGGCGAGCTGCAACTGGCCTCGGCCCGTGATGAATACGTAGTGGTGTTGTACAGCCAGACCCAGAGCCGGCTCGGCTCGCCGCTGGGTTACGACTTGCTGGCCCAGCCGCTGCGCCGCACGACCCTGGAGCGCGCCGACCAGATCGGTGGCCTGGCGGTGTCGCAACCGATGCATCTGGTGGCGATCGAACCGGCCTATGCACGCGGCGTGCTGTTGGTGGCGCCGGTGCTGCGTCCTGGCGAGCCGAAGTCGTTCGGCTACGTGATGGCCGTCATCAGCATGCGTCAGCTGCTGGCGGACGGTTTGCCGGATGCGTTCCATGACTATTTGTCGGTGCGCATTCTTGATCTGTCCACCAACGATCAGCATGAAGTGCTGTTCGAATCGACCAACGAACCGGCACCGAGCGATCTGTCCGCCACCCGATTGGTGCGCATGGCCGATCACGACTATCAGGTGGATATCCTGCCCAGCGAAGCGTTCATGCAGGCCAACCATTCGTCGGTTGGCAGTGTGGTGGTGCTGGGCGGATTGCTCAGTCTGCTGCTGAGCGCGCTGCTTTATGTGCTGGTCAGTCAGCGCCAGCGCGCGTTGCGCATGGTCGAGTTGCGCACCCAGGAGCTGCATGAGCGCGAACAGGAACTGCGCGGCACCCACGGCCAGTTGCGCGGGGTGCTCAACGCGGCGACCCAGGTGGCAATCATCGCCACCGACTTGCGCGGGGTGATCAACACTTTCAACCCTGGCGCCGAGCAGATGCTCGGTTATCTGAGCAGCGAAGTGGTCGGCCACATGACCCTGGAAAACCTGCACTTTCCCCGGGAGCTGGTGGCCCGCGCGGCGGAGCTCAGCGCTCGTTATGGCAAAACCATTCCGACCTGTCAGGCGATGCTGGTGGAGGGCGGCGAAGTCGGCGGGCATGAGGCGCGGGAGTGGACGCTGGTGCGCAAGGATGGCAGCCACATCCCAGTGAACATGCTGGCCACGCCGGTGCTGGACGAGCAGGGGCTGTGGGTCGGACATCTGGCGATCTGCATCGACATCACCGAGCGCAAGCGCGTGCACGAAGCGCTGGCCGCACGGGACGTGCTGTTGAAGAAACTCAGTGCCCATGTGCCCGGCGGGATCTATCAATTCAAAATGGAGTTCGACGGGCGCTTCAGTGTGATCTACGCCAGCGACGGCATCCGCGAGATCTACGAGCTGGAGCCGGACGTGCTGCTGCTCAACGCCGAAGCCATTTTCACGCGCATCCACCCGCAGGACGTCAGCCGCGTGCGCAAGTCGATCCGCGCCTCGGCGGACAACCTCAGTCCGTGGCGCGAGGAATACCGCGTGCAGCTGCCCGAGCGCGGCCTGCGCTGGGTTCGCGGCGAGGCGACCCCGGAGGAACTGCCGGGCGGCGGCGTGTTGTGGCACGGTTACATTTCCGACATCTCCGACCTGAAGCGCGTCGAAGAAGAGCTGCGCGCGCTATCGGTGACCGACGCCCTGACCGGCATTCACAACCGGCGCTATTTCCAGGAGCGCCTGACCACCGAAATGGCCCGGGTCGAGCGTGGCGGTGGCGAGTTGTCGGTGATCATGCTCGACATCGACCACTTCAAGCGGATCAACGATCAGTACGGTCACGCAGCGGGCGACCGCGTGTTGCAGGCGGTCTGCGAGCGCATCGGTCATCGTCTGCGGCGTACCGATGTGTTCTGCCGGTTGGGCGGCGAGGAGTTCATGGTGCTGTGCCCGGACATCGACGGCGATCACGCCCACATGCTGGCCGAGGAGTTATGGCAAAGCCTGCGCGGTGCGCCAATAGATGTGGTGGGGGTGGTGACGGCCAGTTTCGGGATTGCCAGCTGGCGACCGGGAGAGGGCGCGGATGCGTTGTTGCTGCGGGCGGATTCCGGGGTGTATGCGGCGAAGCAGGGCGGACGGGATCGCGTTGAGCGGCAGATGAACTGATCCAGCTTGCCGCTGAACCCCTGTGGGAGCGAGCTTGCTCGCGAAGGGGCCATCAAAGTCGACATCGTCATCGACTGAATGGACGCCTTCGCGAGCAAGTCGAGTCGTCGCACCGTCGCTCCCACAGTGTTTTGTGGTGTGCTTACAGAACCGAAGCAGTCTGCGGCGTCCGCGGCTGTTTGTAGAGATCCAGCAGCACCTGATCCAGCACCGACGACGCGCCGAACGGGGCCTTGTCGTTGAGGATCGCCACCACCGCCCAGGTGTTGCCGTTGACGTCGCGGCTGAAGCCGGCAATCGCCCGTACGGTGTTCAGGGTGCCGGTCTTGACGTGGGCTTCGCCGCGCATCGCGGTGGTTTTCAGGCGTTTGCGCATGGTGCCGTCGGTGCCGGCAATCGGCAGCGAGCTGATGTACTCGGCAGCATATGGGCTGTGCCAGGCCGCTTGCAGCATGCTGGCCATTTCCCGGGCGCTGACTCGCTCGGAACGCGACAGACCGGAGCCGTTCTCCATCACCAGGTGCGGCGCGGTGATGCCCTTCTTCGCCAGCCACTGACGGACCACGCGTTGCGCGGCCTTGGCGTCATCGCCGTCGGCGTCGTTGCGGAATTTCTGGCCCAGGCTCAGGAACAGCTGCTGAGCCATGGTGTTGTTACTGTACTTGTTGATGTCGCGGATGATTTCCGCCAGATCCGGCGAGAACGCCCGGGCCAGCACTTTGGCGCTGCTCGGGGTAGGGGCCAGACGATCCTTGCCCTGGATGCTGCCGCCCAGTTCCTTCCAGATCGCCCGCACGGCGCCGGCGGTGTAGGTCGCGTGGTCGAGCAGCGACAGGTAAGTCTGCGAGCTGCAGCCTTCGCCCAACTGGCCGGCCACGGTCACGGTCACGCTGCCATCGGCCTGCGGCACCGGGTTGTAGCGCACGCCGCCGGTGCATTGTTTGGAGTTGAGCGCTTTGACGGTGTTTTCGATGTTGATGCTGGCAATCGGCGGTTCGACCGAGATCAAAACCCGGCCATTGTCGTTGCGGGCCACGAAGCGCAGGGCCTTGAGGTTGACCAGCAGCGAATCCGGCTTGACCAGGAACGGCTTGTTCTCGTCGTTGCCGTCATCGTTGAATTCCGGCAGTTGCGGCTGCACGAAGAAGCTGCGATCGAGCACCAGATCACCGGTGACCTGGGTCACGCCGTTGGCACGCAGGTCGCGCATCAGCAGCCAGAGTTTTTCCATGTTCAGCTTCGGATCGCCGCCACCCTTGAGGTAGAGGTTGCCGTTGAGGATCCCGCCGTTCAGGTCGCCGTCGGTGTAGAACTCGGTTTTCCACTGATGGTTGGGGCCGAGCATTTCCAGCGCCGCGTAAGTGGTGACCAGCTTCATGGTCGAGGCCGGGTTGACCGACACGTCGGCGTTGTACACGGTCGGCGTGCCCGGGCCGTCCAGCGGCACCATCACCAGCGACAGGGCCGTGGGCTGCAGCTTGCTGGCCTTGAGGGCTTTTTCGACGTTGGGGGTCAGGGCGGTGTTGATGGTGGCAGCGGAGACGGGCAGGGCCAGCGGCAGAAGAAGACCGGCCAGGAGCAGAGGACGCAACGATTTGATCATATGAAATAAAACCCTACAGCCGAGGGGAAAAAAGACGAGGACATGGATGAAAAGGCCCTCAGTGGTCATGAAAGTGTCGGCATTATGCCCCAAGGTGTAACAGCTTGTGCCTTTCGCAAGGGCGCCAATTCGTTATTTTTTTACAGGCGGTCGCACGCACGTCCCAGAGAGTCGGGCAATCGCCGGCTTAAACTGGTAAAGTGCCGGCCGTTATTACTTAAGAGGATTGTTCCAATGGCGACTAACCGTTCCCAGCGTCTGCGCAAAAAACTGTGCGTCGATGAATTTCAAGAGCTGGGTTTCGAACTGAACCTGGGCTTCAAAGAAGACCTGTCCGAAGAAGCCATTGACGCTTTCCTCGAAGCATTCATCAAAGAAGCCATGGAAGCCAACGGTCTGGGCTATGTCGGCGGCGACGACTTCGGTCTGGTTTGCCTGCAGAAGCGTGGTTCGGTCTCCGAAGAGCAGCGCGCTGCTGTTGAAGCCTGGCTGAAAACCCGCTCCGAGCTGACTTCTACTGAAATCAGCCCGCTGCTGGACGTTTGGTATCCGGAAAAGCCGATCAACGCGGCCAAGTGATACTGAAAAAAACGGCGACCTGAGGGTCGCCGTTTTTTTATGCCTGCTTTTTACTCAGGCCTTGCGCCAGTTGAGGATCAGCAAGGTCAACACCCCCGCGACAATCCCCCAGAAGGCTGAACCGATGGAAAACAGCGTCAGCCCCGACGCCGTGACCATGAACGTGATCAGCGCCGCTTCCCGTTCCTTCACCTCGGTCATGGCGATGCTCAAGCCGTTGATGATCGAACCGAACAGCGCCAAAGCAGCAATCGACAGCACCAGTTCCTTGGGCAGCGCAGCAAACAGCGCCGCCAGCGTGGCGCCGAACACCCCGGCAATCCCGTAGAAAATCCCGCACCACACCGCAGCGGTGTAGCGTTTGTTGCGATCTTCATGGGCATGCGGCCCGGTGCAGATCGCCGCGCTGATGGCCGCGAGGTTGATGCCGTGGGAACCGAACGGTGCCAGCAGCAGGGACGCGATGCCGGTGGCGGTGATCAGTGGCGAGGCCGGGACGTTGTAGCCGTCGGCCCGCAGCACGGCGATACCGGGCATGTTCTGCGAGGTCATCGCGACCACAAACAGCGGAATGCCGATGCTGATGGTCGCGGCCAGGGAAAAGTGCGGCGTGGTCCAGACCGGCGTCGCCACTTCCAGATGAAAGCCGCTGAAGTCCAGCAAACCCATGAACCCCGACAGCGCGGTGCCGATCAGCAGCGCAGCGAGCACCGCATAGCGCGGCGACAGGCGTTTGACGATGAGATAAGTGAAGAACATCCCCAGCACCAGGCCGGTGCGGTGTTGGGCGGCGACGAAGATTTCGCTGCCGATCTTGAACAAGATCCCCGCCAGCAGCGCGGCGGCGAGGGAGGCCGGGATCTTTTTCACCAGCCGTTCGAAGCTGCCGGTCAGGCCGCAGATCGTCACCAGCACCGCGCAGGTGATGTAGGCGCCGATGGCCTCGCCGTAGGTAACGCCGCCGAGGCTGGTGATCAGCAACGCCGCGCCGGGTGTCGACCAGGCAATCGTGATCGGCGTGCGATAACGCAGGGACAGGCCGATCGAGCACACCGCCATGCCGATGGAGATCGCCCAGATCCACGACGAAATCTGCCCGCTGGTCAGGCCCGCCGCTTGCCCGGCCTGGAACATCAGCACCAGCGAGCTGGTATAGCCGGTCATCATCGCGATGAACCCCGCGACGATGGCGGAGGGCGATGTGTCCGCCAGCGGGCGCAGTCGGGTGTGGGTAATTTCGTTCATGACAGCGGCGTTTCCTTGTTCAAGCCACGGATTTCGGGTTTAAGCCTAAACTCAAACGTAACGGAGCGTTGCAATACAGCCAAAGCCACAAACAGCCGTACAGTCGTGTTGCCACCTTCCATTGTGTACAATCGCGCTGTTTTTTACGCGATACTTGCCAGCGACCCACTGTGCCGTATTACAGTCACGGTCAATTCGCCGCAGTTCTTCCCGACTCGAGTGCCCATGAACGAACAGTTGCAACCCCTCAAGAAACAACCGCGAGCAGGCAAAGCCGGCCGCAGCGGAACCCAGGACGATATTGTCTATGCGCATATCTTCGAGGCCATCCTCGAACAGCGCCTGGCGCCCGGCACAAAGTTGAGCGAAGAAGCGCTGGGGGAAATTTTCGGGGTCAGCCGCACCATCATTCGCCGCGCGCTCTCGCGTCTGGCCCATGAAGGCGTGGTGCTGTTGCGGCCGAACCGTGGCGCGGTCGTCGCCAGCCCGAGCGTCGAAGAGGCGCGTCAGGTGTTCCTCGCCCGACGTCTGGTGGAACGCGCGATCACCGAGCTGGCGGTGCAACACGCCACCGCCGAGCAGATCGCCGAACTGCGCCAGATGGTCAACGACGAGCGCGACAGCTTCTCCCGTGGCGATCGCGGTGCCGGCATCCGTCTCTCGGGCGAATTCCACCTGAAACTGGCCGAAGCGGCGAAGAACGCGCCGTTGATCAGCTTCCAGCGCAGCCTGGTTTCGCAGACGTCGCTGATCATCGCCCAATATGAAAGCGGCAACCGCTCGCACTGTTCGTACGACGAGCACACCCAGTTGATCGACGCCATCGAAGCGCGCAACGGCGAGCTGGCAGTGGACCTGATGATGCATCACATGGATCACATCGACAGCAAGCTCAACCTCGACGAGGAAAGCGCGTCAGACGATCTGCATGCGGTGTTCTCGCACCTGCTGCAGACCAAGAAGCCCGGGCGGCCGGCGGTCAAGCTCTGAGGCGAATCGACAGGCAATAAAAATCCCCCGGACTGCGAAGTACCGGGGGATTTTTTATGCCTTGGGAAAACTCAGCGTTGATGCACCAGCGCACCTGCTGCATAAGTCTGAGCCACAGTGCGGTCATCGCCCAGGGTCATCAGCACGAACAGCGTTTCGGCAATGTTGTTGGCCTGCTTCAAGCGGTAGCTCAGCAGCGGCGTAGCGTTGTAGTCCAGCACCAGGAAGTCGGCGTCGGAGCCCGGTTGCAGGTTGCCGATCTTGTCTTCCAGACGCAGTGCCCGCGCGCCGCCGAGGGTGGCGAGGTACAGCGACTTGAACGGGCTCAGGCGCGCACCTTGCAGCTGCATCACCTTGTAGGCTTCGTTCAGGGTTTGCAGCAGCGAGAAACTGGTGCCACCGCCGACGTCAGTCCCCAGGCCGACGTTCAGTTTGTGCTTCTCGGCCATCGGCAGATTGAACAGGCCGCTGCCGAGGAAGAAGTTCGAGGTCGGGCAGAACGCGACTGCCGAGCCGGTCTCCGCCAGGCGTGCGCATTCGTCGTCGCACAGGTGTACGCCGTGGGCGAACACCGAGCGCTCGCCGAGCAACTGATAGTGGTCGTAGACGTCCAGGTAGCCCTTGCGCTCCGGGAACAGCTCCTTGACCCACTCGACTTCCTTGAGGTTTTCGCTGATGTGGGTCTGCATGTACAGATCCGGGTATTCGCTGAGCAACTGGCCGGCGAGGGTCAGCTGTTCCGGGGTGCTGGTCGGAGCGAAACGCGGGGTGACCGCATAGTGCAGACGACCTTTGCCGTGCCAGCGTTCGATCAGCGCCTTGCTGTCGACGTAGCTCGATTCCGGGGTGTCGGTCAGGTAGTCCGGCGCGTTGCGGTCCATCATCACCTTGCCGGCGATCATCCGCAGGTCCAGCTTCTCGGCGGCTTCAAAGAACGAGTTCACCGATTGCGGATGCACGCTGCCGAACACCAGCGCGGTGGTGGTGCCGTTGCGCAGCAGTTCCTTGATGAAAATATCCGCCACTTCATCGGCGTGGGCCTTGTCGGCGAACTGGCTTTCGCACGGGAAGGTGTAGGTGTTCAGCCAGTCCAGCAGTTGCTCGCCGTAGGCACCGACCATGCCGGTCTGCGGCAGGTGGATGTGGGTGTCGATGAAGCCCGGGGTGATCAGCGCATCCTTGTGATGCGTGATCTCGATGTCCGCCGGCAGGGTCGGCAGCAGTTCGCTGGCGTGGCCGAGGGCGCTGATCTTGCCGTCATCGACCACCAGCAGGCCGTCCTCGAAATACTCGTAGGAGGCTTCGATGCCGACCTCGGCAGGGTCGGCGATGCTGTGCAGGATGGCGGCGCGGTAGGCTTTGCGAGTCAGAGGCATGAGGGTTCTCTAATCAGTTTGAGGCTTTGAGTGTGGCGGCCTGACTGCGGCGCGAAACCGGCAGCAGTTTGGCAATCGGTTCGGCACTGGCGGTGTGCTGGCCGAAATTGGCGTTATAGGTGGCGATGATTTCGCCGGCGATGGAGATGGCGATTTCCACAGGCAGCTTGCCTTTGACTTCGCCGATGCCCATCGGGCAGCGCATGCGTTGCACGACACTGGCGTCGAAACCACGATCACGCAAACGGTGTTCGAACTTGGCCCTTTTGGTTTTCGACCCGATCAGACCGAACCAGGTGAAGTCGTTGCGCTTGAGGATCGCGGCGGTAAGTTCCAGATCCAGCTGATGGTTGTGGGTCATGACGATGCAGTAGCTGCCGGCGGGCAGGTCGTCGATTTCATCCACAGGTTCCTCGGCGACAATCTTGCGCACGCCGTGGGGAATCTGCTCGGGGAATTCTTCTTCCCGCGAATCGATCCAGCGCACCCGGCAGGGCAGGCTGGCGAGCAAGGGTACCAGCGCGCGACCGACATGGCCGGCGCCGAACACGGCGATCTGCGCCTGCACCTGGCCCATCGGTTCGAACAACAGCACCGTGGCGCCGCCGCAGCACTGGCCGAGGCTGGCGCCGAGGCTGAAGCGCTCCAGATGGGTGTCCTGCTTGCCGCTGGCGAGCATCTCGCGGGCGATCTGCATGGCTTTGTATTCCAGATGCCCGCCACCGATGGTGTCGAACGTCTGGCGGGCGCTGACGACCATCTTCGAGCCGGCATTGCGCGGCGTCGAGCCGAGCTCTTCGATGATCGTCACCAGAACACAGGGTTCGCCCTGGTTCTGCAGGTCGGCGAGGGCGTCGATCCAGTTGTACATAGTTCACCCCTACAACATCGTTGTCTGTTCGGGCCTCTTCGCTGGCAAGCCAGCTCCCACAGGATTTGCGGTGAATCGCATATCGGGTAGTCACCACAAAACCCTGTGGGAGCGGGCTTGCCCGCGAAGGCCGCGCCTCGGTCCTTAAAGCGGAGCCAGTTCGGTTTCAGCTTCGACGGCTTTCACCGCCTTGAGCTGGCGCATCTGCTCGCAACCCCACAACACCCGCTCCGGGGTCGCCGGCGCGTCGATCTTCGGTTGATGCTTGTAGTCGCCGAGGCTGGCCACCGCATCCTTGATCGCACACCACGCGGCGATGCCGAGCATGAACGGCGGCTCACCCACAGCCTTGGAGTGGAACACCGTGTCTTCCGGGTTCTTGCGGTTTTCCACCAGTTTCACCCGCAGGTCCAGCGGCATGTCCGCCACGGCCGGGATCTTGTAGCTGGCCGGGCCGTTGGTCATCAGCTTGCCTTTGTTGTTCCAGACCAGCTCTTCCATGGTCAGCCAACCCATGCCCTGAACGAAACCCCCCTCGACCTGACCGATGTCGATGGCCGGGTTCAGCGAGGCGCCGACGTCGTGGAGGATGTCGGTACGCAGCATCTTGTACTCGCCGGTCAGGGTGTCGACGATCACTTCGCAGCACGCCGCGCCGAAGGCGAAGTAGTAAAACGGCCGGCCACGGGCCTGACTGCGGTCGTAGTAGATTTTCGGGGTCTTGTAGAACCCGGTGCTCGACAGCGACACCTGGTTGAAATACGCCAGCTGGATCAGCGCTTCGAAGGTCAGGATATGGTCACGAACGCGCACATGGCCGTTGTGGAATTCCACGTCCTCTTCGCTGACCTTGTAGTGCCGCGCGGCGAATTCGACCAGGCGTTGCTTGATGATTTCTGCTGCGTTCTGCGCGGCTTTACCGTTCAGGTCGGCACCGCTGGAGGCCGCGGTTGGCGAGGTGTTCGGCACTTTGTCGGTGTTGGTCGCGGTGATCTGCACACGGTCCATTTCCACCTGGAACACTTCGGCCACGACCTGCGCAACCTTGGTGTTCAGGCCCTGGCCCATTTCCGTGCCGCCGTGGTTCAAGTGGATGCTGCCGTCGGTGTAGACGTGCACCAAGGCACCTGCCTGGTTGAGGAAGCTGGCGGTGAAGGAAATGCCGAACTTCACCGGGGTCAGCGCCAGGCCTTTTTTCAGGATCGGGCTGTTGGCGTTGTAACGACGGATCGCTTCGCGGCGCTCGGCGTACTGGCTGCTTTCTTCCAGTTCGGCAGTCATCTCTTCGAGCATGTTGTGCTCGACGGTCTGGTAGTAATGGGTGACGTTGCGCTCGGTCTTGCCGTAGTAGTTGGCCTTGCGCACGGCCAGTGGATCGAGGTTGAGGTGACGGGCGATGGCGTCCATCACTTCTTCGATCGCGACCATCCCTTGCGGGCCGCCGAAACCACGGTACGCGGTGTTCGACGCGGTGTTGGTCTTGCAGCGGTGACCGTTGATGGTCGCATCGCCGAGGTAGTACGAGTTGTCCGAGTGGAACATCGCACGGTCAACGATCGAGGCTGACAGGTCAGGCGAGCAGCCGCAGTTGCCGGCCAGATCCATCGCGATGCCGTGCAGGCGCCCGGTGCTGTCGAAGCCGACGTCGTACTCGACGTAGAACGGGTGACGCTTGCCGGTCATCAGCATGTCTTCGACACGCGGCAGGCGCATCTTGGTCGGCTGGCCGGTGAGGTGCGCGATCACTGCGCACAGGCAGGCCGGGCTCGCGGCCTGGGTTTCCTTGCCGCCGAAACCACCGCCCATGCGACGCATGTCGACCACGATCTTGTTCATCGAAACGTCGAGGACTTCGGCCACCAGTTTCTGCACTTCGGTGGGGTTCTGGGTCGAGCAGTAGACGATCATGCCGCCGTCTTCGGTCGGCATCACCGAGGAGATCTGGGTCTCCAGATAGAAGTGTTCCTGGCCGCCGATGTGCAGCGTGCCCTGAATACGATGTTCAGCCGTGGCCAGGGCGTTGGCCGAATCGCCGCGCTGGTGGGTATGGCTGTCGAGCACGAAATGGCGTTTGCGCAGAGCTTCGACCACGTCCAGCACCGGCTCCAGATCTTCGTATTCGATGATCGCGGCCATGGCGGCCTTGCGTGCGGTTTCCAGGTCTTTCGCGGCCACGGCCAGTACCGGTTGACCGACGAACTGCACTTCATCGATGGCCAGCAGCGGATCGCCCGGCATCAGCGGGCCGATGTCTTTCAGGCCCGGCACGTCTTCGTGGGTGATGGCGATGCGCACGCCTTCGAAGGCGTAGCAGGGCTGGGTGTCGATGCTGATGATTTTCGCGTGGGCGCGATCCGACAGCCGCGCGTAAACGTGCAACTGGTTGGGGAATTCCAGGCGGTCATCGATGTACTGCGCTTCACCGGACACATGCTTGGCGGCGCTGTCGTGCTTGACGCTGCGGCCGACACCGGTGGTCAGGTCCTTGGCGAACAATTCAGCCAGTTCAGCTTGAGTTTTCTCTACGCCGTGATGGTTAGACATAAGCGGTCACCCGAGTCTCGATGTGCGGTGTTTGCAGTTCGATGAAGTATTTGCGCAGCAGATTCTGCGCGCTGAGCAGTCGGTATTCCTTGCTGGCGCGGAAGTCCGAGAGCGGGGTGAAATCCTCGCCCAGCGCGGTGCAGGCGCGTTCGACCACAGCGTTGTTGAACGGCTGACCGAGCAGCACGGCTTCGCAATGAGCGGCGCGTTTCGGGATTGCGGCCATGCCGCCGAAGGCGACGCGGGCGTCGGTGATCACGCCGTTTTCGACGCGCAGGTTGAACGCGGCGCAGACGGCAGAGATATCGTCGTCCAGACGCTTGGAGACTTTGTAGGCGCGGAAACGCTGCTCGGCCGTGGCGCGAGGGACGATGATTTTCTCGATGAACTCGCTTTCCTGGCGCGCGGTGACCCGGTAATCGATGAAGTAATCCTCAAGGGCCAGCGTGCGGCGGGTCTCGCCCTTGCACAGCACGATCTGCGCGCCGAGGGCGATCAGCAGGGGCGGCGAGTCACCGATCGGCGAGGCGTTGCCGATGTTGCCGCCCAGGGTGCCCTGGTTGCGGATCTGCAGCGAGGCGAAGCGGTGCAGCAGTTCGCCGAAGTCCGGGTACTCGGCGTTCAACGCTTCGTAGCAGTCGGAGAGGGCAGTCGCGGCGCCGATTTCAATGCGATCTTCGAAGTGCTCGATGCGCTTCATTTCGGCAACGTTGCCGACATAGATCATCACCGGCAGCGTGCGGTGGAACTGGGTGACTTCCAGCGCCAGATCGGTGCCACCGGCCAGCAGTCGGGCTTGTGGATAAGCGTCGTAGAGATCGGCCAGGTCGGCGACGGTCAGCGGCACCAGGCAGCGTTTGTCGCCGCTGTTGAGTTCGCCGATCGATGTCGGGGCAATGGCTTTGAGGCGGGAGATGGTTTCCGCCTCGCGAGCGTCGAACTGGTCCGGTTGCTTGCCGCAGCAGGATTGTTCGGCGGCGGCCAGGATCGGCCGGTAACCGGTGCAGCGGCAGAGGTTGCCGGCCAGCGCTTCGTGGGCCTTGGCATGATCCGGTGCATCGCTGTTCTTTTGCAGGGCGAACAGCGACATCACGAAACCGGGGGTGCAGAAACCGCACTGCGAACCGTGGCACTCGACCATGGCTTTCTGCACGCTGTGCAGTTCGCCCTTGTGCTTGAGGTCTTCGACACTGATCAACTGCTTGCCGTGCAGCGACGAAACGAACGTCAGGCACGAGTTGAGGCTGCGATAGCGAATATGCTCGCGGCCATCGTCATCCGTCTGCAACTCGCCGACCACCACCGTGCACGCGCCGCAGTCACCGCTGGCGCAGCCTTCTTTGGTGCCGGATTTACCCACGTGTTCGCGCAGGTAGTTGAGCACAGTCAGGTTCGGGTCCAGGGCGTGCTCGCTACGGAGTTCCTGGTTAAGTAAAAACTGGATCACGGAAGGCCTCGCAGACTCATTATTGTTGTTGAGCGACTTGAGCCGAATTTAGCAGGTCTGACTTTTCGGTCAATGGTTTTCTGACTTAAAGGTCAGGAAAAACCGTTTTGTCGCTCAACCACGTGTCTCTTCAGTATTGACCCTCATTGGATCAAGCGCTTTTTTGCGGGATTCGTGCCAAAAACCGCTGTGCGGGCACTCCGCCATGACCGCGCATTGCGCTACACTGCGCCGCTTGTGCAGATCGAAGAGTTTGAAGGACAACCATGACGTTCAAGGCGCCGGACAGCCTCGCCGAGCAAATCGCTCACCACCTCGCCGAACGGATCATTCGCGGCGAAATGAAGCCGGGAGAGCGTATCCAGGAACAGAAGGTCACGCTGGCGCTGAATGTCAGCCGCGGCTCGGTCCGCGAAGCCTTGCTGATCCTCGAGCGCCGTCACCTGATCGCGATCCTGCCGCGCCGCGGCGCCCACGTCACCGAACTGACGGCGCACAAGGTGCAGAGCCTGTGCACGTTGATGAGCGAGCTGTACATCCTGCTCGGCAATTCGGTGGCCAATGGCTGGCAAGTCCAGTCCGACATGGCGCCGTTCGTGCAGATCCAGCAGCGCCTGACCGCCAGCTACGAGCGCCAGGACATCCGTACTTTCGTCGACGACAGCTTCAACGTGATGCGCGCCGCGTACCCGTTCGCCAACAACCCGTACCTGCAGGAAACGGTCGAGAACCTGCAACCGGCCATGAGCCGCGCGTACTTCCTCGCGCTGGAGCAGCGCAAGGCCGAGATGAGCGAGTTCCTCGAACTGTTCGAACGCCTGCTCGCCGCCGTCCTCGCCCGTGACCTGCCGCAGATCCGCATCGTGCTGACGGCTTACGCCCAGCGCAGCTGCGATCTGGTGGTGTCCGCCCTGACGGTTGCCTGACCTTGCGGCTCAAGTGCATCAAGCTGGCGGGGTTCAAATCCTTCGTCGATCCGACCACGGTGAACTTCCCCAGCAACATGGCGGCAGTCGTCGGGCCGAACGGTTGCGGCAAGTCGAACATCATCGACGCCGTGCGCTGGGTGATGGGCGAAAGCTCGGCCAAGAACCTGCGTGGCGAGTCGATGACCGACGTCATCTTCAACGGTTCGACCAGCCGCAAACCGGTGAGCCAGGCGAGCATCGAGCTGGTGTTCGACAACTCCGACGGCACGCTGCTGGGCGAGTGGGCGGCGTACGCGGAGATTTCGATCCGCCGCAAAGTGACCCGCGACAGCCAGACCACTTACTACCTCAACGGCGCCAAATGCCGTCGTCGTGACATCACCGACATCTTCCTCGGCACTGGCCTCGGCCCGCGCAGCTACTCGATCATCGAGCAGGGGATGATCTCCAAGCTGATCGAGTCCAAGCCCGAAGACCTGCGCAACTTCATCGAAGAAGCCGCCGGTATCTCGAAGTACAAGGAGCGTCGGCGCGAGACTGAAAACCGCATCCGCCGCACCCACGAAAACCTTGCCCGTCTGACCGACCTGCGCGAAGAGCTCGAACGCCAGCTCGAACGCCTGCACCGTCAGGCCGAGGCCGCCAAGAAGTATCAGGAATACAAAGCCGAAGAACGCCAGCTCAAGGCGCAATTGTCGGCCCTGCGCTGGCAGGATCTGAACGATCAGGTCGGTCAGCGCGAGTCGATCATCGGCAACCAGGAAATCAGCTTCGAAGCGCTGGTCGCCGAGCAGCGCAACGCCGACGCCGCCATTGAGCGCCTGCGCGACGGTCACCATGATCTGTCCGAGCGCTTCAATCTGGTGCAGGGGCGCTTCTATTCGGTCGGCGGCGACATCGCCCGGGTCGAGCAGAGCATCCAGCACGGCCAGCAGCGCTTGCGCCAATTGCAGGACGATTTGAAAGAAGCCGAGCGCGCGCGCCTCGAAACCGAATCGCACCTGGGCCACGACCGCACCTTGCTGCTGACCCTTGGCGAAGAACTCGATCAACTGACCCCCGAGCAGGAAATCACCAACGCCGCCGCCGAAGAAGCCGCCGCGGCGCTGGAAGATTCCGAAACCGTCATGCACGGCTGGCAGGAGCAATGGGACGCCTTCAACCTGACTGCCGCCGAACCCCGCCGTCAGGCCGAAGTGCAGCAGTCGCGCATCCAACAGCTGGAAACCAGCATGGAGCGTCTGGCCGATCGGCAAAAGCGTCTGGGCGAAGAACGGGCGCTGCTGTCGGCCGATCCGGAAGACGCGGCGATCATGGAGCTCAGCGAACAGCTCGCCGAGTCCGAAGCGACCCTTGAAGATTTGCAGACCAGCGAAGAAGCCCAGGTCGAAAAGCTCGAGCAACTGCGCCAGGAATTGCAGCAAGCGTTGACTGCGCAACAACAGGCGCAGGGCGATTTGCAGCGTCTCAATGGCCGACTCGCATCCCTCGAAGCCTTGCAGCAGGCCGCGCTTGATCCGGGCACCGGCACTGCCGAATGGCTGAAAGAACACAACCTTGCCGAGCGCCCGCGTCTGGCCGAAGGCCTGAAGGTCGAGGCCGGTTGGGAGCTGGCGGTGGAAACCGTGCTCGGCGCCGACCTGCAAGCGGTGCTGGTGGATGATTTCGACGGTTTCGATCTGTCCGGTTTCGCCCAGGGCGATCTGCGTTTGCTCAGCCCCGGCAACGACGGCGTGCGCGTGGCCGGCAGCCTGCTGGACAAGGTCGAGGCTCAGGTTGATTTGTCGCCCTGGCTCGCTCAGGTCAAACCGGTCGACAGCCTTGAACAGGCGCTGACCTTGCGTGGCCAACTGGCTGCCGGGCAGAGTCTGATCAGTCGCGACGGTTACTGGGTCGGCCGGCATTTCCTGCGGGTACGCCGCGCCAGTGAAGCCGAAAGCGGCATGCTTGCGCGCGGCCAGGAAATCGAATCGCTGCATGCGGAACGCGAAGAGCGCGAAGCCACGGTCGAGGCCATGGAAACCCGTCTGCAAACCCTGCGTGCGCAACAGCGTCAGCAGGAAAACGGTCGCGAACATTTGCGTCGCCTGTTGCAGGACGAAGCCCGTCAGCAAGGCGAACTGAAAGCTCAGCTTTCCGCCGGTAAAGCCAAGGCCGAGCAGTTGAACCTGCGTCGCACCCGTCTCGACGAAGAACTGGTCGAGCTCGCCGAGCAGCGCGAGCTGGAACACGAAAACATCGGCGAAGCGCGGATCCAGTTGCAGGACGCCCTCGACGCCATGGCCCTCGATACCGAGCAGCGCGAATTGCTGCTGGCCCAGCGCGACAGCCTGCGCGAACGGTTGGATCGGGTGCGCCAGGAAGCCCGTCAGCACAAGGATCACGCCCATCAATTGGCCGTACGTCTGGGCTCGCTGCGTGCTCAGCATGATTCGACCCGCCAGGCCCTTGAGCGTCTGGAAATGCAGGCCGAGCGCCTGACTGAAAAACGTGAACAGCTCAGCCTGAATCTGGAGGAGGGCGAGGCGCCGCTGGAAGAGCTGCGCCTCAAACTCGAAGAGTTGCTCGACAAGCGCATGAGCGTCGACGACGAACTCAAGACCGCGCAGATCGCGCTGGAAGACGCCGACCGCGAATTGCGTGACGCGGAAAAACGCCGGACCCAGGCCGAGCAGCAATCGCAGTTGATCCGTGGCCAGCTCGAACAGCAACGCATGGAATGGCAAGCCCTGACCGTGCGCCGCAAGGCCCTGCAGGATCAGCTGCTGGAAGACGGCTACGATCTGCACGGCGTGCTCAACACCCTGACTGCCGAGGCCAGCGAGAAGGCCGCCGAAGAAGAACTTGAACGCATCGCCGCGCGCATTCAGCGCCTGGGCGCGATCAACCTCGCGGCGATCGATGAATACACGCAACAATCCGAGCGTAAACGTTATCTGGATGCCCAGGACGCCGATCTGGTCGAAGCGCTGGAGACGCTGGAAAATGTCATCCGCAAGATCGACAAGGAAACCCGTAACCGTTTCAAAGATACCTTTGATCAGATCAATGGCGGTTTACAGGCGCTTTTCCCGAAAGTTTTCGGTGGTGGACGCGCGTATTTGGAACTGACGGGCGAAGATCTACTCGATACAGGGGTGACGATCATGGCGCAACCGCCCGGGAAGAAGAACAGCACCATCCATTTGCTCTCCGGCGGCGAGAAAGCCCTGACGGCACTGGCACTGGTTTTTGCAATCTTCAAATTGAATCCGGCGCCGTTCTGCATGCTCGATGAAGTTGACGCGCCACTGGATGACGCTAACGTTGGACGCTACGCACGATTGGTCAAAGAGATGTCGCAGACCGTGCAGTTCATCTATATCACCCACAACAAGATCGCCATGGAAATGGCTGACCAGTTGATGGGGGTGACGATGCACGAGCCGGGTTGTTCGCGACTGGTAGCCGTGGATGTCGAGGAGGCGATGGCGATGGTGGATGCCTGAGCCGGCGCTGTCGGAAAAGGTATTTGTAGTCTGTAGGACATATTTACCGGCTTCGACTTGCTGGCCAATCGACATAATCGCGCAAGCCAATGAGACAGACGGTGTAAAGTTGTCTTTGGTCGTGCTAGTTTAATGTCAATTTTTCGTATACGTGGGCAAAACGCCTGTCAGAACATAGAGTTGGCGCCACGTTTTAAAGCGGTTTGCACAGTGTAAACCCCTTATTTTTCAGCATTTTTTATAGAGGCACGGGATTACATGGAAATCGGTCTGCGCGAGTGGCTGATCGTCATCGGCATCATTGTGATAGCCGGTATTCTTTTCGATGGCTGGCGCCGTATGCGCGGCGGCAAGGGAAAACTGAAATTCCGTCTTGACCGAAGTCTGTCCAACCTGCCGGACGAGGACACCAGCGCTGAGCTGTTGGGCCCGGCCCGCGTGCTGGATACCCATAAAGAGCCGCAACTGGACGAGCACGATCTGCCATCGGTGAGCATGCCGGCCCGCGAAGCACGCGAGCCTCGCGAATCCGGTTCCAAGCGCGGCAAGCGTGGCAGCAACGGTCCGGCCCAGGGCGACCTGAACCTCGATCTGGATCTGGACGGCGGCCCGAGCTTCAGCAGCCGCGACGATGATTTCGTCGAGCCTGTCGCCAAGTCGTCGCCGGCAGTGACCGATAAGGATCAGCCGCAAGCCGAAGAAGTGCTGGTGATCAGCGTGATCTGCCGCGATCCGGCCGGCTTCAAGGGCCCGGCACTGCTGCAGAACATTCTGGAAAGCGGTCTGCGTTTCGGCGAGATGGATATTTTCCACCGTCACGAAAGCATGGCTGGCAACGGTGAAGTGCTGTTCTCCATGGCCAACGCGGTCAAGCCGGGCATCTTCGATCTGGACGACATCGACCATTTCAGCACGCCGGCGGTGAGCTTCTTCCTCGGCCTGCCAGGCCCGCGCCATCCGAAGCAGGCCTTCGACGTGATGGTGGCGGCAGCCCGCAAGCTGTCCCAGGAACTGAACGGCGAGTTGAAAGATGACCAGCGCAGCGTCCTGACCGCGCAGACCATCGAGCACTACCGTCAGCGCATCGTTGAATTCGAACGTCGCGCCCTGACCCAGAAGCGTTGATTGAAAAGGTTGCCTCGCTATAAAGGGGCAATCGGCAAAATAGATTGAGCAGCCTCGGCTGCTCTTTTGCTTTATGAGAGAACACCCATGACTGCCGCCAAAGACCGCATTCTAGAGCTGCGCGCTGAACTCGATCAGCACAACTACCGTTACCACGTCCTCGATGAGCCGAGCATTCCGGATGCCGAGTACGACCGGTTGTTCCACGAGCTCAAGGCGCTGGAAGCGGCCAACCCGAAACTGATCACCAGCGACTCGCCGACCCAGCGCGTCGGCAGCGTGGCGCTGGCCGCGTTCACTCAGGTGCGTCACGAAGTGCCGATGCTCAGCCTCGGCAACGCCTTCGAAGAAACCGACATGCGCGAGTTCGACCGCCGGGTGACCGAAGGTCTGGATCTGCCGGCCGGTGATCTGTTCGGCGGTGGCGCGGCGGTGGAATACAGCTGCGAGCCGAAACTCGATGGCCTGGCGGTCAGTCTGTTGTATCAGGACGGCGTACTGGTGCGCGGCGCCACGCGCGGCGACGGCACCACCGGCGAAGACATCAGCGTCAACGTGCGCACGGTGCGCAACATCCCGCTGAAGCTGCACGGCACGGGCTGGCCGGCGACCCTGGAAGTGCGCGGCGAAGTGTTCATGTCCAAGGCCGGTTTCGAACGCCTCAACGCCTCGCAACTGGAAGTCGGCGGCAAGACCTTCGCCAACCCGCGCAACGCCGCCGCCGGCAGCTTGCGTCAGCTGGATTCGAAGATCACCGCCAACCGTCCGCTGGAATTCTGCTGCTACGGCATCGGCCAGGTCTCTCACGATATTTCCGACACCCACATCGGCAACCTCAAGCAACTGCAAGCCTGGGGCATGCCGATCAGCCACGAATTGAAACTGGCCAAGGGCATCGGCGAATGCCTGGATTACTACCGCGATATCGGTGAGCGCCGTAACTCGCTGGCCTATGAAATCGACGGTGTCGTATTCAAGGTCAACAGCATTGCCGATCAGCGTGAGCTGGGCTTCCGCGCCCGCGAACCGCGCTGGGCCATCGCCCACAAATTCCCGGCCATGGAAGAACTCACCGAGCTGCTTGATGTGGAATTCCAGGTCGGCCGCACCGGCGCCGTCACCCCTGTGGCGCGGTTGAAACCGGTCAAGGTCGCCGGCGTCACCGTGGCCAATGCCACGCTGCACAACATGGACGAAGTCGCCCGGCTGGGTCTGATGATCGGCGACACGGTGATCATTCGCCGCGCCGGTGACGTGATCCCGCAAGTGGTGCAAGTCGTCATGGAGCGTCGCCCTGAAGACGCGCGGCCGGTGCAGATTCCCGAGAGCTGCCCGGTTTGCGGCTCCCACGTCGAACGCACGCAACTGGTCAAGCGCAGCAAGGGCAAGGAAACCATCAGCGAAGGCGCGGTGTATCGCTGCGTCGGCCGACTGGCCTGTGGTGCGCAACTCAAGCAGGCGATCATTCACTTCGTTTCCCGTCGCGCGATGGACATCGAAGGCCTCGGTGACAAGAGCGTCGAGCAACTGGTGGACGAAGGTCTGGTCAATTCGCCGGCTGATCTTTATGCGCTGAAGTTCGAGGACATTGTCGACCTCGAAGGTTTTGCCGAAGTGTCGAGCAACAAGTTGCTGGCCGCCATCGAGGACAGCAAGAAGCCGGGTCTGGCGCGCTTCATCTATGCGCTGGGCATTCCGGATGTCGGCGAGGAGACAGCCAAGGTTCTGGCGCGTTCGCTCGGGTCGCTGGAGCGTGTTCAGCAAGCCTTGCCGCAAGTGCTGACGTACCTGCCGGACATCGGCCTGGAAGTGGCGCACGAGATTCACAGCTTCTTCGAAGATGCGCACAACCAGCAGGTGATCACCGAGCTGCTGGGCCACGGTTTGCAGATTCAGGATCAGGGCGAGCTGGGCGCCGAGTTTGCCGCCAGCACCACGCTGGGCGGCTTCCTCGACAAGCTGCACATTCCTTCGGTCGGGCCGGGCGGGGCGCAGAAGCTGGCGGACAAGTTCGAATCGCTGGAAGGGGTGATGAGCGCGGACTGGCTGGACATGCGCCAGGCATTGCCCGAGAAACAGGCCAACTCGGTTCGCGAGTTTTTCGCCTTGCCCGAGCATCGTCAACTGGCTGAAGACGCCGAGAAGCAACTGCGCGATTTCGGCATGCACTGGCAGAGCGAAAAGAAAGTCGTCGAAGGCCTGCCGCTGGCCGGCGAAACCTGGGTGCTGACCGGCAAGGTCGAGTTGATGAGCCGGGATGTCGCCAAGGAACACCTGGAAAGCCTCGGCGCCAAGGTCGCCGGTTCCGTGTCGGCCAAAACCCATTGCGTGGTCGCCGGACCGGGCGCGGGGTCGAAACTGACCAAGGCCAACGAACTGGGCGTGAAAGTGATGGATGAGGAGGCGTTTATCGCGTTCCTGAAAGGGCACGGTATCAGCGCCTGATGATCGTTCCCACGCTCCGCGTGGGAATGCTGCCCCGGACGCTCCGCGTCCGCTGTGACGCAGAGCGTCACGGTATGCGTTACCACGCGGAGCGTGGGAACGATCTGCGCTCAGGAATGATCTAGTCTTGGCAAGCCCAAGGGAGAGATCGCCATGTACCGCTTTTTCGAGCAGCTCAGTTCCCGCATCGTCGCGCCGTTCATGGGCGAATCCTCGCGCAACAGCAAAGTCTGGCCGTGCCGCTGCGGCCAGTCGCTGTTCTTTCGCAACAGCCAGTGCCTGGCCTGCAACGCGGCGCTGGGTTATCAACCGGAGCACAGTCGGCTGACGTCGCTGCAACCGGGGCCGCAAGAGGGCACCTGGACGCTGGACGTCGATCCCGAGGCCGGGCTGTTCCGACGCTGCGCCAACCTCGACACCCCGGCGGCCTGCAACTGGCTGCTGCCCGCCAACGATCACGACACCCTGTGCGCGGCCTGCGATCTGAATCGCACCATTCCCGATCTGTCCGTCCCGGAAAACCCCGAACGCTGGCGCAAAGTAGAGATCGCCAAGCGGCGACTGGTGGCGCAACTGATCAGCCTCGGCCTGCCGGTCGTCCCGAAAACCGTGGACGAAGCCACCGGCCTGGCCTTCGATTTCATCGGCGTCGATCTGGAGGGCAACGCGCCCATGACCGGCCACGCCAACGGCCTGATCACCCTCGACATTGAAGAGGCCGACGACGCCCACCGCGAGCGGGTCCGGGCGCAGATGCATGAACCCTATCGCACGCTGCTCGGGCATTTTCGCCATGAGGTCGGGCACTACTACTGGGATCGCCTGATCGACAACGGCCCGTGGCTCGGTTCATTCCGCAATCTGTTCGGCGATGAGCGCGCCAGTTATGCCGAGGCGCTGGAGCGGCATTATCAACGGGGCGCACCGGCGGATTGGTCGCAGCACTACGTCAGCGCCTACGCCACCATGCACCCGTGGGAAGATTGGGCGGAGACCTGGGCGCATTACCTGCACATGATGGACGCGGTGGACACGGCGCTCGGTTTCGGCATGAGCGCCCGGGAGATGGACCTCGACTATCAGCCGTTTCCGTCAAGCACGCTGTACGACCCCGAACATCCCGGCGGTGCAGCGTTCCTGTCCTTCGTCAACGCATGGATCGAACTGGCGGGCATGCTCAACGAACTGTCGCGCAGCATGGGCCAGCCGGATTTCTATCCGTTCGTGCTGCCGCCGGCGGCGATTGCCAAGCTGCACTTCATTCATCTGGTGATCCAGCAAGAGGGCGGCCGCGCCGACGAGGTGCTGCAGGCGCAATAGCAAGTGCTTGAAGCCCTTCATATTTTTTATCTGCAACCAGCGGTTGTAACTTCGTCTCAGATAGGTACAATGGCGCGGCTCGCCGACAGGCGAGTGTCGTTATGGTGACCCTATCGGTCCCCCCGCAACGATTACCCGTGAACCTGGTCAGAGCCGGAAGGCAGCAGCCACAGCGGGAACATTGTGTGCCGGGGTGTGGCTGGTAGGGTTACCACCTTAACGAACATCGAACGATGTCAAACAGAACTGCATGGGTTTCGCCCACTGCGGTTTTTTTATGCCTGCGATTTGTTGGTTCGTACCCAAACCTCCTGCTCTCGAGTGCGCCGACACGGGGTAATCATTTCCCCTGCAATCGCGCATACTCGCAGCCACCGAAATAAATGAAGAGTTTGGCCAGGATCGACCTTGCAAGGTCTGCGCCCTGGCCGCGAGGTTTTATGCTCCCGGAACATTCCGATCTATCCAGCCCTGGGTTCTTGCCCGTCACGGATGAAACCTGCGCGAACCTGTTGCAGGCGGGTGGCGCCAAAGCCCTCGAAAGCCTCACCGATCCGGAATTGGCGGCGGTGCTGGTCATCCAGAATCTGGTGCAAACGAAAGAGCAGGATCTCGGCGCCGTGGCGGCAGAGAAAATTCTGGCCAAACTCTTGTCATGGGCTGCCGAAAAACGACAGTCAGCGACTGCTGGTCTGCTGTCGGAAGCGCAGCGATTGTTCGACCCGCGCAAACTGTATTTCGGCCTGAAGGTCCTGAACCCTCTGAACCTGCGTTTTCTGCTGGCTGAAGAAATATCGGCACGCGACTACCTATTGCCCGATGGCCAGTGGGACTTCGAATACAAAGTCCGGCGCCATCGCAGCCATGACCCGTTCAGCCAGCCGATAGTGACGCCCCGTTACCGCGAGCGCTGGTTGAGCCCGGCGCAGGACAAACTGGTCAG
Organism: Pseudomonas aphyarum; assembly: GCF_028657055.1. Taxonomy (NCBI): domain Bacteria; kingdom Pseudomonadati; phylum Pseudomonadota; class Gammaproteobacteria; order Pseudomonadales; family Pseudomonadaceae; genus Pseudomonas; species Pseudomonas aphyarum. The sequence goes on from NZ_JAMDGS010000007.1 coordinate 60,844, forward strand.
GACCTTCCGCGCCAATCTGGACGAAGACCTGCACGTTCAAGGCTATGCGGGGATCGGCAAAAGCCATCTGCTGGTCGCCTTGCTGGAGCACCTGCGCCCGGAAAAGACCCTGCTGCTGGCGCGCACCCCGGCCAAGCTGGAAGTCCTTCGCCAGCGCATGGTGGGACCGAGCGAGAAGAAGGCCGGCAAGACTTTCCTGGCGTTTGCCCAGTCGCTGATGCTCGGTCGCAGGCCCCAGGCGGAGGGGGCTCGAATCCCGACCCGGCAGGCGCTGGCGCAGGAGCTGAATATCTTCGGTTTTCGCCACCACGACGGGCAGGCGACCCTTGAACTCTGTCTCAAAGTAATCGAGCGCTACTGCCGCTTCCGCGATCACACTTTTTCGGCGAAGCATCTGCCACATTTCAACCAGCCGCTCTCCAGCGTCGATGCTCAGGTGTTGCTGGAGTATTCGAGCCGGGTGTGGGGCTACCTCGAACTCAACCCGGCGTGGGGCAGCCAGACCGGCTTCGAAGCGCTGCTGATGATCAAGCGCGCCTGCATCGCTGGCTGCGTGGTGCCGGCGCGCTACACGCACGTACTGATCGACGAGAGCCAGGACATTCCCGGCTCGCTGTTGCAGATCATCGAGCGCGGTCGTCAGGTGCTGATCACCCTCGGCGACGAGTACCAGCAGGCTAGCGGCGTTCCGGTCAAACGGCACCGTGAGGTTCGCCAAAGCGATATCAGCTATTCCGTGCGTTCGGGTCGCAACGTCGAACGGCTGGTCAACCCGCTGATCGCCCGGCACTCGCAGAAGGGCAAGATTCCGTTCGAAGGCGCCAGTGACGCCGATGTTGTTATTAAGGAATACCCGGAAGGTTTCGTACCGTCCGAGGGTTGCGTGGTGCTGACGGCATCGCCGTGGGACAGCATGATCTGGGCCATCCACCTGCACGATTCCAACTGCAAGTTCAGATTCCCGGACAAGCGCACTCAGGATGAACTCAAGCATTTCATGGCCACCGCCATCGAACTGTTCAAACCTGACTTCTACCGTTCCGAATTCAGCGAAAACGGTGTGCATCCGTACTTCAGCGACCTGCTTGACTGGCAGGCCGTGTGCGATGCCAATCAGTTCGACGAGTCGTTTCTGCGGGTCAAGGCCAAGCTGGAAAACGGCTTCATGATTGCCGACCTGACACGCCTGAACCGAATGATCGACAACGCCGGCAACGGCTGCCTGCTGATGCTGGCGGAAGAGGCGGGGGGCATGGAGTTCGACAAGGTCCTGCTGACACCAGGGCTGCTGACCAACGAGAAATTCAAGGATGCCTACGCGTTCGATCAGCGGATCTGCGCCGTGTATATCGCCATCTCCCGCGCCAGGCTGAAGCTTTACGTGCCGTACGATGTGGTTGCGTGGGGCGAGTATCACGAGTACCAGCAGTTTCGTGATACGGCGGGGCATTGAGGGGCTGGGTTACGGCTCGTCGCCCGACCCACCGGTATACAACCGGATAATGTCATCAATCTCCCCCGATATTTTCATCCGCAGCAACGTCCTCAATATCCGCTGCACCGGCACATTCGGGTCGTTGCGCACATAGCAGCCGACCTTCTGCTCCTGCAACACTGCCACCGCTTGCAGTTGCTGCCCCGGCAGCAGGCGCTGGTTGAACCAGTCCAGGGTCCATTGATTGCTCACGGCGTAGCGATAGCGGCCGGCCAGCAGTTTGTCCAGAACCTGCTCCTGATTGCGCGCGTCTTCGCGCCAGAGTCGGTCGGCGTCGAATATCGGTTGCAGTGTGGGGTAGCTGTAGCCGAGCACGGTGCCGATCGACTGGCGGGGCAGGTGGGCCGGATCGGCGGTGGGTGGTTGGTCCTGACGGCTGATCAGCAGGTCGCGCTGGAAGAACAGCGGGATGCTCCAGATGTAATCCCCGGAGAGGTTCGGCAGCCAGGATTGTGCGGCATAGCAGCGCACGTCGACTTCGCCGTGTTCCATGGCGTTCTGCACCCGGGCGCGGGGCAGGACGTGAAATTGTGCTGGCACGCCGACCTGGGTCGCCAGGCTGAGCATCATGTCGTAGAGGATGCCCTGGGTCGGGCGGCCGCGTTCGATCTGCACCATCGGCATCGCCCAGCTGTCGGCAACGACGAAGCGCAGCGGCGGTTGCGACGCCATTGCGCTCAGGCTCAATCCCAGTAATGCCCCCACGGCCCACCGCATAAACGCTCCGGTAATTCCCGATCCCGAGCCGACAAAAGCCCTCGCTCATGCAGCTTAGCCAGAATAGACGAGCACACCGGATGCAATTTTGGCCTTGCTCCGCTAGCATTAGCCGCTTCTGCTTCCTTTGCCGCGACGGTTTTCGATGAGTTATCAGGTTCTTGCACGTAAATGGCGTCCGCGCTCGTTCCGCGAAATGGTCGGCCAGACCCATGTGCTCAAGGCTCTGATCAATGCCTTGGACAGCCAGCGCCTGCACCACGCCTACCTGTTCACGGGTACGCGGGGCGTCGGCAAGACCACGATTGCGCGGATCATCGCCAAATGCCTGAACTGTGAAACAGGTATCACTTCAAGCCCGTGCGGCGAGTGTTCGGTGTGCCGCGAGATCGATGAAGGCCGTTTCGTCGACCTGATCGAGATCGACGCCGCGAGCCGGACCAAGGTCGAGGACACCCGCGAGCTGCTCGACAACGTGCAGTACGCCCCGAGCCGCGGGCGCTTCAAGGTCTACCTGATCGACGAAGTGCACATGCTCTCCAGCCATTCCTTCAATGCGCTGCTGAAAACCCTCGAAGAGCCGCCGCCCTACGTCAAGTTCATCCTGGCGACCACCGACCCGCAGAAACTTCCGGCAACGATTTTGTCGCGATGCCTGCAGTTCTCGCTGAAGAACATGACGCCTGAGCGGGTGGTCGAGCATTTGACCCACGTTCTGGGCGCCGAAAACGTACCGTTCGAAGACGACGCACTGTGGCTGCTCGGCCGCGCGGCCGACGGTTCGATGCGTGACGCCATGAGCCTGACCGACCAGGCCATCGCCTTCGGTGAAGGCAAGGTGTTGGCCGCCGACGTGCGGGCGATGCTCGGTACGCTGGATCACGGCCAGGTTTACGACGTGCTGCATGCGCTGATCGAAGGCGACGCCAAGGCGTTGCTCGAAGCCGTGCGTCATCTGGCCGAACAGGGCCCGGACTGGAACGGCGTGCTCTCGGAAATTCTCAACGTGCTGCACCGCGTCGCCATCGCCCAGGCCTTGCCGGAAGGTGTCGACAACGGCCACGGCGACCGTGACCGGGTGCTGGCGCTGGCCCAGGCGTTGCCGGCCGAAGACGTGCAGTTCTACTACCAGATGGGCCTGATCGGTCGCCGCGACTTGCCGCTGGCGCCGGACCCGCGAGGCGGTTTCGAAATGGTGCTGTTGCGGATGCTGGCCTTCCGGCCGGCAGACACGGCGGACGCCCCGAGGCAACCGCTAAAGCCAGTGGGGATCAGCCAGGCCACAGTTGATTCCGCAAACTCAGTGGCTGCCGCGCCGAAACCTGCGCCGGTAGTTGCTGCGGCTGTTGCGCCCGCGCCAGCGCCGGTGGTTGCACCTGCGCCGGCTCCCGAGCCTGCACCGGTTGCCCCGGTGATTGCGCCTGAACCCGTTCCTGAGCCAGAGCCCGAACCGGTCGCTGTCGAGGAAGTCGTCGATCTGCCGTGGAATGACCCGGTAGAACCGGCGCCTGTGCAGCAGCCAGCGGTCGAGCCGGTGCTGGAAACCACCGCCGAGCAGCCGGATTTGCCGCCCATGCCGCTGCCGACCCCGGACAGCGTCGTGCCGGACGCCCCGGAGTGGGCCGCCGCGCCGATTCCCGAGCCGTCAGTAGCCGACGTCGATGCCGCCACGCCGGGCATGGACATGGACGACGAGCCGCCGCTCGACGAGGACTACATCGAGCCGGACATGGATTCGGCCTACAGTTACCTCGACGATCTGGCCAGCGAACACGCCGCAGAACCGGCCCCCGAACCCGAGCCGGAACCTGCCGCCGCGCCGGCCACCGGTCTGGCCCTGCAATGGCTGGAGCTGTTCCCGCAACTGCCGATCTCCGGCATGACCGGCAGCATCGCCGCCAACTGCACGCTGATCGCGGTCGATGGCGACAACTGGCTGATGCACCTGGACCCGGCCCACAGCGCCTTGTTCAACGCCACCCAGCAGCGTCGTCTGAACGATGCGCTGAACCAGTTCCACGGGCGCACGCTGACCCTGACCATCGAGCTGATCAAGCCCGAGCAGGAAACCCCGGCCCAGGCCGCGTCCCGGCGCCGTGCCAACCGTCAGCGCGAGGCGGAGGAATCGATTCACGGCGATCCGTTCATCCAGCAGATGGTCCAGCAGTTCGGTGCGGTCGTGCGACACGATACTATTGAACCTGTCGACGCCCTGGTCAGTCAGGGCTAATAACTGAGGGCGTCCGGCTTGTATGGCCGGGCGCTGTTTTGATCCAAGTACTTTTGAGGTGATTCCCATGATGAAAGGTGGCATGGCCGGCCTGATGAAGCAGGCGCAGCAGATGCAGGAAAAAATGGCCAAGATGCAGGAAGAACTGGCCAACGCCGAAGTCACCGGCAAAGCCGGTGGCGATCTGGTCACCGTGGTGATGACTGGTCGTCATGACGTGAAGAAAGTCAGCATCGACCCGAGCGTACTGCCGGGCCTGGACGAAGACGACCGTGAAGTGGTCGAGGATCTGGTGGCTGCAGCCGTCAACGCCGCCGTGCGTCAGATCGAAGCCAACAGCCAGGCAAAAATGGGCAGCATGACCGCTGGCATGAACCTGCCGGCCGGTATGAAACTGCCGTTCTGATTCGCCTTTGCGGGTTGGATGAGCTACAAAAAATGCCAGGCATCGCGCCTGGCATTTTTGTTTCCGGCTGACGAAACATCGAACGCGCAATAGCTGCAACGGTCTGCTCCCTATACCGCCGAATTCATCATTCAAAGGAGACGCTGACATGTCCGACCCTCTGACCCTCAATCAACGCTTCGTGCTGGCCTCGCGGCCGGTGGGCGCGCCAACACCCGAGAACTTCCGTCTGGAGCGCGAGGCGCTGCCGGACCTTGAAGACGGCCAGGTGTTGCTCAAGACCCTGTACCTGTCGCTCGACCCCTACATGCGCGGGCGCATGAGTGACGCGCCGTCCTACGCGGCGCCGGTACAAATCGGCGAGGTCATGACCGGTGGGGCTGTCAGCCGGATCGAACAGTCGCGTCATCCGAAATTCCACCCCGGCGATCTGGTCGTCGGTGCCACCGGTTGGCAAAGCCACAGCATCAGCGATGGCCGCAACATCATCCCGATCCCGTCCGGCCTGCCGAGCCCGTCGATGGCGCTTGGCGTGCTGGGCATGCCCGGCATGACCGCGTACATGGGCCTGATGGACATCGGCCAGCCGAAAGAGGGCGAAACCCTGGTGGTTGCGGCTGCTTCCGGCGCAGTGGGTTCAGTGGTCGGCCAGGTGGCGAAGATCAAAGGCCTGCGCGCCGTTGGCGTGGCCGGCGGTGCCGAGAAGTGCAAATACGTGGTCGAAGAACTGGGCTTCGACGCCTGTATCGATCACAAGGCGCCGGACTTAGCCGAGCAACTGGCCAAGGCCTGTCCCAATGGCATCGACATCTATTACGAAAACGTCGGTGGCCATGTTTTCGATGCGGTCGTGCCGCTGCTCAATCCCAAGGCGCGGATCCCGCTGTGCGGCCTGATCGCCGGCTACAACGCCTCGGAAGCACCGAAAGGCCCGGATCGTCTGCCTGCACTACAGCGCACCTTGCTGACCAAGCGCGTACGGATTCAGGGCTTCATCGTGTTCGACGACTACGGCGACCGTCAGCCGGAATTCATTAGCGCCATGGTGCCGTGGGTGCGCGATGGCAAGGTGAAATTCCGCGAGGACGTGGTGGATGGCCTGGAGCAGGCGCCGCAAGCGTTTATCGGGCTGCTGGAGGGGCGCAACTTCGGCAAACTGGTGGTGAAGGTCGCCCAGGACTGAGGATTTGACGCTGGCCGGAGGCGCGGGTATAAACCGCGTCTCGTTGTTTTGTCGGACTTTTTCCCCATGAGCTTCAGCCCTTTGATTCGCCAACTGATCGACGCCCTGCGAACTTTGCCGGGTGTGGGTCAGAAAACTGCCCAGCGTATGGCGTTGCAGTTGCTCGAACGTGACCGCAGCGGCGGCACGCGCCTGGCCCAGGCCTTGAGCCAGGCCATGGAAGGGGTCGGACACTGCCGCCAGTGCCGCACGCTGACCGAAGACGATCTGTGCCCGCAATGCGCCGACACCCGTCGCGACGACACGTTGCTGTGCGTGGTGGAAGGGCCAATGGATGTCTACGCGGTCGAGCAGACCGGCTTCCGTGGTCGCTATTTCGTGCTCAAGGGCCACCTGTCACCGCTGGACGGTCTCGGCCCGGAAGCCATCGGCATTCCGCAATTGATGGCGCGGATCGAAGAGGCGGGCACCTTCACCGAAGTCATCCTCGCCACCAACCCGACCGTGGAAGGTGAAGCGACGGCCCACTACATCGCCCAGTTGCTGCAAAACAAAGGCCTGATCGCCTCGCGCATCGCTCACGGCGTGCCGTTGGGTGGCGAACTGGAGTTGGTGGACGGCGGCACGCTGGCTCACTCGTTTGCCGGGCGCAAGCCGATTTCCCTCTGAGCCACACAATCCTGTTGAAAACCAAGCAAGCGCTCGGTTAAGTTCGGCGAACCCTTCCATGGAGTTCGCCGATGCCCGCCTTCCAGGAATACTTCGACCCCAGCCACCAAATGGTCCGCGACAGCGTCAGACGTTTCGTCGAACGCGAGATCCTGCCGGACATCGATGCGTGGGAAGAAGCCGAAAGCTTCCCCCGTGAGCTGTACCTCAAGGCCGGTGCGGCCGGCATCCTCGGCATCGGTTACCCCGAAGCGCTGGGCGGCAGTCATGAAGGTGACCTGTTCGCCAAGATCGCCGCCAGTGAAGAGCTGATGCGTTGCGGCTCCGGTGGGCTGGTGGCCGGGCTCGGCTCGCTCGACATCGGTTTGCCGCCGATCGTCAAATGGGCCCGGCCCGAAGTGCGTGACCGTGTCGTCCCCCAAGTGCTCAGCGGCGAGAAGATCAGCGCCTTGGCCGTCACCGAACCGGGCGGCGGCTCCGACGTCGCCAACCTGCAGACCCGCGCCATACGCGACGGCGATTATTACCGGGTCAGCGGCAGCAAAACCTTCATCACCAGTGGCGTACGCGCCGACTACTACACTGTCGTGGTGCGCACCGGTGCGCCCGGTTTTGGCGGCATCAGCCTGTTGTTGATCGAGAAGAGTACGCCCGGTTTCACCGTCGGCCGGCAACTGAAGAAAATGGGTTGGTGGGCGTCGGACACGGCTGAATTGTTCTTCGACGATTGCCGGGTGCCTGTAGGAAACCTGATCGGCGCTGAAAACATGGGTTTTGCCTGCATCATGGGCAACTTCCAGAGCGAACGTCTGGCCTTGGCGTTGATGGCCAACATGACCGCGCAACTGGCGCTGGAGGAAAGCCTGAAATGGGCGAAGGAACGTGAAGCGTTCGGCAAACCCATTGGCAAGTTCCAGGTGATCAAGCATCGCCTCGCGGAAATGGCCACGGCGCTGGAAGTCTCGCGGGAGTTCACCTACCGGCAGGCGGCGAAGATGGCGGCGGGGCAGAGCGTGATCAAGGAGATTTCCATGGCCAAGAACTTTGCCACGGACACTTCGGACCGCATCACCAATGAAGCGGTGCAGATTCTTGGCGGGTTGGGTTATATGCGCGAAAGCCTGGTGGAGCGGCTGTACCGGGATAACCGCATCTTGTCGATCGGCGGCGGGACGCGGGAAGTGATGAACGAGATCATCAGCAAGCAGATGGGGCTTTAGATTTGATCGCTCCCACGCAGAGCGTGGGAGCGATCGGAAGCGCGGGGCTGCTTACTTGTCAGTCAACGCAAACTGCGTCAGGCAGAACGTCGGAATCCCCATGTCCTCAAGACGCTGCGAACCACCCAGCTCCGGCAGATCGATGATCGCCGCGGCTTCATGAACGCGGGCGCCCATGCGGCGGATCAGGTTGGCCGCTGCGATCAGCGTGCCACCGGTGGCGATCAGGTCATCGAACATCACCACCGAGTCGCCTTCGCACAGGCTGTCGGCGTGCACTTCGAGGAACGCTTCGCCGTACTCGGTTGCGTAACCTTCGGCCAGCACGTCCGCCGGCAGTTTGCCTTGCTTGCGGAACAGCACCAGCGGCTTGTTCAACTGATAGGCCAGTACCGAACCGATCAGGAAACCACGCGCATCCATCGCGCCGATGTGGGTGAAGTCGGCTTCCACATAGCGGTGGGCGAAGCTGTCCATCACCAGGCGCAGGGCCTTGGGCGACTGGAACAGCGGGGTGATGTCGCGAAAGATCACGCCCGGTTTCGGGAAGTCGATCACGGGGCGGATCAGGGATTTGATGTCGAAGGAGTCGAAGACCATCGTCGAGGTGTCCTGGCAGGGCTGCAAACGGCGCAGTATACCCGCGGCTGAAACGATACGCTCGGCCGCGGGTCGAGATCAGACTTCGAGCGAGCCGCCGGCCAGGGCGCAGAGCTGGATCGGGTCGAGGATATGGATTTCCTTGCCCTCGGCTGCGATCAGTTCGTTCTGCTGGAAGCGGGTGAAGACCCGGGACACGGTTTCCACCGCCAGCCCCAGATAGTTGCCGATTTCATTGCGCGACATGCTCAGGCGGAACTGGTTGGCCGAGAACCCGCGAGCGCGGAAACGTGCCGACAGGTTGACCAGGAACGTGGCGATGCGCTCGTCGGCGGTTTTCTTCGACAGCAGCAACATCATTTGCTGGTCGTCGCGGATTTCGCGGCTCATCACGCGCATCAACTGACGGCGCAGCTGCGGCAATTGCAGGGCCAGTTCGTCGAGGCGTTCGAACGGAATCTCGCAGACCGAAGTGGTTTCCAGCGCCTGGGCGGAAACCGGGTGTTTCTCGGTGTCCATGCCGGAAAGGCCGACCAGTTCGCTCGGCAGGTGGAAGCCGGTCAGTTGTTCTTCGCCGGTGTCGCTCAGGCTGAAGGTCTTGAGGGCGCCGGAGCGTACTGCATAAACGGAATCGAAGGTGTCGCCCTGGCGGAACAGGAACTCACCCTTTTTCAGCGGGCGACCACGTTTAACGATTTCGTCCAGCGCATCCATGTCTTCCAGATTCAGCGAAAGTGGCAGGCAGAGAGGGGCCAGGCTGCAATCCTTGCAATTAGCCTGGTTGTGAGCGCGCAGTTTAACTGGCTCGGACATTTCTTAAATCCTTGTGGGAAAACACACATAAGGCGTAAGGGTAACCCAGCGGAGGACATTCAGGCCAGCCTGTGGCGAGATTGCCCCCACGGCATAAAGCCGCAGGGATGACGGCCGATAACCAGGTATCTGACGGCATGCAAGGAACCGCTTCGATGACTGCTATAGGTACGCTGACCCCCGGTAACAGTGGCGTTGCGTCGTTGCTGGAAAGTGCTGAAACCTCCGTTGACGATGAGTCCGGCACAGATGCGGCATCATTGGGAAGCCCGACCTTGGTCGAGGGCGTCAAAGTGTCGCTGTCCGGTGCCGCCATTGCTAAATCCGCCGGTGCCGGCGGGAAAAACCGCGATATCGAAGAAAGCGGTTTGCCTGAAAACGTCCAGCAATTGCTGAAGATGATTCGCAAGTTGCGCCAGCAGATCGCCGAAAAGAACGCCCAGATCAACGCGCTGATGGCCAACAAGACCCTTTCCAACGAAGAGCGGTTCGCCAAGATCGCTGCCCTCAAAGGCGCCATCTCCGCCCTCAACAACGGTCTTATCACCGCCAACCTGTCTCTGGCCAAGGTCATCGACCAATCGGGCCTGACCGCTGACCAGAACCTGAAAACCAACTCGCTGCTGATGAAGAGCTAAATCACCCGCGAAAAACGCTGGCGGTTCTGCTGTTCCAGATACGCGTCGAACACCATGCACACCGAGCGCACCAGCAGGCGCCCGGCCGGTAGCACGGTGATGCGCTCGCGATCCAGTTCGATCAGCCCGTCCTGCGCCATGCCCTGCAATTGTGGCCAGAGCGCGCCGAAGTAACCCTGAAAATCGATGTTGAAACTGCGCTCGATCTCGGCGAAGTCCAGGCTGAAATTGCAGATCAGTTGCTGAATCACCGCGCGGCGCAAGCGATCGTCAGCGTTGCACACCAGGCCCCGGCTGGTGGCGAGTTGCGCGCCGGCGAGGGTGTTCTGGTAGTGATTGAGATCGCTGCTGTTCTGGCAGTACAGATCGCCGATCTGGCTGATGGCCGACACGCCCAGACCGATCAGGTCGCAATGACCGTGGGTGGTGTAGCCCTGGAAATTGCGTTGCAGGGTCGATTCTTCCTGGGCAATCGCCAGTTCATCGTCGGGCAGGGCGAAGTGGTCCATGCCGATGTAACGGTAGCCGGCGGCGGTCAGTTGTTCGATGGTGCGTTGCAGCATTTCCAGCTTCTGCGCCGGGCTCGGCAGTTCGTTGCCGTTGATCCGCCGCTGCGGCATGAAGCGTTCCGGCAGGTGCGCGTAGTTGAACACCGAGAGCCGGTCCGGTTGCAGGCTGATGACTTCCTCGACGGTACGGGCGAAATTGTCCGGAGTCTGCTTTGGCAGGCCGTAGATCAAGTCGATGTTGATCGAGCGAAATTGCAGGGTGCGTGCCGCGTCGATCACCGCGCGGGTTTCTTCCAGGCTTTGCAGGCGATTGACTGCCCGTTGCACCGCCGGGTCGAGATCCTGCAGGCCGATGCTGACCCGGTTGAAACCAAGTTCGCGCAGCAGGCCCATGGTCGACCAGTCGGCTTCGCGCGGGTCGATCTCGATGCCGTAGTCGCCGGAGTCATCGTCCAGCAGATTGAAATGTTTGCGCAGGTGCGCCATCAGTTGCCGCAATTCATCGTGGCTGAGAAAGGTCGGGGTGCCACCGCCAAAATGCAGTTGCTCGACTTTCTGCGCCGGGTCGAGGTGGCAGGCGATCAGCTGGATTTCCTGCTCGAGCCGTTGCAGATAAGGCAGGGCGCGGCCACGATCCTTGGTGATGACCTTGTTGCAGGCGCAGTAGTAGCAAATGTTCGCGCAGAACGGCACGTGCACGTACAGCGACAACGGGCGCAGGGCCTTGCGGCTGTCGCGCAGGGCGTGGAACAGGTCGAAGGTGCCGACCTGACTGTGAAATTGCACGGCCGTCGGGTACGAGGTGTAGCGCGGCCCCGCCAGGTCGTAGCGGCGGATCAAATCGGTGTCCCAACGAATGGCGTCGAGCATGCGGGCATTCCCCCGGATAGGCTGGCAGTGTGCCGAGTCTAGGGGAGGGCACAAAAAGGCGTCTTGATTTGCATCAACGGGATCAGTGGCCCATCAGCCAGTGCTGGTGCGGACCCGGCAGGGTCCAGATGCCGAACAGGATCACCAGCAGACCGCCGGCCATGCGCACGCTGCGTTTGCGCAACAGCGCTGTCACCCGTTCGGCGGCGAGGCCCGTCGCCAGCAACACCGGCCAGGTGCCGAGCCCGAAGGCGAGCATCAGCAAGGCGCTGTCGAGTGCATTGCCCTGGCTGGCCGACCACAACAGCGTGCTGTAAACCAGCCCGCACGGCAGCCAGCCCCACAGTGCGCCGAGCAGTAAAGCGCGAGGCAGGCTCGACACCGGCAGCAGACGATTGGCGACTGGCTGGATGTAACGCCAGAGTCCGCGACCGAGGCTTTCGATGCGGGTCAGGCCGCTCCACCAGCCCGCCAGATAAAGGCCCATGGCGATCAGCAGCAACCCGGCGAGTACGCGCATGAACAGCGCAGCAGGGCTGTTGGCTACGGCCCATCCAGCAAGACCGGTCAGCAATCCGGCCGTGGCATAGCTGAGAATCCGCCCGAGGTTATAGGCCAGCAATAATCGAAAGCGTCGGCTGCGTTGTTCATTGGGAATCGCCAGGGTCAGCGCGCCCATCAAGCCGCCGCACATGCCCAGGCAATGCCCGCCGCCGAGCAGGCCAAGAATCAACGCAGACACCAGCAGTGGCGCCAGTTCAAGCATGGGGTGGCGCCTTGTCGTCCGGTTTGGCCGGGTTGGCTTCGTCCACGGCGGCGGTGTGGTTCGGATCCTGATCGTCAAACAGGATGCTGTGGGCCGGGCCGTCGAGGTCGTCGTACTGGCCGCTGTCCACCGCCCAAAAGAAGATGTAGACGGCGATGGCCACGATCAGCAGCGCGGCCGGAATCATCACGTAAAGAGCTGGCATCTGTACTCCATGCCCGCGCGGCTCAGGCCGGCAGCGGGCGGGTTTCTGACGTGGCACTGACGGCCGGCGCGCTCGGCAGGCGAGTCAGGCGCAGGGCGTTGAGCACCACGGTCAGCGAACTGATCGACATGCCGACGGCGGCCCACACCGGAGTGATCCAGCCGAGGGCGGCGAACGGCAACATGAGGCCATTGTACAGCGCGGCCCACAACAGGTTCTCGATGATCACCCGACGGGTGCGGCGGGCCAGCGTGAAGGCTTGTACCAAGGCGTCGAGGCGGTTGGACAGCAACACCGCATCGGCACTGGTTTTCGCCAGATCAGTGGCCGAGCCCATGGCCACGCTGATGTCCGCAGCGGCCAGCACCGGCACGTCATTGACGCCGTCACCGAGCATCAACACCTTGCGGCCGTCCTTGTGCAGTTGTTGCAGCACTTGCAGCTTGTCGTCCGGACGCAGACCGCCCCGGGCCTCATCGATACCCAGTTCGGCGGCGACGCTGGCGACCATCGGCGAACTGTCGCCCGACAGCAACAACGTGCGCCAGCCGCGCGCCTTGCACGCCGCGAGCAGGGCCGGGGCGTCGTCGCGCAGACGGTCATCGAGGGCGAACCAGCCCAGCGGCCCCTGACTGTCACCGAGCAGCAGCCATTGACCCGGTTCTTTCGGCATCGATGGCACCGGCGTGCCGCTGAGGTCACAGACAAACTCCGCCTGACCGATGCGCAAACGCTGTTCGCCGACCAACCCTTCAAGCCCCAGGCCCGGAGTGCTGTGGACATCTTCGGCAGCCAGCGGCGCGCGACCGAAGGCGCGGGCAATCGGGTGTTCGGAACGGTTTTCCAGAGCGGCGGCAAGGCTCAGGCACTGATCGCTGTCGATGGCGCCGAGCGGGCGGATCGAGCGCAGCACCAATCGGCCTTCAGTGAGGGTGCCGGTCTTGTCGAAGATCACCGTGTCGATCTGGTTCAGACCTTCCAGCACATGGCCGCGCGTCAGCAGCAGACCGAGTTTGTGCAGGGTGCCGGTGGCGGCGGTGAGCGCGGTCGGCGTCGCCAGTGACAGCGCGCACGGGCAAGTGGCGACCAGCATCGCAAGGACGATCCAGAATGCCCGTGACGAGTCCAGCTCCCACCACAACAGGCCGATGGCGGCCGCGGCGATCAACGACAGCAACAGGAACCATTGCGCGGCGCGGTCGGCGATTTCCGCCAGCCGTGGTTTTTCTGCCTGGGCGCGATCCAGCAGGCGGACGATCGCCGAGAGTCGCGTGTCCTGGCCGAGCGCCTGCACCTCGACGGTCAGCGCACCTTCGACGTTCAGCGTGCCGGCGGTGACCGCATCGCCCTTGGTGCGCGGTTGCGGCAGGTATTCGCCGGTCAGCACCGACTCATCGATACTCGACTGGCCATCGAGAATCTTGCCGTCCGCCGGAAGTACCGAACCGGGCTGCACCAGCACTCGGTCACCGAGGTGCAGTTCGCTGAGCAGGATACGTTCACTTTGGCCAGCGTCATCGAGGCGCAGGCACGAGGCGGGCAGCAGATTGACCAGTTGCGCGGTGGCAGCGGCGGTGCGCTCGCGGGCGCGGCGTTCTAGGTAGCGCCCGGCGAGCAGGAACAGCGCGAACATGCCCACCGCGTCGAAGTACAGCTCGCCGACCCCGGTGATCGAGGTCCAGATCCCGGCGACGTACGCTGCGCCGATTGCCAGCGATACCGAGACATCCATCGTCAGGTGACGGGTGCGCAGGTCGCGCATGGCCCCTTTGAAAAACGGTGCGCAGCTGTAGAACACGATTGGCGTGGTGAGGAACAGCGCGACCCAGCGCAAGATGGTGTGCAACTCGGGACTGAGGTCGATGTTGAATTCCGGCCAGGTCGCCATGGTTGCCATCATTGCCTGAAACCACAGCAGCCCGGCGACCCCGAGCTGACGCAAGGCGAGGCGGTTTTCGCTGGCCAGTTGTTCGCTGGCGCGGTCGGCCTGATACGGGTGCGCGGCGTAGCCGATGTGACGCAGCTCGCCGAGGATCTGGCTCAGCGGCAACTGAGTGTCAGCCCAGCGCACATGCAGGCGATGGTTGGACAGATTGAGCCGCGCCTCGGCCACGGCGGGCAGCGTGCGCAGGTGTTTCTCGATCAGCCAGCCGCACGCGGCGCAACTGATGCCTTCCATCAGCAGCGTGGTCTCGGCCAGTTCACCTTCGTGACGCACGAACGGTTGCTGCACGTCGGCGCGATCGTACAGCTCAAGTTCATCGACCAGTTGCACCGGCAGCGCTTCGGGGTTGGCCGAGGCTTCGCTGCGATGCTGGTAATAGCTTTCCAGCCCGCCGGCGACGATGGCTTCGGCCACGGCCTGACAGCCGGGGCAGCAGAACTCGCGGGACTCCCCGAGTACGACGGCGGTGAAGCGGCTGCCGGACGGGACGGGCAGGGCGCAGTGGTAGCAGGGGATGGGGGTGGTCATGGCATTGTCGAGGGGATAAACCCTTGGAATCGAGTGGTCCGCTTGCCCTCACCCCAGCCCTCTCCCGGAGGGAGAGGGAGCCGATTGATGTGAGCCGGAAAAATGGGTTCAGTCAGCGCTATCGTCACTGGCGTATATCGATTATGCAAACACCCAAGATCAGTCAACTCTCCAGCGGGAGAGGGAGCTGATTGATGTGAGCCGGAAAAATGGGTTCAGTCAGCGCAATCGTCACTGGCGAATATCAAGTCTGCAAACACCCGAGATCAGTTCCCTCTCCAGGGGGAGAGGGCTAGGGTGAGGGGGCACTTGCAGGCTGCTTACTTCTTCAAATCCTCAGCGCCTTGAAGCGGCTCGTCGCCCAGCAACAAATCCTTGTCATGGCTGACCAGCTCTTCCTCGAACATCCGCCACACGTGATCGTCCTGAGTGCCCAGCAATTCAACAAAACGCCGGCCTTCAATCTTGTCGCTCAACTGGCCAATGTAGCGGCCCGTTTCAGTCTCGCTGCGGGCCAGGACGATCTTGCGATCCTTCTCCGGCTGGGTCGGCGAGATCAGGTTCAGTTCCAGGGTTTTCGGCTGGCTGTCGCCGCTCAGGCGCAGGTCGACTTCGCCGGTGACGTCATCCAGGTGCACGGCAGCGCGCATCTTCAGGGTCTGGGCCAGCAGCTCACGGTCCAGCGAACGGTTGATGCCTTTGCCGGCCTCGTAGTAGTTGTCGTTGACCAGGTTGTCCGGGTTGTTCACCGCGATGGTCACCATGGACAGCGTCAGGGTCACCGAACAGGCCAGAATCCCGATGATGATCCATGGCCAAAGGTGCTTGTACCAGGGACTTGCGGCGTTTGCTGCGGGCATGTTCAGTTCTCTCAACGATTTTGTGGGCCGATGAACCGGCTCTTGGCTTCTACGTGGACGCTGTCGTCATCGGCATCCTTGAGGATGAATTTCACCTCGTTGGTGCTCGATGGCAATTGTTCCGGCGCGCTCGACAACTCGACCGGCATGCTGAAGATTTCCCCGGCCGGCACCTTGATCTCGCGCTTGCCTTGCAGGCGCAGATCCGGCAAACCGGCGGCTTCCAGCACGTAAGTGTGGTCGCGCTGATCCTTGTTCATGATTTTCAGGCTGTAGACGTTTTCGATCCGGCCTTCGGCGTTTTCACGGTACAGCACGCGGTCCTTGCTGACGTCGAAACCCACCAGCGAACGCATGAAAAACGCGGTGACCAACAGGCTGATCATCGCCAGCAGCACCACGGCATAACCGATCAGGCGTGGACGCAGTTTATGGGTTTTCTGCCCGGACAAGTTGTGTTCGGTGGTGTAGCTGATCAGCCCGCGCGGGTAATCCATCTTGTCCATGATGCTGTCGCAGGCGTCGATGCACGCGGCGCAACCGATGCACTCGATCTGCAGGCCGTCGCGGATGTCGATGCCGGTCGGGCAGACCTGGACGCACATGGTGCAATCGATGCAGTCGCCCAGGCCCTGAGCCTTGTAGTCGACGCCTTTCTTGCGCGGGCCACGGCTTTCACCGCGACGCGGGTCGTAGGAAACGATCAGGGTGTCCTTGTCGAACATCACGCTCTGGAAGCGCGCATACGGACACATGTAGATGCACACCTGCTCACGCAGCCAGCCGGCGTTGCCGTAGGTGGCGAGGGTGAAGAAACCGACCCAGAAATACGACCAGCCATCAGCTTGCCCGGTGAAGAACTCGAAGACCAGTTCGCGGATCGGCGAGAAGTAGCCGACGAAGGTCATGCCGGTGACGAAACCGATCAGCAGCCACAGCGCGTGCTTGGCGAATTTGCGCAGGAACTTGTTGGCGCTCATCGGCGCCTTGTCGAGCTTGATGCGCTGGTTGCGGTCGCCTTCGGTGACCTTCTCGCACCACATGAAAATCCACGTCCACACGCTTTGCGGGCAGGTGTACCCGCACCAGACCCGGCCGGCATACACGGTGATGAAGAACAGGCCGAACGCCGCAATGATCAGCAGCCCGGAAAGCAGAATGAAATCCTGCGGCCAGAACGTGGCGCCGAAGATGAAGAACTTGCGCTCCGGCAGGTTCCACCACACAGCCTGATGGCCGCCCCAGTTCAACCACACCGTACCGAAATACAGCAGGAACAGCGCCGCGCCGCCCATCATCCGCAGATTGCGGAACAGACCGGTGAAAGCACGGGTGTAGATTTTTTCTCGAGAGGCGTAAAGGTCGACGCTGTTGTTCGCGTTCTTGCTGGGTGGCGTGACGTCGTGTACCGGAATCTGGTTGCTCATCATTGCATCCCACGGCAGTGGAAAAATGCCTCGGTCGATACGTGCCGGCCGGGGTCAAAAAGGGGTGTTGCGGTGGCGCAATGATACGCCTGTCATGCCGACGAACGGGTGCGACCTTTGGTCGCGTTGGGCAAAATCAATTGATGGTGTAATGACTTGAATCAATTGACTTGTGAGGGATCACCCTTTTTTGCCCGGCCGATAAATCAGTCTAGGCGATTCGCCGCCGTTGCGCTGCCGGGTGGCCCGCATGGCCGAAAACCGGCGCTTGGTCGTCCGGTTTCCGTAATTGAACTTAGAACGAGGCCTTGTTGAAGTAAGGAACTCTGCTTTCTGCTGTTCTTGTATTCGAAACAAGTTTATTTAATTGCTCATGTTGTCGGCTTTGAAAGTTTCCGTTTGATCGAATATGTTTGCGTCTGGCGAAATTCAGTTGCCAGTCATTATTCAAGTTAAATGGAGTTTCAATGTTATGGCTTTAAATGGAGTTGTAAAGTTTCTGCTGGGCATCTGTTTATTATCTTCTGTCACTTTGGTTCATGCCGTCGAGGGCACACCACGGCATATGGTGTTCGCGTCAGATACGCAATATCCCTGGACTGACAAGACCGACAGCAGGGAGCCGGAATCCGATGCGGAATTCGAAAAACGTGCCAAGTGGCTGGTGGACAGCCAGTTGGGCAGTATCGCCGAATTTCGAAATGCCCACGGTGGGCAGGCCGCAATCCCGTTGATGATCAATGGTGACATCACTGCTTTCGGCCATGGTTGGCAGCGCTCGTATATGAAGTCGGCCCTGGAAAAGTACTTCAAGGGTGATTATCTGTATGGCTTGGGTAATCATGACTACGAAAATAACGTCGATGACTGTTTCAGTAATAGTTGTGCGGCGGGCAGTATTGTCGAGTTCAACGAACATCATAAGAACAAGGTGAACAGCTTTGATCTGAAGGTCACTGGCGCTTTTCTGGATATCCTTTATTCGGGCAGTCTCGCCTACTCGAAAAATGTCGGAGAAGTTCATCTGGTCCAACTCAATAACGAGCCTACCTATGCCACGAAGATTGCTCATGCGTTGAACCCGACAACTTTCAATATCACCAGCGCACTGGACTGGCTGGAAAACGATCTGCGGGTGGCGAGGACCCAGGGTTACGCCATCATCATCAACATGCACAAATGGGATGACTGGCAGGGGGACTGGCAGCAGGAGCAGCGCTTTCTGGACATGATCGAGAAGTATGAAGTCACCGCCATCTTTGCCGGTCATTACCATACGCGCGGGGGAGGCAAGCGCTGGATGGGCAAGGTGCCGATGTTTCTCAGCGGCGCTACGTCCCAGCAGACGTACCTGACGGCCAGCTTCTCGGATGATCGCAAGCAACTGCACGTCAACCTGGTCGAGAACAATGACTGGCGCAAACCGCATTTCGTACACGCGGTTCCGGTGAAGTCCATCTGGGCCAG
The DNA here is from genome assembly GCF_028657055.1 of Pseudomonas aphyarum. Classification (NCBI taxonomy): domain Bacteria; kingdom Pseudomonadati; phylum Pseudomonadota; class Gammaproteobacteria; order Pseudomonadales; family Pseudomonadaceae; genus Pseudomonas; species Pseudomonas aphyarum. The sequence goes on from NZ_JAMDGS010000007.1 coordinate 79,392, forward strand.
TCGTCCCTGAGTAACGTTAAGGGCACCCCTTTCATTGGCTTTATCCGGAGCACCGGGCTTTCAAGGATGAAAATGTATGAACAGCAACACTCTCAAGGCACTCGGCGTTACTCAAAAAGAAATTGATGCACTGAACGTCATCCTCAATAGCGCCATTCCGGGAACTTCCGTGGCCGTTGCGCACCTGCAAGCGGCACTGGCAGCACTTGAGTCGGCCGAAGCGGCAGAGGAGTCGAAGGAACTCGCCACACAGAAGAGCAACCCGCCGGCCGACGCTGGCAAGCAGCACAAACCTTCCGGCCTGGACAGTCTCGGTGGAGGCACCATTCTTTGAATCAGTAGGGATGGAAAACAAAACGGCCCCGCCAATTCTCATTGGCGGGGCCGTTTTTTTGCTTCGAGCGTTGGCCTTACTGGGCCTCGGCTTCCGCGGGTTTTTCACCGTGGGACAGGCTGTAAACGTACGCCGCCAGCAGGTGAACCTTGTCGTTGCCTTGCAGTTGTTCCTGGGCAGGCATCTGGCCCTGACGGCCGTAACGGATGGTCTGCTGCAGCTGCGCGAAGCTCGAACCGTAGATGAACGCGGCAGGGTGGGTCAGGTCAGGTGCGCCCATCGCTGGCGTACCTTTGCCCGCCGGGCCGTGGCACGCCACGCAGTTGGCGGCGAACAGTTTCTGGCCATTGGCGACGTCTGCCTTGGTGCCTTCCGGCAGCTTGCGGCCATCCAGGTTGCTCACCACGAACGCGGCCACGTCGGCCACGCCTTGCTCACCGATCACTTCAGCCCAGGCCGGCATCACCGCGTGACGACCGCCCATGATGGTGGTCTTGATGGTTTCCGGCTCGCCGCCCCAGCGCCAGTCGGCGTCGGTCAGGTTAGGGAAACCATAAGCGCCCTTGGCGTCGGAACCGTGGCAGACCGAGCAGTTGGAGGCGAACAGACGGCCACCCATCTTCAGGGCTTGCGGATCCTTGGCCACTTCTTCGATCGGCATGGCGGCGAACTTGGCGAAGATCGGACCGAACTTGGCGTCCGAGCGAGCCATTTCCTTTTCCCACTCGTGAACGCCGGTCCAGCCGGTCTGGCCGTTGGCGAACGCGGTCTGCTTCTCGGTATCGAGGTAGTTGTAGCCCGGCAGCAGGCCTTTCCAGTTGCCCAGGCCCGGGTACAGCACCAGATAACCCAGCGCGAAGACGATGGTGCCCACGAACAGCATGAACCACCATTTCGGCAGCGGGTTGTCGTACTCCTCGATCCCGTCGAAGGAGTGGCCGACCGTCTCGTCGGTCTGCTCGGTGCGCTGGCCCTTGCGGGTCGACAGCAACAGCCAGGTCAGGGAAAAGATCGTACCGAGACTGAGGACTGTGACGTACAGACTCCAGAATGTAGTCATTCTTTGTTACTCCTAGAAGCTTGCTCGACGTGCTTGATGGCTTCGGGATCATCCGCGAAGGGCAGCAAGGTCGCGTCTTCAAACTCCGACTTGCGCTTGGGGCTGAACACCCACAACGCCAGGCCGATGAAGGCAACCATCACGACAACGGTGCCCAGGCCTCGAATCATCCCGATATCCATTAAGAATCACCGTTTGCTTTTGATGATGGTGCCCAGGCCTTGCAGATAGGCCACCAGCGCGTCCATTTCGGTTTTGCCCTTCACGGCATCCTTGGCACCGGCGATGTCTTCGTCGGTGTAAGGGACGCCGAGCGTGCGCAACACTTCCATTTTCTTGGCCGTGTCTTTGCCATCGAGCTTGTTTTCTACGAGGAACGGGTAGGCCGGCATTTTCGACTCGGGGACGACGTTGCGCGGGTTGTACAAGTGCGCACGCTGCCAGTCATCGGAGTAACGACCGCCGACGCGGGCCAGGTCCGGACCGGTACGCTTGGAACCCCACAGGAACGGGTGGTCCCAGACGCTTTCACCGGCGACCGAGTAGTGGCCATAGCGTTCGGTTTCGGCACGGAACGGACGGATCATCTGCGAGTGGCAGCCGACACATCCGTTGGCGATGTAAACGTCGCGGCCTTCCAGTTCAAGGGCGGTGCGCGGCTTCATGCCTTCGACCGGCTTGTTGGTGACGTCCTGGAAAAACAGCGGAACGATTTGGGTCAGACCACCGACGCTGACGGCGATGACCATGAAGAAAGCCAGCAGGCCAATGTTCTTCTCGACGGCTTCATGCTTCATCAGTGAGCTCCAACTACGGCAATCTTGGCGGCGGCTTCGGCTTCAGCCGGGTTCGAGGCGCGAACGGTGCGCCATACGTTGTAAGCCATCAGCAGCATGCCGCTGGCGAAGAACGCACCGCCCAGGGCGCGGACGATGAAACCAGGGTGGCTGGCCTGCAGCGCTTCGACGAACGAGTAGGTGAGGGTGCCGTCATCGTTGATTGCACGCCACATCAGGCCCTGAGTGATGCCGTTGACCCACATCGAAGCGATGTACAGAACGGTACCGATGGTCGCGAGCCAGAAGTGCGCGTTGATCAGGCCGGTGCTGTGCATCTGCGCACGGCCGAACAGTTTCGGGATCATGTGGTAGATCGCGCCGATCGAAATCATCGCTACCCAGCCGAGTGCGCCGGCGTGTACGTGGCCGATGGTCCAGTCGGTGTAGTGCGAAAGCGAGTTGACGGTCTTGATCGCCATCATCGGACCTTCGAAGGTCGACATGCCGTAGAACGCCAGCGATACCACGAGGAAGCGCAGGATCGGGTCGGTGCGCAGCTTATGCCAGGCGCCCGACAGGGTCATCATGCCGTTGATCATGCCGCCCCAGCTCGGAGCCAGCAGGATGATCGACATCGCCATGCCCAGCGATTGTGCCCAATCCGGCAGCGCGGTGTAGTGCAGGTGGTGCGGGCCGGCCCAGATGTACAGGGTGATCAGCGCCCAGAAGTGCACGATCGACAGACGATACGAGTAGATCGGACGTTCGGCCTGTTTCGGCACGAAGTAGTACATCATCCCCAGGAAACCGGTGGTCAGGAAGAAGCCCACGGCGTTGTGGCCGTACCACCACTGGATCATCGCGTCGGTGGCGCCCGAGTAAGCCGAGTAGGACTTGAACAGGCTGACCGGCAGCGACATGTGGTTGACGATGTGCAGCATCGCGGTCACCACGATGAACGCACCGTAGAACCAGTTACCGACATAGATGTGCTTGGTCTTGCGCTTGGTGATGGTGCCGAAGAACACCAGACCGTAGGTGACCCAGACAATGGCCAGCAGAATGGCGAGGGGCCATTCCAGTTCCGCGTATTCCTTGGTGGTGGTGTAACCCAGCGGCAAGGTAATGATCGCGCCGACGATCACCGCTTGCCATCCCCAGAAGGTGAAGGCCGCGAGGCTGTCGGAAATCAGTCGCGTCTGGCAGGTTCGCTGCACGACATAGTAGGAAGTGGCAAACAGTGCACAACCACCGAAGGCGAAAATCACCAGGTTTGTGTGCAACGGGCGCAGGCGTCCAAAGCTCGTCCACGGCAGACCGAAATTCAACTCCGGCCAGACCAGTTGCGAGGCGATGAAGACACCGAGCCCCATGCCAAGGATCCCCCAGACCACCGTCATGATGGCGAACTGGCGGACTACCTTATAGTTATAAGCAGTCGGACTGATTGCTGTGCTCATTCTAAGGTTCCACGGTTTGGGTGTTTTATTAGGATTAAAATCGGCCGCAAGTATGTAGAAAGCAGGGGGTCAATGCAACGCGCCATGACCTGGGTCAATGCTTTCCAACGCTGATTCTGCGGCCTTTCCATGCGCCGCGTAAGGACAAAATTGCCCTCGGGCAAAATGTCGCAGCGGACGAAAAAAGCGAGGGGTCCCGGTCGGATGTAACGGGGTGTGTTCGAACGCTCGGTTCGGGTGACGGACGGTAATTGGCACGACAGCCGGTATCTACCGGCCTTTGCGGCCATGTCAGTCAGCCGATTCGTTCAACGCCTCGCTCGGGGTCGACCTGGAACCGGCACGGGCCAGTCCGCATCGAGCAAGCGTAGACCCGAATCCGGGTAACCGAAAGGAGAGGGGGTGAAGGGGTGCGACAATGCGTCGCAAAGGGGCTGGAAACTGCCGCACTGGAAACGTGCGGCAGTCTTGTACGCAATGATTACTTTTTATTGTCATCAGTAATCAGTTTTTCTGTATTCAATCCATTGCTAAGGCTGTACACATAAGCGGCCAGCAATTGCACTTTATCGTTGCCCAGCAGCTCGTTCTGAGCGGGCATGTGGCCTTGACGGCCATGGCGGATGGTCTGCTCAAGTTGGGTCAGGCTGGTGCCGTAGATGAAACCGGCCGGGTGCGTCAGGTTCGGTGCGCCCATGGCTTCGGTGCCCTGGCCGTTTGCCCCGTGACAAGCCACGCACATGGTGCTGAACGCTTGCTGCCCGGCTTGCAGATCGGCCTTGTTGTCCGCTGCCAACGGCAGCCCGGCCAGTTCATGGCGTACATACGCCGCCACGTTTTTCACCCCGGCCTCGCCCAGTGCTTCGCCCCACGCCGGCATCGCCGCCATCCGGCCACCCATGATGGTGGTCTTGATGGTTTCGGCGCTGCCGCCCCAACGCCAGTCCTTGTCGGCGAGGTTAGGGAAACCGAACGCGCCTTTGGCGTCCGAGCCGTGGCACACCGAACAGTTGGAGGCGAACAGACGGCCACCCATTTTCAGCGCCTGCGGATCCTTCGCCACTTCTTCCACCGGCATGGCGGCGAACTTGGCGAAGATCGGCCCGAATTTGGCGTCAGCCTTGCTCATTTCCTTTTCCCATTCGTGGACGCCGGTCCAGCCGTCCTCGTAGCCCGGCAGGATCCCTTTCCAGTTGCCCAGGCCCGGGTAAAGGATCAGATAGCCCACGGAAAACACCAGCGTGCCGGCGAACAGCATGAACCACCACTGCGGCAGCGGGTTGTCGTACTCCTCGATGCCGTCGAAGCTGTGGCCCATGGTCTGGTCGACGCTGCCCTTGGTTTCGCCCCGACGGGTGCCGACCAGCAGCCAGGTCAGGCCGATCAGGCTGCCGATGGTCAGTACGCAGATCCACGTACTCCAGAAGGTGGTCATGGCCGGGTACTCCTTGTCTCATTAGCTTGGGTAGTGTCGGGTTGCGGCTCGTCGGCAAACGGCAGCAGGCGCGCTTCGGCGAATTCCGGCGTGCGCTTGCGGTTGAACACCCAGAGGGTCAGGCCGACGAAGGCCACGAACACCACGACCGTGCCGAGGCCGCGAATCAGCCCCGCGCTCATTTCAAAGACCATTTCTCACCTCTTGCTCTTGATCGCAGTGCCAAGCACTTGCAGGTAGGAGACGAGGGCGTCCATTTCGGTCTTGCCCTTGAGGCTGGCCACCGCGCCGCTGATGTCGTCGTCGGTGTATGGCACGCCGAGGGTGCGCATGACTTTGAGCTTGGTTTCGGTGTGGCTGCTGTCGACCGGTTGGGTGACCAGCCATGGGTAAGCCGGCATTTTCGATTCCGGTACAACGTTGCGCGGGTTGTACAAGTGCGCACGGTGCCAGTCATCCGAGTAACGCGCGCCAACCCGGGCCAGGTCCGGGCCGGTACGCTTGGAACCCCACAGGAACGGGTGATCCCACACGCTTTCACCGGCCACCGAGTAGTGCCCGTAGCGTTCGGTTTCGGCGCGGAACGGACGGATCATCTGCGAGTGGCAACCGACGCAACCTTCGCGGATGTAGATGTCGCGGCCTTCCAGTTGCAGCGCGGTGTAGGGCTTCATGCCTTCCACCGGTTTGTTGGTCACGTCCTGGAAGAACAGCGGGACGATCTGGGTCAGGCCGCCGATGCTCACGGCAAACACCATCAGCAGCATCAGCAGGCCGACGTTCTTTTCAATCGTTTCGTGTTTCATGGCGGACTCCTCAGGCCATCTGCGCGGCAGCAACGACGTCAGCAGGCTGCGAGGCCCGCACGGTGCGCCAGGTGTTGTAAGCCATCAGGAACATGCCGCTGAGGAAGATCGCCCCGCCAATCAGCCGCACGACGAAGCCTGGGTGGCTGGCCACCAGGGTTTCGACGAAGGAGTAGGTCAGCGTGCCGTCCTCGTTCACTGCGCGCCACATCAGGCCCTGGGCGATGCCGTTGACCCACATCGAGGCGATGTACAACACGGTGCCGATGGTCGCGAGCCAGAAGTGCGCGTTGATCAGGCCGATGCTGTGCATCTGCTCTTTGCCGAAGATTTTCGGGATCATGTGGTACAGCGCGCCGATGGAAATCATCGCCACCCAGCCGAGCGCGCCGGCGTGAACGTGGCCGATGGTCCAGTCGGTGTAGTGGGAGAGGGCGTTCACTGTCTTGATCGCCATCATCGGCCCTTCGAAGGTCGACATGCCGTAGAACGCCAGCGATACCACGAGGAAGCGCAGGATCGGGTCGCTGCGCAACTTATGCCAGGCGCCCGACAGGGTCATCATGCCGTTGATCATGCCGCCCCAGCTCGGCGCCAGCAGTACCAGCGACATCACCATGCCCAGCGACTGCGCCCAGTCCGGCAGCGCGGTGTAGTGCAGGTGGTGCGGGCCTGCCCAGATGTACAGGGTGATCAGCGCCCAGAAGTGCACGATCGACAGACGATACGAATACACCGGACGTTCGGCCTGTTTCGGCACGAAGTAGTACATCATCCCGAGGAAACCGGCGGTGAGGAAAAAGCCTACGGCGTTGTGGCCGTACCACCATTGCACCATCGCATCGGTTGCACCGGCGTACACCGAGTAGGACTTGGTGAAACTCACCGGCAACTCAAGGTTGTTGACGATGTGCAGAATCGCCACGGTGATGATGAACGCGCCGAAGAACCAGTTGCCCACATAAATGTGCTTGGTCTTGCGCTGCATGATCGTGCCGAAGAACACGATGGCGTAGGCGACCCAGACGATGGTGATCAGGATGTCGATCGGCCATTCCAGTTCGGCGTATTCCTTGGAGCTGGTGTAACCCAGCGGCAGGCTGATGGCCGCCAGCAGGATCACCAGTTGCCAGCCCCAGAAGCAGAAGGCGGCGATTTTTGGCGCAAACAGTTGGGTCTGGCAGGTGCGCTGCACCGAGTAGAACGAACTGGCGAACAAGGCACAGCCGCCGAACGCGAAGATCACCGCGTTGGTGTGCAGCGGGCGCAGGCGTCCGAAGCTGGTCCACGGCAGGTTGAAGTTGAGTTCGGGCCAGACCAATTGAGCCGCGAGAAAAACCCCGAGCCCCATGCCGACGATGCCCCACACCACCGTCATAATGGCGAATTGGCGGACCACCTTGTAGTTGTAGGCGGTACTGATAGAAGTGTTCATGGTTCCCCATCCACGGTTCAGCCGAAGTGAGCGCGCGCAGAAAACGCCGCGAATCCTTCGCCTGGAGTTATAGGCAGACTAAAAGCGAGGCAAGCATGGACAAACAGCACAAGGCCAGTATTGACGGGGATCAATGGGCGCAGTGCCTGCGGGATCACGGGTGGCTTTGGGATGCCGCTGTTGGGGAGGCTTCGGCGACGCTGATCCTGGCGCATGGGGCGGGGGCGCCGATGGATAGCGACTGGATGAACGATATGGCTGGGCGCCTTGCTGGGCTTGGGGTGAATGTGTTGCGGTTTGAGTTTCCTTATATGGCGCAGCGGCGGGTTGATGGCAGTAAACGCCCGCCGAATCCGGCGCCGAAGTTGCTCGAATGTTGGCGTGAGGTTTATGGCTTGGTGCGACTTCATGTCGCTGGGCCGCTCGCGATTGGCGGGAAGTCCATGGGGGGGCGGATGGCGAGTCTCTTGGTTGATGAGTTGGGGGCTGATGCGTTGGTTTGCCTTGGTTATCCGTTTTATGCGGTTGGGAAACCGGAGAAGCCTCGGGTTGAGCATTTGGCTTCTTTGCGGACTCGGACGTTGATTGTTCAGGGGGAGCGGGATGCTCTGGGGAATCGGGACGCTGTCGAAGGGTATTCCTTATCGCCGAGTATTGAAGTGTTTTGGCTGGCGGCGGGGGATCATGATTTGAAGCCGCTCAAGGTTTCCGGGTTTACGCATGAGCAGCATTTGGCTGCCGCCGCGCAGAAGGTGGCCTCGTTTCTTCGTATCGATTGAGCCGAGTCGAAATTTTGAAGCTCATGAAGATCGGCTCCCTTTCCCCCTCGCCCCCTTGGGGGAGAGGGCTGGGGTGAGGGGGATCGATCTTGAACGCGACACACTTTTCGATCTATGTGAATATCCGTTGCTGCGGTCAAGCCCACCTAGGGTTTCGCCCTTACGGCGACTCACTTTTTTGACAAACGCCTCAAAAAAGTAAGCAAAAAAACGCTTGCTCCTACGTCCGGCCCACTCGCTAAGGCTCGGGGTTCCTTCGCTCCGGGATTCATCCGGGGGGCATCGCCTACGGTTTGCTTCGCTGCACCTCCTCTCGATGTGTTTGGCTTCGCCAAACGGTCGCTGCGCTCCCACCCCCGGATAAATCCCTCCACTCAGCCTTCCGACGTCGCCCGAAGATCAGAAGCGGTACTCGAGCTAACGCTCATCGTTTTGAATGGTTTGGCGAACGGTTTGGTTTCAGTGTCGAGCCTACCCCTCACCCCAGCCCTCTCCCCAAGGAGAGGGAGCCGAATGGGGTGCTTTCAAGCTTGAGTTCAACTCGGAATCCCACGTCGGCGTCCCTCGCCCACGCACCTCGGTCAGTCCCTCTCCCTTAGGTGAGAGGCAGATTGAGGTGCTTTCAAAAACCTGAGTTCACCTCGGTATCCCACGTCGGCGTACCTCGTCCAAACACCTCGGTCAGTCCCCTCTCCCTCGGGGAGAGGGCTAGGGTGAGGGGGAAGGTTTCACTGACACGCCACCAAAACTGAAAGCTCCCACAGCCCGGCATTTCCAGCGAATAAACACGATCACGTAACCACGTTTAAAGTACACGAACCGTTACGCCATAAGGGCTACAACACCTTGCGTCGTTGCCTACGCGTACGCCAGAATCCGCCGGCTTACGCGGCTTGGAGAGGGCTATATCGTTTCCCTGTCACTGCAAAACAGTGATCGGGTTTGGTAGCCCGTTTCTTGACAGCTGTGTGGCGTCACCTTATGCAGTCTCATTTTTTGGGCTGCGTTTTATATGGTGGCCATGCGTGGGGCTCCTTCGGGGGCGCCGGGGGTTTCTCTGTCTTGACCGGTCTACCAACCCACGTATGGCCGCCACCCTTCGTTTGGTAGCGAAAGTGACGGCTCTTCAATTCTTTCAAGATAGAGAGTCCGTATGTTCAAAATTACGCCAAACCCACCAGAAACCGATTCAATCCCCTACGACGCCGCACTCGAAGCCGAAAACATAAAAACGGCCACCGAGCGGGCGATCAATCATTACCTCGATCCTGGCGCACAGAAGACATCCAAGCCATCGCGCAAGCCAGGCAAGATCTATCTGGTCAATCCAACGGTGGATGACGAAACGCTGCTGGTCGAAGCGTGCGAAACGCTGTCGTCGGCCAGTGACGTGGCCCGGGATATCGGCAACACCGTCGACCCATCGCAGCGCAAGGCGATGCAGATATTGCAGCAGGTCATCATGCTGAGTGAGCTGCTGGTCAATCGTGTGCTGGATAACCATCACGTCTCGCGGTAGTTGCCGCCTCGGTGAGGGGCTTGTCCCCCTCACTGTTTGGCAGCCGTCTACACAAATCCTCAAGCGACTCTTGTCCGGAGTTTTAGCTGATGTCCACGACCGTCATTCCACCGTTAGAAGATCCGGTTTCCCCGTACGAATTTCCCGATTCAAGAAAACTCCACGACGCGGCCGAACGCGCCCTTGACTATTACCTGACCCCGGCAGCCCGGATCATGGCCACGCCCTACACCCCAAACGACATGTTCATGGCCAACCCGCAAACCGACACGGAGTCCTTGCTGGCCAATGCCTGCGAATCCCTCGCGTCAGCCACGGTCATGCTCGGTGACTTTGCCGGCCTGCTGGAAGGGCCGAACCGCAAGACCCTGTTGGGCATTGCGCAAGTGGTGATGTTGGGTGAGTTGGCGGTGAATCAGGCGCTCGATAACCTCGTGCCGAAGGAGTAAGCGGAACAAAAAACCGGAAGCGTTTGGCTTCCGGTTTTTTCATCGATATCAAAAGGTCACAGCCTGCCAGTGATCACAAATTTATCGAACGCTTTCTGCCCATCACGTGCCGCTCGCCGCACATCAAGGAATGTCAGTTCTTCTCGGACTTCCTTTCTCACAGGTTTGTCAGTCCTGATCATCGGATTCTGCGTAGGGAATGTATTCATGCTGGCTAGCCCGTGTGAGTAGGTTTGGACGACAAAGTAGAGCCGGGCTTCATCGCCTGCCAGTCAGTTGGTTCCGATTCAGTTGTAGGCACTGTCCGCGCTTTTCGCATGAGATTTTCGCCAGCAGACCGGGCCTCTTCGCGGGCAAGCCCGCTCCCACAAGGATGGTGGTGTTGCGAGATCTTGTGGCCAATGCGAAACCCTGTGGGAGTGGGCTTGCCCACGAAGAGGGCGGTGCTGGCTACGTCCATTTCAGACTGGCAATAAAAACCCCGGAAGCTTTCGCTGTCCGGGGTTTCTTTATTGCCAGAACAATCAGCGGTTAAACCGCTCCACCAACGAATACTGCGTGTTGGCAGTCTTGGTCAGCTCTTCACTCAGCAACGCCGAGTTATGCGCCTGTTCCGAGGTCTGGTCCGCCAGTTCCGAGATGTTGCTGATGTTGCGGCTGATTTCTTCAGCCACGGCACTTTGCTCTTCGGTCGCGGCGGCGATCTGGGTGGTCATGTCGGTGATGTTGGCCACTGCTTCGCTGATGCCGACCAAGGCCTGATCCGCTTCCAGAACCCGCGCTACACCTTCTTCCGCCTGGCGATGGCCGGCTTCCATGGTTTGTACGGCGCTGGATGCGGTCTGTTGCAACTTGGCGATCAGGGCGTGGATCTGGCCTGTGGATTCGCTGGTGCGTTGCGCCAGTTGGCGGACTTCGTCGGCGACTACGGCAAAACCACGGCCCATCTCGCCGGCGCGGGCTGCTTCGATCGCGGCGTTGAGGGCGAGCAGATTGGTCTGGTCGGCGATGCCTTTGATCACGTCGACCACGCCGCCGATTTCGTCGCTGTCCTTGGCCAGTTGGGTGACGGTCAGGCCGGTTTCACCCACGACTACGGACAGACGCTGGATGGCTTCGCGGGTTTCGCCAGCGATGTCGCGGCCGCGGCCGGTCAGGCGGTTGGCTTCCTGGGTGGCGTCGGCGGTGCGCTGGACATGGCTCGCCACTTCTTGCGTGGTGGCGGCCATCTGGTTGACGGCGGTGGCGACCTGTTCGGTTTCCACGCGCTGACGTTCCAGACCGCTGGAGCTGTTGTGCGCCAGGGCGTCGGACTGTTTGGCCTGATCGGTCAGGTGCTCGGCGGTGTCCTGCAGACGGGTCAGGCAGGTTTTCAGGCGGGCTTCCTGGCTGAGGATCGACATCTCCAGACGGGCCTGTGGGCCACGGCTGTCGGTGTACATCTGCGCGATCAACGGGTCGGACGTGGTCTGCTCGGCCAGACGCAGCAGGCGCTTGAGCCCGCGTTGTTGCCATTGCAGACCCAACAGGCCCAGCGGCACCGAGAGACCGGCGGCGAGGGCGAAGCCCCACTGCGAGTTGAGGGTGGCGCCGATCATGAAGCTCAACTGGCTGACCAGAATGAACGGCAGCCAGTCCTGCACGATCGGCAGCCATTTGTCGCTCGAAGGAATCGCCGACTTGCCCTGGTTGATGCGTTGGTAGAGCGCTTCGGCACGGCGGATCTGTTCGGCGGACGGCTTGACCCGTACCGACTCGTAACCGACCACCTGACTGCCATCGAACACCGGCGTTACATAGGCGTTCACCCAGTAATGATCACCGGTCTTGCAGCGATTCTTGACAATGCCCATCCATGGCAAGCCTTGTTTCAGTGTGCCCCACATGTGCGAAAACACCGCAGCCGGGACGTCGGGGTGACGAACCAGGTTGTGCGGCGCACGGATCAGTTCCTCACGCGAAAACCCGCTGATTTCGACGAAAGCGTCGTTGCAGTAGGTGATCACGCCCTTGGCGTCGGTTGTGGAAATCAACCGTTGCTGAGCCGGGAAAGTCCGTTCGCGTTGTGTAATGGGCTGGTTATTACGCATGGTTTTTCAATCCGCAAGGCTTTGAAAGGTTGTCGGCGGGGTCGGCCATTTATTGAAATTTTTTTTCATTTATATGTACGGCGTCGCAAAACGGCCCTTGCTTCAACCCGCGAGCATCGGATAGGTGAGCAGACCGAAATGCAGCAGGTTCAGGCCAAAGTGCGTGGCGATCGCCGCACCGAGCCCGCCAAAACGGTAGGCCAGACCATAGCCGACACCCGCCAGGCTCGCCAGCAACACCCATTGCCAGCCGGCGCCCACATGCACCAGGCCGAACAGCAGGGACGCCAGCAGCAGCGCGAGGTTTTCGCCGTAGGGCAGGTGTTTGAAACGCCGGCTCAGGCCGCCCTGGATATAGCCGCGAAACAGCGCTTCTTCGACCAGCGTCACCAGCAGCAGATTGTTCAGCACCCACAGCCACGCCTGATCCGGCCATTTCGGCGCCCAGGTGATCATGCCTAGCAACACCGCGCCGCCCAACGCCAGAATCACGCTCAGCGTCAGTGCCAGCGCTGTGGCGTACACCGTCAGGCGCAACGAACGCCGCGCGACGATCCACGGGCAGACCAGTAGCAGCCAGAAACCAATCAGCGGTTTGTCGAGATTCAGGTACATCGAGAACGGCACGGCGTTGTCGGTGAAACGCTGCGGCTCGATGACCCGGCCGTTATAGAAGCCCGGCAGCCAGTGCAGGGCCAGCGCCAGAGCCAGCACGATAAACAGGCCATGGCCGAGATAACGCCCGACCGGCACGGTTTGCTGGCGCACGGCGTAACCGGCGAAAACCAGCAGTGCAATGGAGATCAGCGCCAGCCAGCCGAGCTGGCCGAAACTCAGCGCCAATCCGTAACCAAGGCTGAGAAGCCCGAGATAGAGCCATGGCAGAGCTGTCATGGAAAGTCCTTGTGCACGATTTGTGGACAGGCTTTCTACACGGGTGGGGGCGAGGGGACAAGTGAAGGTGAGGCGAGAAACCGGGACAACAAGCAAACCTGTGGCTGACACAAAAAGCTGTGGCTAATACAAAAACTGTGGGAGCTGGCTTGCCAGCGATGGCGTCTGCACAGTCGACATCTTCATTGACTGACTCACCGCTATCGCTGGCAAGCCAGCTCCCACAGGGATTTGCGTAAGGCTGAAATGTCAGCGCAGGTTGAGTTTCGCCGCCGCACGCTCGGTAATTTCAGTGCGCAACTTCAGCGAAGGCGCTGCACGCTTGCGGGCTTCTTCAACAACAGCAATCGGCGCCGTCTCCGGACTACCCGAATCAAACGGCGGCGCCGGCGCATATTCCAGTTGCAACTGCACCAGTTGCGCCGTATCGACACCGACCAGTTCTTGCGCCAGCGTCAGCGCGAAATCGATCCCCGCAGTAATGCCGCCCCCTGTAAAGAGATTGCCGTCACGCACCACCCGATCCTTCACCGCAATTGCGCCCAGCGTCGGCAGCAGATCGTGATAAGCCCAGTGCGTGGTCGCCCGTTTACCCTGCAACAGACCTGCCGCCCCAAGCACCAGCGAACCGGTGCACACCGACGTCACGTAACGCGCCTGCGCGGCTTGCGCCTTGATGAACGCCAGCGTCTGCTCGTCTTCCATCAGCGGCCCGACCCCGGCGCCGCCGGGTACGCAGATCACGTCCAGATCCGGGCAGTCCTCGAAGGTGGTGGTCGGTTTCAGCACCAACCCGGTGCTGGCGGTGACCGGTACCAGATCCTTCCAGACCAGATGCACCTGCACGTCCGGCAACGAGGCCAGCACGTCATACGGGCCGGTCAGGTCGAGTTGCTGCACCTGGGGAAACAACAGAAAACCGATCTGCAACGCCATGGTTCTTCTCCGTGAAAAGGGGGGGTAGACGGCTTCACTGTAGGCGCGTAGGTTTTGGCGCATACGCCAATCAGCCCACGAATTACGCCAAATGCCGAAAACCATCCACGTCCTCGCGTTCGCCAATGTGCAGTTGCTCGATGTCACCGGGCCGTTGCAAGTCTTCGCCTCGGCCAACGACATCGCCCGCCAGCAGGGTTTGCCTGCGCCGTACGCGCCAACGGTCATCGCCAGCGGCGGCGGGGCGGTCAACTCGTCCGCCGGGTTGGCGATGCTGGCCGAACCGCTCCCGAAACAGCCCAGCGACACCCTGATCATCGCCGGCGGTTGGGGTGTTTACGCCGCTGCCGAGGACGCCGGGTTGGTGAGTTGGGTGCGTGAGCACGCGAACGGCTGCCGGCGCGTGGCCTCGGTCTGCACCGGCGCCTTTCTGCTGGCCGCCAGCGGCTGGCTCGACGGTCGCCGGGTCGTCACCCACTGGACCCGCTGCGAACAACTGGCGCAGCAACACCCGCGTTTGCAGGTCGAGCCCAATCCGATCTTCATCAACGACGGCCCGGTCTGGACCTCGGCGGGCGTCACCGCCGGCATCGACCTGGCGCTGGCCATGGTCGAAGACGACCTCGGTCGCGACATGGCCCTGGACGTCGCCCGGCAACTGGTGGTGTTCCTCAAACGACCGGGCGGGCAGTCGCAATTCAGCGTGACGCTGTCGCTGCAAAAACAGGGTAACCGCTTCGACGATTTGCACGCGTGGATCGCCGAGCATCTGACCTGCGATCTGGGCATCCCGACCCTCGCCGAACAGGCCGGCATGAGCGAACGCAGCTTCGTGCGCCACTACCGCGCCGATACCGGCCAGACCCCGGCCCGGGCCATCGAACTGATCCGCGTTGAAACGGCGCGCCGGCTGCTGAGCGATACCGGACTGCCGATCAAACGGGTTGCGGCCAATTGTGGATTCGGCAGTGAAGAAACCTTGAGACGTAGTTTCCTGCGGGCCATGGGGGTGACGCCGCAGGCTTATCGGGAGCGGTTTTCGGTCAGCGCTGGAGCAGATCCAGTAATGCCTTGAGCGTCACGCCCGGCGCTTCTTCCGGAATGTTATGCCCAACGCCGGATAGCACCCGCCGCTCGTAAAACCCGGTGAAGTGATGGGCATCTTCATCCTCTGCCGGCGCCGGGCCGACGCCATCGTCCGCACCGCATAGCGATATCGTCGGAACGCCGATCGCCGGTTGTTTCTCCAGCGCCTGCTCCATCCACTCCAGCGCCGGATCGCCCGGCGCATACATGAAGCGATGGCGATAAGAGTGAATCACCACATCGACGAAATCCGGGTTATCGAACGCCGATGCACTCAGCGGATAACGCTCGGCGTTCCGCGCCCAGGTCGGTGACCACAACTGCCACAGCAACTCGCACAGCGCCCGCCGGTTTTGCGTCAGCCCCTCAACGCCACGGGGCGTGTGGAAGTAGTACTGATACCAGTAGCGATGCTCGCTCTGCGGATCCAGCGGCTGAATCGAATTCGGAATGTCTTGCAGGTTGTAGCCATCGCCCGTCACCAACCCGCGCACGCGCTCGGGAAACAGCGCCGCCACAATGCACGCCGCCCGACCGCCCCAGTCGTAACCGCACAACGTCGCTTGTTCGAAACCCAGCGCATCCATCAGCTCCAGCAGATCCTGCGCCAGCGCCGCTTGCTGGCCGGAACGCAGTGTTTCCGGGCTGTTGAAACGGGTCGGCCCGTAACCGCGCAGGTACGGCACGATTACCCGATAACCCTTGGCAGCGAGGGGCGGGGCGATTTCGTCGTAGGCGCGGGGGGAGTAGGGGAAGCCGTGGAGCAAAATCACGGCCACACCATTGTCCGGACCATATTGCTCGAAGGCGATAGAAAGAGTTTTGGTTTCAATGGTCTTAAAATTGCTCACGAGGGGCTCCAGATGTAGAGCTATCTTGGCGAATTAAGGTTAGTGATTTTAATTGGAATGAACCCTGAAACTATACGGGTGAGGCAAGCTAGAAAATTCCTGGAATTGATGATGTTTTTTCTAGCTACTGCTGGGTGGAGTTATTTTGGTATGGAGGTCGGAAATTTCAAGAGCTTTATTGATGGCTGCCTGTATCCATTGATTGTCGTTATTGAGGTTTTTGAAATATCGAATGTCAGCTGTAGGAAATTTTTCGCAAATTTTCTCACCGTTGATATCGAACAATCTCCAAGGATAGCCCCAGAGTGTGTTGGATTTTAGCTCTTCATAAAGGGAGAAAGGAAGGGAGTCTCCCGAGACGTTGGTTATGGAACGCAACTCGATATTGTCGATTGGACTGATCGATTCTTTTATTTTTAATAGCATCGGATGTGATAGGTCGGTTTCTTTCTCCGTTCTTCCAAAAAGGGTAATCCTTTCGTTGTGGCCGCCAGTGTTTGAAGCTAAAAAAATTGTCATGCAATTTCCTTTTTGGTCTTTGCAGGTGATGTGGAAACTTTTCGATTTCCCAGTTGAAGCTCGATGCATTCTTGAAATGAATCAATACTTTTCTTAATGAGTTCGAAATATAGCTCAGCATTTTCCAGTGCTTCGCTATTTGCGGTAGCGTCGAGGGTTTTCGAGTTGTAATCAAACTGAAATCGTATTTCGCTGATCGCATATGCTGCGCGTTCAAGCTGTTCTCGCACGTCTACGGGGAGAAGGGCATCGTAGGCGCTCATATAGTCATTGATATGAGTTGAATGTTGTTTGTACGAGTCGGCTATTTTTTCAAGTGCCTCTGGCCATTCCATATCCGGGTAATCTCTCTCAGGGAGGATCTTGCGGTACAGACTTCTTAGTTGGCTCAGTGCTTCAAGTTGGCGAACAAAAAATACTTCGGAATTCTTGAGTGTGGATTTTAGGCTTTCCAGTTCTTGACTGAGGGTTGCTCTGTAGTTCTCAAGATGTTTGTTGAAATTTAGTTCTACGGCTTTTTTTATGCCTGAGGTTATTAGTGTTTTAATCATGAATGCTATGCCAATAGTGGCAAGCCCCGTGCTGCCGATAATCCATCCAATTGTTTCTGCGTTCATTGTATTCATGACTTCGTTAAAAGGTTTATTTTTTTGGTTGGATGTCAGCTTATGTCGCTTCAGCTTCCGCCACCTGATTGAAATACTTGCTGCGATCCGGCGTAAACGTCACCACCATTTTCGTCCGCGAGCAGGTCATGACCCGTTCGGCACCCAGATCAATATCCAGGTCTTCCCCCCGCAACCCCTGCCACTGGGCGAGGTATTTCAGCGATCCGTACTTTTCATTCTTCTTCAGGCTGCGACTGACCCCACCTTTCCAGCCCAGCACCGGCAGTTCATCGGCGCTGCAGCGTTGGGCGAGGTCGGGGAAGCGGGTGGCGCGCTGGCGGCCGATTTCCCAGCATTTGATCAGGCCCTTGTCGGCGGCCTCCCACAGTTCGTCGCGCTTGAGGCCCGTGCGCAGTGGGGTGTCGATCTGGCGGTGGATGCGTTGGCTCATTCTGGTTCCTTGAATCGGGTTTTTATTGGACAGCTCCGCTGTGCCCGTTGCGGTGGATGGTAGGGGGGGATGTAACAGCTGGCAACAAGGTATTTCGGGGTGTAAGTGCGAGTCGCGGCCCAAGCGTTACATGGGGTTGGCAGGTTTTTGTAGGGCCTGCCATCAACAAGTTGTATCGAAAGGAATCGATTGTGTGGGCCAGCCCTTCAACCGCAAGGCTCGGGGGTGTTTGCCGCTCGTAGGTAGCCTTCCTACAAGCGGCGATTGAAGTTGAGATCTTTCTTACAGGCTCTGGCGAAGAAGGATGACTACGGCTGCCAGTAATTCTTCTCCCCACTCAACTTGCGATCGAGAAAACTCGCAGCACTGATCAGCGCCAGATGCGTCAACGCCTGTGGCGTGTTGCCCAGATGCCGGCCACGGTTGTCGAATTCCTCCGCGTACAGCCCCAACGGATTGGCATAACGCAGCAGTTGCTCGAATTCCAAATGAGCCTTTTCGACTTGCCCGGCGCGTGCGAGACATTCCACATACCAGAACGAGCACGCGGCAAAGGCGCCTTCGGTGCCGGACAGTCCGTCGATGCCGCTGTCATCGTTGCGATAGCGGTAAACCATCCCGTCGCGGACCAGGTGCTTCTCGATGGCTTCCAGCGTCGCCAGCCATTTCGGATCCTTGGCGCTGACGAAACGCACCAACGGCATCAGCAACATCGAGCCATCCAGCGCCGTGCCGCCTTGGTACTGCACAAAATGTCCGCGTTCTTCATTCCAGAAGTTGTCCCAGATGTCGGCGTGGATTGCCTGACGGGTCTGGTCCCAGCGGGCGAAGGGTGCCGGCAGCGAGCGTTTCGAGGCCAGGCGGATTGCCCGGTCCAGCGCTACCCAGCACATCAAGCGCGAATGCAGAAAGTGATGTTGCTCACCGCGCATTTCCCAGATGCCTACGTCCTTGGTCTGCCAGGTCTCACAGACCTGATCGACCACTTCCATCACATGTTTCCAGCCTTCGTGGGAAATCGCGTCGCCGTACTTGTTGACCAGATAAACGGCGTCCATCAGTTCGCCGAAGATATCCAGTTGAATCTGGTCGTAAGCACCATTGCCGATGCGCACCGGTTTTGCGCCGCCATGCCCGGACAAATGCGTGAGTTCGGTTTCCGGCAGTTCCTGGCGGCCGTCGATGGCGTAGAGGATGTTCAGTTTCATCGACTGGCCGCTGCAATCGCTGACCCGCCCGCGCAGCCAGCGCATGTAGCCGTTGGCTTCGTCGACAAAGCCCAGGCGCATGAAGGCGTAGACGGTGAACGAGGCGTCGCGGATCCAGGTGTAGCGATAGTCCCAGTTGCGTTCGCCGCCGGGTGTTTCTGGCAGGCCGAACGTGGCGGCGGCGAGGATTGCGCCGTGCTGGCGCGAGGTCAGGAGCTTCAGGGCCAGGGCCGAGCGGTTGACCATTTCGCGCCAGCGACCGCGATAGTTGGACTGGCCGATCCAGTCGCGCCAGAACTTCAGCGTGCGCTCGATGCACAGTTGCGCGGCGCCTTCGGCGAAGCGCGGATCGTCGCTGGCGCCGAGCATGAATGCCGCCGTCTGATCCTGTTTGAGGGTGAATTGCCCGACCGCTGCATCCTGATCGACGCTCAAGCTTTGATCCGAGGCCAGTCGAAGCGTCGGCTGCCCGCTGGCGTTGAACAGTACATCGTTCTTGTCGATTGCGGCACGGGTTTCAGCGCGGGCATAGTCATGCCGAACCGCGCAGCGCAGGTGAAACGTCGCCTGCCCGCTGACCACCCGCACCCGGCGCATCAACAGCGGCAGGGCATCGTCGTTGTCGCCAATCGGCAGCAGGTCGGTGATTTCCACCACGGCGTGGTCACTGAGCCAGCGGGTTTGCAGGACGTTGGTGTCTGGCAGGTAAATCTGTTCGCGCCGGGCATCGGGCAGATCCGGCGCGAGCTGGAAAATCCCCGCGTCGGGGGTATCAAGCAGCGAACAGAAGATCGACGGGCTGTCGAACTCCGGCCAGCAGAAGAAATCCACGCTGCCCTTGTCATTGACCAGCGCGGCGCTGCGCATGTCGCCGATGATGCCGTGGGCGTCGATGGGGCTTTGTCGTTCGGGATGATGCTCAGCCATTGCCACGGAACTCCGGATAGAGGCTCATGCCGCCGTCGATGAACAGGGTGGTGCCGACGATGTAGTCCGAGGCGTCGGAGGCGAGAAACACCACCGCGTTGGCCACGTCCTCGACATCGCCGATGCGCCCGTAAGGGATGAGTTTGAGCAGGGCTTGGCCCGCGTCGCCTTCGGTGGCGTCTTTATTGATCGCCGTGCGGATCGCCCCCGGTGCGATGCCGTTGATGCGGATGCGCTGGTGGCTGACTTCCTGGGCCAGGGTCTGCATCAACTGATCGACGCCGCCCTTGGACGCTGCGTAATTGACGTGCCCGGCCCAGGGAATGCGCTGGTGCACCGAACTCATGTGGATGATTTTGCCGGCGGCCCGGGACACGCCTTCGCGCACGCCCTGGCGGTTGAAGATCCGCAGCGCGGCGCGGGCGCAGAGGAACTGACCGGTGAGGTTGACGCCGATCACCGCGTTCCAGTCGGCCAGCGACATATCCACAGCCGCCGCGTCTTTTTGCAGGCCGGAGTTGGCTACCAGAATGTCCAGCGTGCCGAAGGTGTCGAGGGTTTGCTGGAACAGTCTCTCCACGTCTTCCTCCTTCGAAACGTCGGCGCCGATGGCGATGGCCTGACCACCGTCGGCAATGATTTGCCGGGCCAGCGCTTCGGCGGGCTCGGCCTGGCGGTTGTAGTTGATGACAACGGAGGCACCGGCGGCGGCCAGGGCTTTGGCAGCGCCGTGGCCGATGCCGGAACTGGCGCCGGTGACCAGTGCCACTTGGCGGGCGAGGGAAATCTGCATGCAGGGTCGCGCCTTGGGTTGAGGACTTATTTAGCTGACTGATGGGCGGCGGCGAGAGTTCATCTGCGTACATGAAATCATCGACAGCTTTATTCGGCAGCGATTGGCCCTGCGCGCATTGGGGACTTCACATTCCACCAACAATTGCGCGCTTCCCCGGCCGTCAGGCTTTGTGGCAACTTGGCCGCCCCTGATGAGGCTGCATCCGATGGCAAACCCTTACCGCGAACTGTTCAACGCCCCCGGCGCCCGGGCTTTTGTGATTGCCGCGATGATCGCGCGCATGCCGATTTCCATGACCGGCATCGGCGTGATCACCATGCTCTCGCAATTGACCGGCGGCTACGCGTTGGCGGGCGGGGTGGCGGCGACGTTCGCGCTGGCTACGGCGTTTTGCGCGCCGCAGGTGTCACGGCTGGTGGACCGTTTCGGCCAGGGGCGAGTGCTGCCGGTGGCGGCGCTGATTGGCGGGGGCGCGCTGCTGATGTTGCTGCTGTGCACCCGTTTGCAGGCGCCGACCTGGACCCTGTTTGTCTGCGCCGCACTGGCCGGTTGCATGCCGAGCATGTCGGCGATGGCGCGGGCGCGCTGGACCGAAATCTATCGCGGCCAGCCGCAGTTGCAGACCGCTTATGCGCTGGAGTCGGTGCTCGACGAAGTCTGCTTCATCGTCGGCCCGCCGCTGTCGGTGGGCTTGTGCGTCGGCGTATTTCCCGAGGCCGGGCCACTGGCGGCGTTGTTGATGCTGGCGATCGGCGTCACGGCGTTCGTCGCCCAGCGCAGCACCGAGCCGCCGGTGCATCCGCACGAATCGCAGCATCAGGGTTCGATCATTCGTTCGACCGACGTCCAATGGCTGCTGGCGTTGATGCTCGCCATGGGCGTGATTGTCGGCGTGGTGGATGTGGTCAGCGTCGCGTTCGCCCAGCAGCAGGGCCAGCCGGCGGCGGCGAGCATCGTGTTGTCGGTGTATGCCATCGGTTCCTGTCTGGCCGGCATTGCCTTCGGCGCGATGCGCTCGAAGCTGCCGTTGCCGCGGCTGTTTCTCTACGGCGGTCTGGCGACGGCGGTGACTACGCTGCCGTTGTTGCTGGCGAGCAACATCTTCGGGTTGGCCGTCGCGGTGTTCATTGCCGGGCTGTTCTTCTCGCCGACCCTGATCGTGGCGATGGCGTTGATCGAGCGCATCGTGCCGCCGGCCAAGCTCACCGAAGGCCTGACCTGGCTGGTGACGGGTTTGAGCATCGGCGTGGCCATCGGCGCCGCCGGTTCCGGCGCACTGGTGGATGCGTTCGGCGCGCGCAGCGGCTTCTGGCTGGCGATTGCCGCCGGGGCGGTGGTGCTGGGCTCTGCGGTGCAGAGCTTTCGTCACCTCAAATAATGCCGGTTACCAGCCCCGGCCCGAGTTCACCCAGAAGTTGACCGACAGCGAAGTCGACACCGACTCCACCTGATGGAACCAGCCTTCGGGCAGGAACAGCAGATCGCCGGCCTCCAGGGTCACGCGCAGGAAGGTCACGTCGCGCGCGGCGGGGAAGCGCTCATAGTCCGGCGCATCCGGGTTGAAATCGCAGCCATCCAGGCCACCCTCGGGCGCGGTGGACCAGGTGCCCAGCGCTTCGCGGTGGTGGGGAGCCGCGAGGGTGAATTTCTTCTGGCCCCAGACCTGGGCGAACAGGTTGTCGGAGTCGTCGCGGTGCAGCGGCGTCAGCGTGCCCTTGGGGCCGATCCAGATCCGTGGCGGGATGAACAGCGAGCCATCGAAGTAGGGCGGGTATTTGATCTGCTGCATCAGCGCGGCCGGCAGGATGTTGTTGCCCATGTACGCCGGTGGCTCGCCGTCCGCACCCTTGACCGCCGGGCTCTCCAGCGAGGCGATGAAATCGGCCATCGAGGTGGAGCGGAAATCCCGTTCGGTGGAGAAGGTTTTTTTCACGTAGTCGCCGTGGCGGGTGATGCCTTGCAGTTCGGCGAAATGCACCAGCGACTCTTCGCGGCTGAGCTTGAACAGCGGCCAGTCGTGCAAGGCATTGCTGATGACCACCGGCGTGCCGAAGGGCAGGTAGCGTTCCTTGAACTCCTGAAGTGATAGCTCACTGCGCGGCCGCCGCTCGACGACGGTCTGCGCCGGTCGTGCGGCGGTGATGGCTTCACTGGGGCGCGGCGGCGTCGGGTAGCGCTTGTTCATGTCGACCTTTTGCGCCGGCGCACCACCGTAGCGCGCGTGGTCGATGATCTGCGGCAGCATCGTCGCCAGGCCCATGTTGCCGCCGATCTTCAGCCGACCGCTGGCGAACAGTTCTTCGACGTTGGCGGTGCCGCCCATGATCCCGGCGAAATCGTTCGGCGCCACTTCAATGGTCACATCCGGGTTCGGGTGTCGACCGGCCTCGGTACGGGTGCTGGCCTTGACCTCGGACCAGCACGCCAGCTGTGGACCCAGCACGAATTGGAAAACGCCTTCGATGCCGACGGCACCGGCATTGGCGAACAGCTTGCCCAGAATGGTCTGCAGGTCCACGGTGAATCCTCGTTGTTGTTTTGGCCTGAACGGTTAACGAGGGTTTGTAGGGGAAATTTAGCCACCGCCGACTAATTCTCCGGGTCGTTGATCCGTACCCTCTTGAAGAGACATTTTTTCGAGGGAAGCGTGGTGACCAAGTTGACCCTGCTGTGCCTGCCGTACTCCGGCGCCAGTGCCATGGTCTACAGCCGCTGGCGGCCAAAGCTGCCGCAATGGCTGCAACTGCAACCGGTGGAGCTGCCGGGGCGCGGCGCCCGGTTCGACGAACCGTTGCACACCGACATGCGGGTACTGGCGATGCAACTGGCCAGGGAATTGCGCCCGACACTCAAGACCCCTTATGCGTTGTTCGGCCACAGCCTGGGCGCGCTGGTGGCTTGCGAAATCGCCCATGCACTGCGGGCGCTGGGCTGCCCGGAACCGGTGGCGCTGTTCGCCTCGGGCACCGCTGCGCCGACCATGCGCGCCGATTACGACCGCGGTTTTGCCGACCCGAAGACCGACGCCGAGCTGATCGATCAGCTGCGCACGCTCAACGGCACCAGCGAGGAAGTGCTGGCCAACGAAGAGTTGATGAGCCTGACCCTGCCGATCCTGCGCGCGGATTTCCTGCTCTGTGGCAAGTTCCAGCCGTTGCAGCGCCCGCTGCTCAAATGCCCGGTGCATGTGCTCGGCGGCAAGGCCGACAAGGCCACCACCGAGCAATTGATCGGCTGGAGCAAGGAAACCTCGGGCAGTTTCTCGGTGGACATGCTGGCCGGCGGGCACTTCTTCATTCATGAACACGAAGCCCGGGTGCTCAAGGTGATCAAGGATCAACTTGAGGTGCATCACCGTCGGCATTCGCTGGCCGTCAGCGCCTGAGTTTCAATTGGCGGCTGCAGGCTCTCTGCCCGCAGTCGCTTCCTCTTGTGGCTTGCCGCTTCGAGCTTGCAGCTGCACCTCTGACACTTCTTCTCAA
Source organism: Pseudomonas aphyarum (assembly GCF_028657055.1). Lineage (NCBI taxonomy): Bacteria > Pseudomonadati > Pseudomonadota > Gammaproteobacteria > Pseudomonadales > Pseudomonadaceae > Pseudomonas > Pseudomonas aphyarum. The sequence goes on from NZ_JAMDGS010000007.1 coordinate 103,296, forward strand.
TCGCTAATTTTTCCGGTCTGCATTCGTTTTATAGGGACGACGTGCCTTTGTGCTGCCTGCCTACTGATCCGGATGCCAAGAAATGAATGCAGAAGACTCCTTGAAACTCGCTCGCCGGTTTATCGGGTTGCCCCTGGAAAAGCGCCAGATGTTCCTGGCTGCCCTGGCGAAAGAAGGGGTGGATTTTTCCCGGTTCCCGATTCCCGCAGGCGTCGAGGCCGAGGATCGGCAGGCGCTGTCTTATGCCCAGCAACGCATGTGGTTCCTCTGGCATCTGGACCCGCAGAGCGGCGCCTACAACCTGCCGGCGGCGGTGCGCCTGACCGGTCGCCTGAATCAGGCCGCGCTGGAGCAAGCCTTCGCCAGCCTGATCGAACGTCACGAAACCCTGCGCACGGTGTTCCAGCAGCAGCCCGACGACAGCCTGCTGCAAGTGCCGCTGCAACAACCGCTGGACATCCAGCGCATCGACCTCAGCGATTTGCCCGCCGCCGAACGTGAAACCCGTGTGGCCGCCGCCGCGCAGGAGCAATCGCTGCTGCCGTTCGACCTGGCCAACGGCCCGCTGCTGCGGGTGCGCCTGTTGCAACTGGCCGAGCAGGAACATGTGCTGCTGCTGACCCTGCACCATATCGTCTCCGATGGCTGGTCGATGAACGTGCTGATCGACGAGTTCTGCCGCTTCTATGACGCCCACGATCAGGGCCGCGCTGCCGAACTGCCGCCGCTGGCGGTGCAATACAGCGACTACGCCCTGTGGCAGCGCCGCTGGCTGGAGGCCGGCGAGCAACAACGTCAACTCGACTACTGGCTGGCGCAGATGGGCGACGAACACCCGGTGCTGGAGTTGCCGGTGGATCGCCCGCGCCCGGTGCTGCCGAGCAATCAGGGCCAGCGTCTGGAAAGCGTAGTGGACGCGGCGCTGGTCGAGCAATTGCGCGGTATCGCCCGTCAGCACGGGGTGACGCTGTTCATGCTGTTGCTCGGCACCTTCAATATTCTGCTGCACCGCTACACCGGGCAGACCGACCTGCGCGTCGGTGTGCCGATCGCCAACCGCAACCGCCGGGAAATCGAAGGGCTCATCGGCTTCTTCGTCAACACTCAAGTGCTGCGTGTCGAACTGGACGGCCAGACCTCGATCGCCGATCTGCTGCGTGACCTCAAGGAAACCGCCCTCGGCGCCCAGGCCCATCAGGACTTGCCATTCGAGCGTCTGGTAGAGGCGCTGAAGCTGGAACGCAGCCTCAGCTACAACCCGCTGTTCCAGGTGATGTACAACCACCAGCCGGAAGTCGCTGATGTCACCACGCTCAAGGTCGGCAGCGGTCTGGAGCTGGGCGTCATCGAGTGGGAAAGCCGCAGCACCCAATTCGACCTGAGTCTGGATACCTACGAGAAGGGCGGGCAACTGCACGCGGCGTTCACCTACGCCACGGATCTGTTCGAGCCCGAAACCATCGAACGCATGGCGCGCCACTGGACGAACTTGCTGCGCAGCCTCGTCAGCGATCCGCAGCAGCGCGTCGGTGACATCGCGCTGCTGGAAACGGCCGAGCTGGAACAACTGACTCAGAAGTGGGGTCGCCACGACACCCAGTGGCCGAGCGAGCGCCCGGTGCATCAACTGTTCGAAGCCCAGGCCGAGCTGACACCGGATGCCGTCGCGCTGATTTTCGACGGCCAGCGCCTGACCTATGCCCAGCTCAACGCCCGGGCCAATCGCCTGGCGCGCACGCTGCTGGCGCAAGGCGTCGGCTCGGACGTGTTGGTGGGCGTGGCGGTGGATCGTGGACTGGAACTGATCGTCGCGATTCTCGCCGTGCTCAAGGCCGGCGGCGCTTATGTGCCGCTGGACCCGCAATATCCTCGTGATCGCCTGCTGTGCATGATCGAAGACAGCGGCAGCCGTTTGCTGCTGACCCAAAGCCATTTGCTCGACCGATTGCCGGTGCCGCAGAACGTCCGGAGTCTGTGTCTGGATCAGGCCGATGTCTGGGCCTGCACCGATGAAAGCAACCCGCAACGTGCCGTGTGGGCCGATAACTTGGCCTACGTGATGTTCACCTCGGGCTCCACCGGGCGCCCGAAAGGCGTCGGCATCAGCCACGGTGCGCTGAGCAAACACGCATTCGCCTCGCAGCATTACTACGGCCTGAGCGCTGCCGACTGCGCGCTGCAATTCGCGACGTTCAACTTCGATGCCTTCGGCGAGCAGCTGTTCGGCCCGCTGACCTGCGGCGCTTCGGTGGTGCTGCGCGGCAACGAAGTGTGGGACAGCGAAACCCTGTACCGTCAGATCGTCGAGCAAGGCATCACGGTCATGGACCTGACCACCGCTTACTGGAACATGATCGCCAAGGAATTCGCCGCCGCCGGCCCGCGTGATTACGCGGCGCTGCGTCAGGTGCACAGCGGCGGTGAAGCGATGCCGCCGGAAGGCGTGCAGGCCTGGCGTCAGGCCGGGCTCGAACACGTCAAATTGCTCAACACCTACGGCCCGACCGAAGCCACCGTCACCGCCACCACCCTCGATTGCAGCGACTACGTGTTCGGTCGTCAGCCGTTGCCGCTGACCCTGCCGATCGGTCAGCCGTTGCCGGGCCGTCACACTTATCTGCTGGATGCCGACGGCCAGCCGACACCGGTCGGTGTGGTCGGTGAACTGCTGATCGGTGGTGAATTGCTGGCGCGCGGTTACTTCCAGCGTGCCGATCTGACTGCCGAACGTTTCATTCCCGATCCGTTTTCCACCAGCGGGGCGCGTCTGTACCGCACCGGCGACCTGGCGCGTTACAACGCCCTCGGCCAGATCGAATACGTCGGCCGCGTTGACCATCAAGTGAAGATCCGTGGTTTCCGTATCGAGCTGGGCGAAGTCGAAGCGCGCCTGCTGGAACTGAACGACGTCAGCGAAGCCGTGGTGCTGGCGGTGCAGGGCGGCAGCAGCCTGCAACTGGTGGCTTACGTGGTGCCGAAGGATGCGTCCGTGGTCGCGGCGTCCGCCGACGAACAAGGCGCGGCGCGGGAAGCGATCAAGGCGCAGCTCAAGGACAGCCTGCCGGACTACATGGTGCCGACGCAGTTGTTGTTCCTCGCCGAACTGCCCCTGAGCCCGAACGGCAAACTGGACCGCAAGGCCTTGCCGGCGCCGGACGCCAGCCAGATGCAGCAGGCGTTCGTCGCGCCGCGCAGCGAGCTGGAGCAGAAAATCGCCGGCATCTGGCAGGATGTGCTCAAGCTCGAACAGGTCGGCCTCACCGATAACTTCTTCGAGCTGGGCGGCGACTCGATCATCTCGATTCAGGTGGTCAGCCGCTCGCGTCAGGCCGGGATTCATTTCAGCCCCCGCGACCTGTTCCAGCACCAGACCGTGCAAGGTCTGGCCAGCGTGGCGCAGCAGGGCAGCGGGGGCGTGAGCATCGATCAGGGCCCGGTCACCGGCGAGCTGCCGTTGCTGCCGATCCAGCAAGTGTTCTTCGAAGAGCCGATTCCCCAGCGTCACCACTGGAACCAGGCGGTGCTGCTGCGCAGCCATCAAACCCTGAACGCCGAAGCACTGCTGCAAGCGCTGAACGCGTTGATCGCGCATCACGACGGCCTGCGTTCGCGCTTCGTCGAAAGCGCCGAAAGCTGGCGTGCCGAAGTCGCGCCGATTGTTCACGATCCGGAACTGTTGTGGACCGCCGACAAGTTGGCCGACAGCGAACTGCAAGCGCTGTACGCCAAGGCCCAGCAAAGCCTGAGCCTGCAAAACGGCCCGCTGCTGCGCGCGGTGCTGGCGACCGTCGCCGATGGCAGTCAGCGTCTGTTGCTGGCGGTGCATCACCTGGTGGTGGACGGAGTTTCGTGGCGGATTCTGCTGGAAGACCTGCAACTGGCTTATCAACAGGCTGCGCAAAAAACCGCCATCAAGCTGCCGGCGAAAACCAGCGCCTACAAGGCCTGGGGTGAGCATCTGCAAGCCTATGCCGCGACCGAAGCGCTGCAGGCTGAACTCGGATTCTGGAAGCAACAACTCGACGGCGCGGCACTGGATCTGCCGTGCGACAACCCACAAGGCAGTCTGCAAAGCCGTCACGCGTTGGTGCTGCACAGCCGCCTCGACAAGACCTTCACTCAGCAATTGCTGCAACAGGCGCCAGCGGCGTATCGCACCCAGGTGAACGATCTGCTGCTGACAGCACTGGCGCGAGTCATCAGCCGCTGGACCGGCCACGCCGACACCCTGATTCAGCTGGAAGGCCACGGCCGCGAAGACCTGTTCGACGACGTCGACCTGACCCGCACCGTCGGCTGGTTCACCAGTCTGTTCCCGGTGCGCCTGACCCCGGCGGATTCCGTCGCGGCGGCGATCAAGCAGATCAAGGAACAACTGCGGGCGATCCCGAACAAGGGCATCGGTTTCGGCGTGCTGCGCCATCTGAGCGACGCGTCCATCCAGGCCAGCCTCAAGGCGTTGGCGATGCCGCGCATCACCTTCAACTACCTCGGCCAGTTCGACGGCAGCTTCGATGCCGAGGACGGTGCGCTGTTCAGTCCGGCCGGTGAAAGCGCCGGGCTGGAGCAAAGCCTCGACGCGCCGCTGGACAACTGGCTGGGCGTCGAAGGCCAGGTCTACGACGGCGAACTCGACCTGCGCTGGACCTTCAGCCGCGAGCAGTTCAACGAGGCGACCATCGCCCGTCTGGCCGAAGATTACGAGCGTGAACTGCAAGGGCTGATCAGCCATTGCTGCGACGCGAACTCGATGGGCGTGACCCCGTCGGACTTCCCGCTGGCGCACATCGATCAGGCACAACTGGACGCGATCCCGGTGCCGGCCGCCGGCATCGAAGACATCTATCCGCTGTCGCCGATGCAGCAGGGCATGCTGTTCCACACCTTGTACGAACAGGGCACCGGCACTTACATCAACCAGTTGTGCGTCGATGTCGACGGCCTCGATCCCGAGCGTTTCCGCGCGGCGTGGCAGGCGACCATGGATGCCCACGACATCCTGCGCAGCGGCTTTATCTGGCAGGGCGAATTGCAGGAACAACTGCAAATCATCCATCGCCAACTGGCGCTGCCGTACACGCTGCTCGACTGGCGCGAGCGCAGCGACATCGCCCAGGCCCTCAAGGATTTCACCGCCGCCGATCTGGCCGAAGGTTTCGACCTGACCCAGGCTGGGCTGCTGCGCGTGACCCTGATCCGCCTCAGCGACAAGCGTCATCACCTGATCTTCACCAATCACCACATCCTGATGGACGGCTGGAGCAGCGCACAGATGCTCGGCGAAGTCCTGCAGCGTTATGCCGGCCAGCAACCGCCGCGTCCGGTCAGCCGTTACTCGGATTACATCCAGTGGCTGCAACGTCAGGACGCGGCGGTCAGCGAAGCGTTCTGGCTGCAACAACTGGCAGATTTCCATGAGCCGACCGTGCTGGCGCAAGCCGCTGCCGGCGGTGGCGAGGTGCGCAGTGAAGTCGGTCATCTGCTCAAGCATTACGACCTCGATGCTTCGCGCACCCGTCGCTTGAATGCGTTTGCCCGTGAGCAGAAAGTCACCGTCAACACACTGGTGCAAGCCGCGTGGCTGTTGCTGTTGCAGCGCTACACCGGCAGCGCCTGCGTGGCGTTCGGCACCACCGTGGCCGGGCGTCCGGCGGAACTGGTGGGCATCGAGCAGCAGGTCGGTCTGTTCATCAACACCTTGCCGGTGATCGCCGGCAGTCGTCCCGACCAGACCGTGGCCGCGTGGCTGGCGGCGGTGCAGGCGCAGAACCTGTCGCTGCGCGAGTTCGAACACACGCCGCTGGCGAGCATTCAGCGCTGGGCCGGGCAGGGCGGCGAGTCGCTGTTCGACACGCTGCTGGTGTTCGAGAACTTCCCGATTTCCGAAGCGCTGCAACACGGCACCGCCCAGGGCGTGGTGTTCGGCGAAGTCGCCAACCAGGATCAGACCCACTATCCGCTGACCCTCGGCGTGACGCTGGGCGAAACCCTGGCGCTGCACATGAGCTTCGACCAGGCGCATTTCAGCGTCGCCACCGTCGAGCGTCTGAGCGCGCAGTTGCTGCATCTTTTGGAACAGTTCGCTGAATCCGCCGAACGTCGTCTCGGTGAAATAGCCCTGGCCACAGCCGACGAACATGCGCGGCAACAGGCGCAGAACCATCCGCAGGCGTACCCGACCGATATCGCCGTGCACCAGCGCTATGCCCGCTTGGCCGCGCAGCAACCGGATCGCACCGCGGTCATTTTCGATGGCAAGCATTACAGCTACGGCGAACTGGATGCCCGGGCCAACCGTCTGGCCCATGAACTGGTGGCCCGTGGCGTGCGCGCCGAAGTGCGGGTCGGCGTGGCGATGCCGCGCGGCGAAGGCCTGATCGTTGCCTTGCTGGCGGTGCTCAAGGCCGGCGGCGCCTATGTGCCGCTCGACACCAGCTACCCGCGCGAGCGCCTGGCGTACCTGATGCAGGATTCCGGGCTGGCGCTGTTGCTGACCGATTCCCGCGTGTCGGCACAATTGCCGATCGACGACGCCATGAGTGTGCTGGAACTGGATCGCCTCGACCTCAGCGGCCATTCGGCGCAGTCGCCGGTGGTGACGATCGATCCGGACAATCTGGCCTACGTGATCTACACCTCCGGTTCCACCGGCAATCCGAAAGGCGTCAGCGTTACCCATGGGCCGCTGGCGATGCACTGCCTGGCCATCGGTGAACGCTATGAAATGCGCGACAGCGATTGCGAATTCCACTTCATGTCGTTCGCCTTCGACGGCGCCCATGAACGCTGGCTGACCAGCCTGACTCACGGCGGCTCGCTGCTGATCCGCGACGACAGCCTGTGGACGCCGGAGCAGACCTACAACGCGATGATCGAGCACGGCGTAACCGTGGTCGCGTTCCCGCCGGTGTACCTGCAACAACTGGCCGAACACGCCGAACGCGTGGGCAATCCGCCGAAGGTGCGCATCTACTGCTTCGGCGGTGATGCGGTGCCGAATGCGAGTTTCGAACGGGTCAAACGCGCGCTGAACCCGGAATACATCATCAACGGCTACGGCCCGACCGAAACCGTGGTCACGCCGCTGATCTGGAAGGCCGGTCGCGATGTGCCGTGCGGCGCCGCCTATGCGCCGATCGGCAGCCGCATCGGCGACCGCAGCGCCTACGTGCTCGACGCCGATCTGAACCTGCTGCCGCAAGGCATGGTCGGCGAGCTGTACCTCGGTGGCAGCGGCGTGGCCCGTGGTTACCTGAATCGTCCGGCGATGACCGCCGAGCGTTTTGTCGCGGATCCGTTCAGCACAACCGGTGGCGTGCTGTACCGCACCGGCGACCTGGTGCGCCAGCGTGCCGACGGCACTTTCGACTACCTGGAGCGCATCGACAATCAGGTGAAGATCCGTGGGTTCCGAATCGAGCTGGGTGAAATCGAAGCCAGCCTGCAGGCCCTCGACGGCGTGCGCGAAGCGGTGGTCGTGGCCCAGGAAAGCGCCGGCAGCAAACGGCTGGTGGCGTACGTGGTCGGTGATTCGCAACAGGCGGATTTCGCCGAGCAACTGCGGGCGCAACTCAAGGCCAGCTTGCCGGCGCACATGGTCCCGGCCTACGTGCTGACCCTTGAGCGCATGCCGCTGACGCCGAACGGCAAACTCGATCGCAAGAACCTGCCCAAGCCTGATGTCAGTCAATTGCAGCAGTCTTACGTGGCGCCACAAAGCGCGCTGGAGCAGCAACTGGCAACGATCTGGCAGGACGTGCTGAAGCTGGAACGCGTCGGCCTGACCGACAACTTCTTCGAACTGGGCGGCGATTCGATCATCTCGATCCAGGTGGTCAGCCGTGCCCGTCAGGCCGGGCTGCGATTTACGCCGAAAGACTTGTTCCAGCACCAGACCATTCAGGCGCTGGCCAATGTGGTGCAGACCGGCGAGCCGGTGCAGCAGATCGATCAGCAACCGGTGACCGGTGAAACCGCGCTGCTGCCGATTCATCAGTGGTTCTTCGCCCAGCCGATTCCCGACCGTCATCACTGGAACCAGTCGGTGATGCTCAAGACCGCTCAGCCGCTGGATGCTTCTGTTCTGGAGCAGGCACTGGACGCGCTGGTCGTGCATCACGACAGCCTGCGCCTGGACTTTGCCGAGCAAACGCAGGGCTGGGCGGCGCAGTACCGCGACGTTGAAACCCAGGCCGGTGAAACCGTGCTGTGGCAAGTCGAGGTCGCCGATCTGGCGGCACTCGAAGTGCTGGGCAATCAGGCCCAGCGCAGCCTGCAACTGAGCGGCGGTTCGCTGATCCGCGCGGTGCTGGCGAATCTGGCCGATGGCAGCCAGCGCCTGCTGCTGGTGGTTCACCACCTGGTGGTGGATGGCGTGTCGTGGCGGATTCTGTTCGAAGACCTGCAAAGCGCTTACCGGCAGATCCAGTCGGGAGCGGCCGTGCAGCTGCCGGCCAAGACCAGCGCCGTGAAAGCCTGGACCGAAGCGTTGCAGGACTACGCCGGCAGCGCGCCGCTGCAAGCCGAACTGGGCTTCTGGCAGCAACAGCTGCAAGGCGCGTCGAACGCGTTGCCGTGCGACAACCCGCAGGGTGGTCAGCAACATTGCCAGGCACTGGCGATCCGCACGCCGCTGGACAAGACCCTGACCCGCCAACTGCTGCAAGAGGCCCCGGCGGCCTACCGCACCCAGGTCAACGACCTGCTGCTGACCGCGCTGGCGCGGGTGATGGTGCGCTGGACCGGCGACGACAATGTGCTGGTGCAACTGGAAGGGCACGGTCGTGAAGACCTGTTCGATCACGTCGACCTGACCCGCACCGTGGGCTGGTTCACCAGCCTGTTCCCGGCAAAACTGACCCCGACCGCCGACCTCGGCGCCTCGCTGAAACAGATCAAGGAACAGCTGCGGGCGATCCCGAACAAAGGCATCGGCTTCGGTGCCCTCGCGCACCTGGGCGACGACCACGCCCGGGCCACCCTGCAAGCGCTGCCGACACCGCGCCTGACCTTCAACTATCTGGGCCAGTTCGACGGCAGTTTCGATGCCGGCGATGAAGCGCTGTTCGTGCCGACCAGCGAATCCGGTGGCGAAGAGGTCAACATGCAAGGCCCGCTGGGCAGCCCGCTGGCCCTCGACGGCAAGGTGTTCAACGGTGAGCTGGACCTGAGCTGGACCTTCAGCCGCGAGATGTTCGAACCGGCGACCATCCAGCGTCTGGCCGACGATTATCTGCAAGAACTGACCGCGCTGATCGCCCATTGCTGCGACAGCGCCAACCGTGGCGTGACCCCGTCGGACTTCCCGCTGGCGAGCCTGACCCAGGCCCAGCTCGACGTACTGGCGCCGCAGCCGCAGACCATCGATGACATCTACCCGCTTTCGCCGATGCAGCAGGGCATGTTGTTCCACACCCTGCTCGAACACGGCAACGGCGACTACATCAACCAGATGCGTCTGGACGTCGATGGCGTCGACCCGCAGCGTTTCCGCGCCGCGTGGCAAGCGGTGGTGGATGCCCATGACATCCTGCGCACCGGTTTCGTCTGGCAGGGCGATCTGGAGCAACCGGTGCAAGTGGTGCAGCGTCAGCTTGAGGTGCCGTTCCGGGTACTCGACTGGAACGGTCAGACCGACCTCGATGCCGCGCTGAAAAAACTTGCCGACGAAGAACGTGCCCAAGGCCTGGATCTGACCCGTGCACCCTTGCTGCGTCTGGTGTTGGTGCGCACGGCTGCGGATCGTCATCACCTGATCTACACCAACCATCACATCCTGATGGACGGCTGGAGCAGCGCGCAGTTGCTCGGCGAAGTGTTGCAGCATTACAGCGGCGAAGCGGTGCCGCGTCCGACCGGGCGCTACCGCGATTACATCGCCTGGCTGCAGCGTCAGGACGCCGCGACCGCCGAAGCCTACTGGCTGGCGGCGCTGGGCAATCTGCAGGAGCCGACGCGTCTGGCGGATGCCATCGCGCGGCCGAGTGCCGGTCTGCCGAGCGTCGGTTACGGCGATCATTTCCAGGTGCTCGATGCCGGTCTGACCCAGCGTCTGGGCGAGTTTGCCCGGGCCTCGAAAGTCACCGTCAACACCCTGGTGCAAGCCGCGTGGCTGCTGCTGTTGCAGCGCTATACCGGCAAGGATTGCGTGGCGTTCGGCGCCACCGTCGCCGGACGTCCGGCGGATCTGCCGGGGGCCGAGCAGCAGGTCGGTCTGTTCATCAACACCTTGCCGGTGATCGCCGCGCCACAAGCGCAGCAGAGCCTGGCCAGCTGGTTGCAAGGCGTGCAGGCGCAGAACCTGGCGCTGCGCGAGTTCGAGCACACGCCGCTGGCGCAGATTCAGCGCTGGGCCGGGCAGGGCGGTGACGCGCTGTTCGACAGCCTGATGGTGTTCGAGAACTACCCGATTGCCGAAGCGCTGGAGCAAGGCGCGCCGCAGGGCCTGCGATTCGGTCCGGTGGAGAATCACGAGCAGACCAACTACCCATTGACCCTGCTGGTGCATCTGGGCGCCGAGCTGTCGGTGCACTTCAGCTATCAGCGCGACCGTTTTGCCGACGTCGGTGTGGCGCAACTGGGCGCGCATTTGCAGCGTTTGCTTGAGCAGATGACCGAGGCGGGCGAGCGTTCGCTCAGCCAATTGCACCTGATCGAGACGGCCCCGGTTCACACCGATTTCGTCACCGAACTGTGCATCCACCAGCGCATCGCCCGTCAGGTCGCCGCGACCCCGGATGCACGGGCCGTGACCTTCGCCGACACGCAGCTGACCTATGCCGAACTGGACGCCCGGGCCAACCGTCTGGCGCACAAGTTGATCGAGCTCGGCGTCGGCCCGGAAGTGCGGGTGGGCGTGGCGTTGCCGCGTTCCGAGCAGTTGCTGATTGCACTGCTGGCGGTGCTCAAGGCTGGCGGCGCCTACGTGCCGCTGGACCCGGATTACCCGGCCGACCGCGTGGCCTACATGCTCGAAGACAGCCGTGCGCGAGTGTTGCTGACTGAGCAGGAACTGGCTGCCACGTTGACCGTGCCGTCCGAGACTCAAGTGTTGTTGCTGGATCAGATCGCGCTGGATGGCTATTCGGCTCAGGCACCGCAAACCGCCGTGACTCCGGACAACCTCGCCTACGTGATCTACACCTCCGGTTCCACCGGCAAGCCGAAAGGCGTGGCGATTGCCCATCGCAACGTCATGGCGCTGATCGACTGGTCGGCGAAGGTCTACCGCCGTGAAGACATTCTAGGCGTGCTGGCCTCGACCTCGGTGTGCTTCGACCTGTCGGTGTGGGAGTTGTTTGTGACCCTGGCCAACGGCGGCTCGCTGATCATCGCCCGCAACGCGCTGGAACTGCCGCAACTGCCGGCCCGGGATCAGGTGCGCCTGATCAACACCGTGCCGTCGGCGATCAACGCGTTGCAGCGCGCCGGGCAGATTCCGCCGGGTGTGCGGATCATCAACCTGGCGGGCGAACCGCTCAAGCAAGGGCTGGTGGACGCGCTTTATCAGCAGTCGACGGTCGAGCATGTCTACGACCTGTACGGCCCGTCGGAAGACACCACTTACTCGACCTGGACCCGCCGCATCGCCGGTGGTCAGGCACGGATCGGCCGCGCGCTGGATCACTCCGCCAGCCACCTGCTCGATGCCGATCTGCAAGCGGTGCCGCACGGCGTGTCAGCCGAGTTGTACCTGTCGGGTGCCGGCGTCACGCGTGGCTACCTGGGCAAAGCGGCGATGACCGCCGAGAAGTTCGTGCCCAATCCGTTCGCCCGCAACGGTGAGCGTCTCTACCGCACTGGCGACCTGATTCGCCAGCGCGAGGACGGCGAGTTGGAGTACATGGGCCGGATCGACCATCAGGTGAAAATCCGTGGTTTCCGTATCGAGCTCGGCGAAATCGAAGCGCGGCTGCTGGCGCAACCGGGCATCAGCGAGGCGGCGGTGCTGGCCGTCGAGGCCGAGGGTGGCGCGCAACTGGTGGCCTATGTGGTTGCTCCACAACTGGACGTGTACGACGGTGAAGCGCAGCGCCAACTGCGCGACGGACTAAAGACTGGCCTCAAGTCTTCGTTACCTGACTACATGATTCCCGCGCACCTGCTGTTCCTTGAGCAGTTGCCCCTGACCCCCAACGGCAAGCTCGACCGCAAGGCGCTGCCGGCGGTGGATGCCAGCCAGATGCAGGCCGCGTATGTCGCGCCGCAATCGGAGCTTGAGCAACAGGTCGCGGCAATCTGGCAGCAAGTGCTCACCGTGGAACGCATCGGTCTGAACGATCACTTCTTCGAACTCGGCGGGCACTCGCTGCTGGCGGTCAATGTCGTGTCGCGCATCGCCCTGGAACTGGGCCTGACGCTGACGCCGCAACTGCTATTCCAGCACCCCGTCCTGAGCGACTTTGTCGCTCACCTCACTACAGGAGGCGGGGCAATCAACGAACAGAAACTGAACAAGCTGGAAGCCCTGCTTGACGATATGGAGGAGTTCTGATGGACACGAGTGTTGCTTTGAGGATTGCCAAGCGCTTTATCACTCTGCCGCTGGACAAACGTAAGCTCTACCTGGAAAAGATGCTCGAAGAGGGCGTCTCGCCGGCCAACCTGCCGATTCCGGAAACTCGCTCAAGCTTCGAGGCGATCCCGCTGTCCTACGCCCAGGAACGCCAGTTGTTCCTGTGGCAGATGGACCCGCACAGCACCGCGTACCACATTCCCAGCGCCCTGCGGTTGAAGGGCCGGCTGGATGTCGCGGCGCTGGAGCGCAGTTTCAACGCCGTGGTTGCCCGCCACGAAAGCCTGCGCACCACGTTCGTCGAGCAGGGTGAAACCTTCTGCCAGAAGGTTCACGCGCAGATGCCGTTGAGCATCACGGTCGAGACGCTGGCGCCGGGTCAGGACGCCGACGCTGCGATCAAGGCTTTCGTCGAGAGCGAAACCGCGCGACCGTTCAATCTGCAACAGGGCCCGTTGCTGCGGGTCTCGTTGCTCAAGGTCGGTGAAGACGATCACGTGCTGGCGCTGATCCAGCACCACATCATCTCCGATGGCTGGTCGATGCAAGTGCTGGTCGGCGAGCTGATCAAGCATTACGCCGCTGACACCAGCGGCCAGTCCCTGAGCCTGCCGCCGCTGGAGGTGCAATACGCCGACTACGCGATCTGGCAGCGTCACTGGCTGGAGGCCGGCGAGCGTGAGCGGCAGCTGAAATACTGGATCGACACCCTCGGCGGCGAACAGCCGGTGCTGGAGTTGCCGATCGATCATCCGCGCCCGGCGTTGCAAAGCTTCCGTGGCGCGCGCCTCGATCTGAACCTGCCGACCGCACTGGGCGATGCCCTCAAGCAACTGGCCCAGCGCGAAGGCGCGAGCCTGTTCATGGTGCTGCTGGCGTCGTTCCAGGCGTTGCTGCACCGCTACAGCGGCCAGTCGCAGATCCGCGTCGGCGTGCCGACCGCCAACCGCAACCGGGTGGAAACCGAAGGCCTGATCGGCTTCTTCGTCAACACCCAGGTGCTGAGCGCAGACGTCCACGGGCAACTGCCGTTCAATCAATTGCTGGCCCAGGTCAAGCAATCGGCGATGGCGGCCCAGGCCCATCAGGATCTGCCGTTCGAGCAACTGATCGAAGCCCTGCAACCGGAACGCAGCCTGAGCCACAGCCCGGTGTTCCAGGTGATGTACAACCACCAGGCGGTCAACGACCAGACCCAGCGTCAGAGCCAGGTGCAACTGCCGCAACTGAGCGTCGAGGACATCGTCTGGGAGGGCCGCACCGCGCAGTTCGACCTGACCCTCGGCACCTACGAATCCAGCGAAGGCGTGGCGGCGGAACTGACTTACGCCACCGACCTGTTCAAGCCTGAAACCATCGAGCGTCTGGCGCGCCACTGGCTGAACCTGCTGCACGGCATCGTCGCCGCACCGAGCCAGCGTGTTGGCGAGCTGCCGTTGCTGGAAACCACCGAACATCAAGTGCTGTTGCAGGACTGGAAACGCGTGGTCGATCACGCCGCGCCGGCGCCATGCGTGCAGCAACGCATCGCCTTGCAGGCCGAGAAAACGCCTGACGCCACCGCGTTGATCATCGGCGAGGACGTGCTGACTTACGGCGAGTTGAACGCCCGCGCCAACCAGCTCGCGCACAAGCTGATCGAGCTGGGCGTCGGCCCGGATCGACTGGTCGGCATCGCGGTCGAGCGCAGCGTCGAAATGATCGTCGGCCTGCTGGCGATCCTCAAGGCCGGCGGCGCTTATGTACCGCTGGACCCGGCGTATCCGGAAGATCGTCTGGCCTACATGATCGAGGACAGCGGCATCGAGTTGCTGCTGACCCAGTCGCACTTGCAGACGCTGTTGCCGATCCCGGCCGGCCTTGCCACGGTGTTGCTGGATCAACCGCAGGACTGGCTGGCGGCGTACCTGACCACCGCGCCTGAAGTGGCCGTGAACGGCGAGCACCTGGCCTATACGATTTACACCTCGGGCTCGACCGGCAAGCCTAAAGGCGTGATGGTGCGCCACGCAGCCCTGAGCAACTTCGTCGCGAGCATGGTCGAGCAACCGGGCATCGCGGCGGCGGATCGCATGCTGTCGCTGACCACCTTCTCGTTCGATATTTTCGGCCTGGAAATCTACGGCCCGCTGCTGGCCGGCGCCGCCGTGGTGCTGACCGGCAAGGACGTGCATCAGGATCCACAAACGGTGCTCGAACTGATCGCCCGCCACGGCGTGACCATGCTGCAAGCCACACCTTCGACCTGGCGCATGCTGCTGGACAATGAACACGCCGCGATTCTCGACCGCCGCACTTTCCTGTGTGGCGGTGAAGCGCTGCCCCAGGAACTGGCGCAACGCATGCTGGCGCGCTCGCCGAAGGTCTGGAACCTTTACGGCCCGACCGAAACCACGATCTGGTCGGCGCTGCATCCGTTGAGCGTGGACAACAGCCGTCCGTTCCTCGGCAAACCTATCGACAACACGGCGTTGTACATCCTCGGCAGCGATCTGGAGCTCAATCCGCTCGGCGCGCCGGGCGAGCTGCTGATCGGTGGCGATGGCCTGGCGCGGGGTTACTTCCAGCGTCCTGCGCTGACCGCCGAACGCTTTGTGCCGGACCCGTTCTCCACCACCGGCGAGCGTCTGTACCGCACCGGCGACCTGACCCGTTACCGCGCCGAAGGCGTGATCGAATACATCGGACGGATCGACCATCAGGTGAAAATCCGTGGTTTCCGCATAGAGCTGGGCGAAATCGAAGCGCGCCTGCTGGCGCTCGACAGCGTGCGCGAAACCGTGGTCGTCGCTCAGGACGGCCCGACCGGCCCGCAACTGGTGGGCTACGTTGTGCCGATGTCCGGCGAGGCGCTGGATGCCGAGGGTGAAGCCGCGTTGCGCGCTGCACTGAAGGCCAGCCTCAAGGCTGAATTGCCGGAGTACATGGTGCCGGCGCACTTGCTGTTCCTTGCGCAACTGCCGCTGACCCCCAACGGCAAAGTCGACCGCAAGGCCTTGCCGGCGCCGGATGCCAGCCAGTTGCAGTCGACCTACATCGCTCCGCAGACCGCCACCCAGCACACCGTCGCCGAAATCTGGCAAGCGGTGCTGAAACTGGAGCAGGTGGGGCTGGGCGACAACTTCTTCGAACTCGGCGGCCATTCGCTGCTGGTGACCCAGGTCGTTTCCCGAGTGCGTCAGGCGCTCAACGTGCAAGTGCCGCTGCGCACTTTGTTCGAACACAGCACGCTGGTGGATTTCGTCGCCGCCCTCGGCGTCGAGCAGGCGCAGCAGGAGCCGTCGATTGTTGCGTTGCCGCGTCTGCAACCGCTGACGCTGTCCTACGCTCA
This sequence comes from Pseudomonas aphyarum, assembly GCF_028657055.1. Lineage (NCBI taxonomy): Bacteria > Pseudomonadati > Pseudomonadota > Gammaproteobacteria > Pseudomonadales > Pseudomonadaceae > Pseudomonas > Pseudomonas aphyarum. The sequence goes on from NZ_JAMDGS010000007.1 coordinate 119,141, forward strand.
GGAACGTCAGTGGTTCCTCTGGCAACTGGAGCCGACCAGCACCGCTTACCACGTGCCGGCCGCACTGCGCCTGCGCGGTGAACTGGACCTGCCGGCGTTGCAGCGCAGCTTCGATGCGCTGATCGCCCGCCACGAATCCCTGCGCACCTGCTTTGTCGAGGAGCAGGGCCAGACCCTGCAAGTGATCCAGGCTCAGGCAGCGCTGGACATCGCCGTCGAAACCATCGACCGAGAGCTGGACGATTCCGCGCTGCAAGCCCTGGTCGCTGCCGAAACCCTGCACCTGTTCGACTTGCAGAAAGGCCCGCTGCTGCGGGTCAAGCTGCTGCGTCTGGCCGCCGATGACCACGCACTGATCATCACCTTGCACCACATCGTCTCCGATGGCTGGTCGATGGGCATCATGGTCAACGAACTGGTGGCGTTGTATGCCGCCCACAGCGAAGGCAAGACTGCGCAATTGCCGGCATTGCCGGTGCAGTACGCCGACTACGCCGTGTGGCAGCGCCAGTGGATGGACGCCGGTGAGCGCGAGCGTCAACTGAGCTACTGGACCGCACAACTGGGCGACGGCGACCAGCCGTTGCTGGAGCTGCCGACCGACCGTCCGCGTCCGCCGGAGCAAAGCTACCGGGGCGCGCGTCAGGACATCCCGCTGAGCGCCGAACTGGCCGCCGGCCTCAAGCAGGTCGCACAACGGGAAAACGTCACCCTGTTCGCGCTGCTGCTGGCGTCGTTCCAGACCCTGCTGCATCGCTACAGCGGTCAGGCCGACATTCGTGTCGGCGTGCCGGTGGCCAACCGCAACCGGGTCGAGACCGAAGGCCTGATCGGCTTCTTCGTCAACACCCAGGTGCTGAAAGCCGAGTTCGACAGCCAGCAGACGTTCCGCAGCCTGCTGCAGCAAGTGAAAAACACCGTACTCGGTGCCCAGGCCCATCAGGACCTGCCGTTCGAGCAACTGGTCGATGCGCTGCAACCGGAACGCAGCCTGAGCCACAGCCCGCTGTTCCAGGTGCTGCACAACCACCAGAGCCAGGCCCGTCAGGCCGAAGGCGCGACGCGTCTGCCGAAGATCGAGATCGAAGGCCTGAGCTGGGTCTCGCACACCGCGCAGTTCGACCTGACCCTCGACACCTTCGAATCGGCGGACAACGTCTGGGCCGAACTGACCTACGCCTCCGACCTGTTCGACGCGGTGACCATGGAACGTCTGGCGCAGCACTGGACGAATCTGCTGCACGGTATCGTCGCCGATTGCGCCCAGCGCATCGCCGAGCTGCCGTTGCATGACGCGGCCGAACGTCAGGCCACGCTGTTGCAATGGAACCCGGCCGTGGCCGATTTCCCGAGCGAGGCGTGCCTGCATCAATTGATCGAAGCGCAGGCCGCGCGTGCGCCGCACGCGGTGGCCGTGACCTACGGCGAACAGAGCCTGAGCTACTTTGAGCTCAACAGCCGCGCCAACCAGTTGGCCCACAAGTTGATTGCCAGCGGTGTCGCGCCGGACGTGCGCGTCGGTCTGGCGGTGGAGCGCAGCCTGGAAATGCTCGTCGGGCTGCTGGCGATTCTCAAGGCCGGCGGTGCTTATGTGCCGCTCGACCCGACGTATCCGGAAGATCGTCTGGCCTACATGATCGGCGACAGCGGCATCGGTCTGCTGCTGACCCAGAGTCATCTGCTCGGCCGTCTGCCGGTGCCGGACTCGGTGCGCAGCGTGATGCTCGATCAGGAACGCGACGGCCTCGAAGGCTACAGCGACGCTAACCCGCAGGTGCGCATGAGCCCGGATAACCTGGCTTACGTGATCTACACCTCCGGTTCCACCGGTCAGCCGAAAGGCACCTTGCTCGCCCATCACAACGTGCTGCGCCTGTTCAAGGCCACCGATGCCTGGTTCGATTTCGGCCCGCAGGATGTCTGGAGCCTGTTCCATTCCTACGCGTTCGATTTCTCGGTCTGGGAGATCTTCGGGGCGCTGCTGTACGGCGGCAAACTGGTGGTGGTGCCTTACGAGACCAGCCGTTCGCCGGAAGATTTCTACGCCTTGCTGTGCCGTGAAGGTATCACCGTCCTCAACCAGACGCCGTCGGCGTTCAAGCAACTGATGCAAGTGGCGTGCGCCCCGGAACATGCGGCGGCGCAACCGGCCCTGCGTTACGTGGTGTTCGGCGGCGAGGCGCTGGAGGTCAAGAGCCTGCGTCCATGGTTCGAGCGCTTTGGCGATCAGGCCCCGCAACTGATCAACATGTACGGCATCACCGAAACCACGGTCCACGTGACCTATCGGCCGATCTCGCTGGCCGACCTGCAACGCGATGCCAGCAGCCCGATCGGCGAGCCGATTCCGGACTTGTCGTGGTACTTGCTCGACGGCGACCTGAACCCGGTGGCCAAGGGTTGCATCGGCGAACTGTACGTCGGCCGCGCCGGTCTGGCCCGGGGGTATCTGAACCGTCCGGACCTGACCACGCTGCGCTTCATTCCCGATCCGTTTGCCGCCGATGGCGGGCGTCTGTACCGCACCGGTGACCTGGCGCGCTATCGCGCCGACGGCGTGATCGAATACATCGGCCGGATCGACCATCAGGTGAAGATTCGCGGCTTCCGTATCGAACTCGGCGAGATCGAAGCGCAGCTGCTCGAACAAATTGCCGTGCGTCAGGCCGTGGTGCTGGCGCAACCGGGCCTCAGTGGTCAGCAACTGGTGGCGTACCTGGTGCCGAGCGATGCCGCATTGCTCGACGCCGACGCTGCCGAACAGGGCCAATGGCGCGACAGCGTGCGGGCCGCGCTCAAGGAAAACCTGCCGGATCACATGATCCCGGCGCACCTGTTGCTGCTCGAACAATTGCCGCTGACCGCCAACGGCAAACTCAATCGCAGTGCCTTGCCGTCGCCGGATGCGAGTCAGGCACAGCAGGCTTATCAGGCACCGCAAAGCGAACTGGAACAGCGCCTGGCCGAGATCTGGCAGGACGTGCTGAAGCTGCCGCAGGTTGGTGTGAACGACAACTTCTTCGAGTTGGGTGGCGATTCGATCATCTCGATTCAAGTGGTCAGCCGCGCCCGTCAGGCCGGCATCCGTCTGAACCCCAAAGACCTGTTCCAGCACCAGACCGTGCAGCGTCTGGCGCTGGTCGCGCAGATCGGCGACAGCGAGTCGACCATCGATCAGCAACCGGTCACCGGCCCGGCGTTGTTGCTGCCGATCCAGCAGCAGTTCTTCGAGGACGAAATCCCCGAGCGTCATCACTGGAACCAGTCGGTTCTGCTCAAACCGCGTCAACCACTGGCGGCCGAAAAGGTCGAGCAAGCGTTGCGTGCGCTGGTCATTCATCACGATGCCTTGCGCCTGAGTTTCAGCCAGCAGGGCGGCGTCTGGCAGGCCGAACACCTGTCGGTCGATGCGTTGCCGCAAGACCTGCTCTGGCAGGAAACCATTGCCGACATCGCGGATCTTGAAGCCTTGGGCAACCGCGCCCAGCGCAGTCTCGACCTGCAAAACGGCCCGCTGCTGCGGGCGGTGCTGGCGAATCTGGCCGATGGCAGTCAACGCCTGTTGCTGGTGATCCATCACCTGGCGGTGGACGGCGTGTCGTGGCGGATTCTGCTGGAAGACCTGCAAACCGCGTATCAGCAAGCCATCAACGGTCAGGCCCTGAGCCTGCCGGCCAAGACCAGTGCCTTCAAGGACTGGAGCGAACACTTGCAGCGCTACGCCAACAGCCCGGCGTTGCAGGAAGAACGGGCCTACTGGCAGGCCTGCCTGAGCGACGTCAGCACCGATCTGCCGTGCAAGCGTCTCGACGCCGGCCAGCAGAATCGTCTGGCGCAAACCGTGCAGACTCGCCTCAGCGCGGAGCTGACCCGGCAGCTGTTGCAAGAAGCCCCGGCGGCCTATCGCACTCAGGTCAACGACCTGCTGCTGACCGCGCTGGCCCGAGTGATCGGGCGCTGGAGCGGGCAGGCGTCGACCCTGATTCAACTGGAAGGTCACGGTCGCGAAGAGCTGTTCGACGGCGTCGACCTGACCCGTACCGTGGGCTGGTTCACCAGCCTGTTCCCGGTGCGCCTGACCCCGGCCGAAGGCGCGGGCGATTCGATCAAGCGGATCAAGGAACAACTGCGCTCGATCCCGAACAAGGGCATCGGTTTCGGTGCGCTGCGTCATCTTGGTGATGCCGACGCGCAAAGCAGCCTGAAGGCGTTGCCGACCCCGCGCATCACCTTCAACTACCTCGGTCAGTTCGACGGCAGCTTCGAAGCCGATGACGGCGCACTGTTCGCGCCGGCCCCGGACAACGCTGGTCTGGAGCAAAGCCCGGATGCGCCGCTGGGTAACTGGCTGACCCTCAACGGTCAGGTGTATGGCGGTGAGTTGAGCGTCGGCTGGACCTTCAGCGAAGAGCGTTTCGACAGCGCCACCATTGAGGCGCTGGCCCGCGACTACGCCGATGAACTCGCCGCGCTGATCGCTCACTGCCTGACGCCGGGCGTGGAAGGCCTGACCCCGTCGGACTTCCCGCTGGCCGGCCTGACCCAGGCACAACTTGACAGCTTGCCGCTGCCGGCTCCGCAGATCGCTGACATCTATCCGTTGTCGGCGATGCAGCAGGGCATGCTGTTCCATAGCCTGTACGAGCAGGCGACCGGCGACTACATCAACCAGGTTCGCCTGGACGTCGAAGGCCTCGACCCGCAACGCTTCCAGCAAGCCTGGCAAGCGGCGGTGGACAACCACGACATCCTGCGTACCAGTTTCGTCTGGCAAGGCCAGGTGGCGCGTCCGGTGCAAGTGGTGCACAAGCAGCTGGAAATGCCGTTCAGTGTGCTCGACTGGCGTGACCGCAGTGCCGATCCGGCAGCGCTGGATCTGTTGGCCGCCAGCGAGCAGGCGCAAGGTTTCGACCTGAGCCACGGCCCGCTGCTGCGCATGGTCGTTGTGCGTCTGGACGATCAGCGTTGCCACCTGATCTACACCAACCACCACATCCTGATGGACGGCTGGAGCAACTCGCAGTTGCTCGGCGAAGTCCTCCAGCGTTATGCCGGGGAAACCCTGCCGGCGCTGGCCGGGCGTTATCGCGACTACATCGAATGGCTGCAACGCCAGGACGCCAAGGTCAGCGAACACTACTGGACTGCGCAACTGGCCAACCTGCAGGAGCCGACCCGTCTGGCCCAGGCGATTCAGGCCCAGCGCAGCGACGATTCGCGTGACGGTCATGGTGAGCGCTACGTGTTTATCGACGCCGAACAGACCCGGCGTCTGGGCGAGTTCGCTCGCCAGCAGAAGGTCACGCTCAACACCTTGATTCAGGCTGCATGGCTGCTGCTGTTGCAGCGCCTGACCGGTCAGGAAAGCGTGGCGTTCGGCGCCACCGTGGCCGGTCGTCCGACCGAGCTCAAAGGCGTCGAGCAGCAGATCGGCCTGTTCATCAACACCTTGCCGGTGATCGCCAGCCCGCGTTCGGAATACAGCGTCGGCCAGTGGTTGCAGAGCGTGCAGGCGCAGAACATCGGCCTGCGCGAACACGAACACACGCCACTGTTCGACATCCAGCGCTGGGCCGGGCAGAGCGGTGAAGCGCTGTTCGACAATATTCTGGTGTTCGAGAACTACCCGGTGTCCCAGGCCCTGGAAGAGGGCGCGCCACAAGAATTGCGCTTCGGCGAGGTCAACAACCACGAGCAGACCAACTACCCGCTGACCCTGGCAGTGAACGTCAGCGTTGAACTGTCGCTGCACTACAGCTACCAGCGCGGGCAGTTCACCGACTCGGTGATCGTGCAGTTGAGCGCGCAACTGCAAAACCTGTTGCAGCAAATGGTGCAGTCGGGCGATGCCATGCTCGGCGCGCTGGATTTGCTCGACAGCGCCGACCGTCGCTTGATGGTCGAGCAGTGGAATGCCACCGGCATCGACTATCCGCTGGAGCAGGGCGTACACACGCTGATCGAAGCCCAGACCCTGCGCACTCCGGACGCCCCGGCGCTGGTGTTCGCCGGCCAGACTCTGAGCTACTCCCAGCTCAATGCCCGCGCCAACCAGTTGGCCCATGGCTTGATCGCCCGTGGGGTCGGCCCGGATGTGCTGGTCGGGATTGCAGTCGAGCGCAGCCTGGAAATGGTCGTCGGCCTGCTGGCGATTCTCAAGGCTGGCGGCGCCTACGTGCCGCTGGACCCGGAATACCCGCGCGATCGCCTGAGCTACATGATCGCCGACAGCGGCATCGACCAGTTGCTGACTCAGCCGCATCTGCTGGCCAGCCTGCCGATTCCCGACGGCGTACAGACCCTGTGCCTGGAGCCGTCCGGCGCGGACTTCGCCGAGTTGCCGACGCATAACCCGCCGGTCGAATACAACGCCAGCAATCTGGCCTACGTGATCTACACCTCCGGCTCCACCGGTATGCCGAAAGGCGCGGGCAACGCCCATCGCGCCCTGACCAACCGCCTGATGTGGATGCAGCAGGCCTATGGTCTGGACGCCGGCGACACGGTGTTGCAGAAAACCCCGTTCAGCTTCGACGTCTCGGTGTGGGAATTCTTCTGGCCGCTGATGACCGGCGCCCGACTGGTGGTCGCGGCACCGGGCGACCATCGCGATCCGGCGAAACTGATCGCGCTGATCAACGCCGAACGCGTCACCACGCTGCACTTCGTGCCGTCGATGCTGCAGGCCTTCCTGCAGGATGCCAACGTGTCGAGCTGCGCCGGTCTGAAGCGCATCGTCTGCAGCGGTGAAGCGCTGCCGGTGGATGCGCAGGTGCAGGTCTTCGCCAAACTGCCGCAGGCCGGACTGTTCAACCTGTACGGCCCGACCGAAGCCGCGATCGACGTGACCCACTGGACCTGCCGCGACGAAGGTCGCGACGGCGTGCCGATCGGTCAGCCGATTGCCAACCTGTCGACCTTCATTCTCGACAGCGGCCTCAATCCGCTGCCGGTGGGTGTAGCCGGTGAGTTGTATCTCGGCGGAATCGGTCTGGCGCGCGGTTATCACCGTCGTCCGGGGCTGAGCGCCGAGCGCTTTGTCGCCAATCCGTTCGCGGCCGGCGAGCGGATGTACCGCACCGGTGACCTGGCGCGCTATCGCGCCGACGGCGTGATCGAGTACGTCGGGCGCATCGACCATCAGGTCAAACTGCGCGGTCTGCGGATCGAACTGGGCGAAATCGAAGCACGGCTGATGGAACACGCCGCCGTGCGGGAAGCGGTGGTGGTTGCCCGTGATGTGCTGGGCAGCCAGCAACTGGTGGCGTACCTGGTGCCGAGCGATCCGGCGACTGTCGACGCAAGCGATGCTGCACGCAACGAATTGCACGACAGCCTGTCGAGCTGGCTGGGCGCGAGCCTGCCGGATTACATGGTGCCGGCGCACCGGATGTGGCTGGCGCAGATGCCGCTGAGCCCCAACGGCAAGCTCGACCGCAAGCGTCTGCCGGCGCTGGAGTTCTCGGCTGCGCAGCAACACGTCGAACCGGCCAGTGCCATCGAACAGACGCTGGTGGAGATCTGGAAAGACGTGCTGGGCCTTGAGCGGATCAGCACCACCGACAGTTTCTTCGCGTTGGGTGGCGATTCGATCATCTCGATCCAGGTGGTCAGCCGCGCCCGTCAGCAAGGCATCGAACTGAGCCCGAAAGACCTGTTCCAGCAGCCGACCATTCAGCAACTGGCCGTGCGTGCCCAGGCAACCGAAGGCACTCAGGCTCCGGTGGCCGTTTTGGTCGACATGCCGTTGCACGGTCTGAGCGAGGCGCAGATTGCCGAGCTGCCACTGCCGGGCGGGCAACTGGTCGGACTTTACCGCTTGTCGCCGATGCAGCAGGGCATGCTGTTCCTCGGTCTGAACTCGCCGGAAGCCGACCTCTACATCAACCAGGTGAGCATTCCGGTGCAGGGCCTGGAGCCGGCGCGCTTCAAGGCGGCGTGGGAAGCGGTGAGCCGTCGTCACGACATTCTGCGCACCGGTTTCCTCTGGCAGGACATGGCCGAGCCGCTGCAATTCGTGCTCGCCGATCCGCAGCTGCCGGTGAGCCTGCTCGACTGGCGTGATCAGGATCATTCCGAAGAAGCCTTGCAGGCACTGGCCGCCAGCGAACGGGCCAAGGGTTTCGACCTCGATCGTCCGCCGCTGCAACGCCTGACCCTGGTGCAAGTGGGCGAGGGCAGCTATCAGCTGATCTGGACCTATCACCACATCCTGATCGACGGCTGGAGCAGTTCGCAGTTGATCGGTGAAGTGCTGAGCGAATACTCCGGCCAGCCGCTCGCCGAAGCGGTGCCGTACCGTCGCTACATCAACTGGCTGCAACAGCAGGATGCCAACGCCAGTGAAGGTTTCTGGCGTGAGCACCTGAGCCTGCTCGACGAGCCGACTTATCTCGCTGACGCGGTTGCCCGCACCGGTGAAGGTCGCGGTCACGAAGCGCTGTACAGCCGTCTGGGCGAAACCCGCACCGAACAGCTCAAAGCCTTCGCCCAGTCCCAGCAGATCACCCTCAACACCTTGGTGCAGGGCGCGTGGCTGATGCTGCTGAGCCGTTACAGCGGTCAGCGCTGCGTGGCGTTCGGCGCCACGGTGGCGGGGCGTCCGGCGAGTCTGCCGGCGTCGGAGTCGATCCTCGGCCTGTTCATCAACACCTTGCCGGTGATCAAGGACGTGCCGGCCGAACAAGCGGTCGGCCACTGGCTGCGCGACTTGCAGGACTTCAACCTGGAAATGCGCGAGCGCGAATACACGCCGCTGTCCGACGTTCAGCGCTGGGCCGGGCGTACCGGGCAGTCGCTGTTCGACAGCATCATCGTGTTCGAAAACCACCCGATCGATCAGGCGCTGCGCGAGTGGCGCGACGACTCGCTCAAGTTCGGCGAGAGCGCCAGCGCCGGCCTGACCAACTTCCCGATGGACCTGATGGTCACACTCGAAGAGGGGCTGGTGATCGAGTACATGTTCCTGCGCGAACATTTCGACCGGGCAACCGTGGAAGGCATCCGCAGCAACATGGAAGGGCTGCTGACCGCGCTCACCGAGGACGCTGCGCAACCGCTGGGCCGCATCGGCCTGCCGACTGCGCAGGTCGCGGATTCGACGGTGGTTGCCGTGCAGCCGCCAGCACTGGCGGTGCATCAGCGCATCGGTCAGTGGGCCGCTCAACGCCGCGAGCAAACGGCGGTGGTCTTCAACGATCAGGCGTTCAGCTACGGTCAGATCGAAGCACGGGCCAATCGCCTGGCCCATGCACTGATCGCCGAGGGTGTCGGGCCTGAAGTGCGGGTCGGCGTGGCGTTGCCGCGCAGCGAAAACATGATTGTCGCGCTGCTGGCGGTGCTCAAGGCTGGCGGTGCCTACGTGCCGCTGGACGCGACCTATCCTCGCGAGCGTTTGAGTTATCTGATGCGTGATTCCGGGATCGCGTTGCTGCTCAGCGATTCGAGCCTGCGTCAGGTGATGCCGCCTCAGGACAACCTGCATGTGCTGGAGCTGGATCAACTGGATCTGAGCGCCCAGTCGGATACTGCGCCGCAGGTTTCTGTAGAACCGGGCAACCTCGCGTACGTGATCTACACCTCCGGTTCCACCGGATTGCCGAAAGGCGTCGGTGTGGCTCACGGGCCGCTGGCGATGCACTGCGCGGCGATCGGTCAGCGTTATGAAATGAGCGAGGCCGATTGCGAACTGCACTTCATGTCGTTCGCGTTCGACGGCGCCCACGAGCGCTGGCTGACCACCCTGACCCACGGCGCACGCCTGCTGATCCGTGACGACAGCCTGTGGACCGCCGAGCAGACCTACAACGCCATGCATCAGCACGGCGTGACCGTGGCGGCGTTCCCGCCGGTTTACCTGCAACAGCTGGCCGAACACGCCGAGCAACACGGCAACCCACCGCCGGTGCGCATTTACTGCTTCGGCGGCGATGCGGTGCCGGTGGCGAGTTTCGAACTGGCCAAGCGTGCGCTGAAACCGCACTACATCATCAACGGCTACGGCCCGACCGAAACCGTGGTCACGCCGCTGATCTGGAAGGCCGGTGCCGAGGATGTCTGCGGCGCTGCCTACGCGCCGATCGGCAGCGTGGTCGGTGAGCGCAGCGGTTACGTGCTCGACAGCGATCTCAACCGCTTGCCGGTCGGTATTGCCGGTGAGCTTTACCTCGGTGGCGCGCTGGCCCGTGGTTATCTGGGGCGCGCCGGCGGCACCGCCGAGCGCTTCGTGGCCAACCCGTTCAGCGCCGATGGCAGCCGTCTGTATCGCACCGGTGACCTGGTGCGCCAGCGCGCCGATGGCACGGTCGACTACCTCGGCCGGATCGACCATCAGGTGAAAATCCGTGGTTTCCGAATCGAGCTGGGTGAAGTCGAAGCGCGCCTCAAGCAACAACCGGGTGTGCGCGATGCCGCCGTGGTCGCTCGCGAGGGCGTCAGTGGCAAACAACTGCTGGGTTATGTGCTGGCCAGTGCCGACGCGTCGGTGGACGGTCTGTGCGAACGCCTGCGCGAACAGCTCAAGGCCAGCCTGCCGGACTACATGGTGCCAGCGCACCTGATGTTGCTTGAGCGCATGCCGCTGACGCCGAACGGCAAACTCGATCGCAAGGCCTTGCCGGATCCGGGCGCCGAACAGCGTCAGGATTACGTGGCGCCGCGCACCGAACTGGAGAAAGCGCTGGCGAAGATCTGGCAGGAGGTACTGAAGATCGAACGCGTCGGCCTCACCGACAACTTCTTCGAGCTGGGCGGCGACTCGATCCTCAGCCTGCAGGTGGTCGCTCGCAGCCGTGTGCTCAAGTCCCAGGGCCTGAGCCTGAAACTGCGCGATCTGATGCAGAAACCGAGCATCGCCGAACTGGTGGCCAGTGTTCAGGGCGCTGCCGAGAAGGCCTCCGGCCTGCTGGCGATGAACGCCGAGGTCAAGGGCCGGGCACCGTTGTTCTGCATCCACGCCGGTTTCGGCACGGTGTTCGATTACGAGCCATTGGCCCGTCGTCTGAGCGGTCAGCGCCAGGTGCTGGCGATCCAGTCGCGGATGTTGCTCGACCCGGCCTTCAGCGACACGTCGCTGGAAAGCATGGCCAGTGACTACGTGGCGCAGATCCGCGAGAAACAGCCGCAGGGGCCGTATCACCTGTTGGGCTGGTCGCTCGGCGGTACGCTGGCGATGTTGATGGCGGCGCAGCTGGAACAGGCGGGGCAGCAGGTGCAGTTCGTCGGCCTGGTGGACAGCTTCGTGGCCTCGGCGGCCATCAATGCCGGCGCTGTGGATGACTGGCGAGCCGATCTGCGCGACTTCCTGCGGGTCACCCTGCCGGACGCCGCCGCGAACGTGACCATTGATGGCGAGGAAACCGTGCACAACTTGCGCGCGGTGTTCAACGCTGCCATGGGCGCCGAGCGCGGGGCTTCGACCTACGTGGCGCTGGGGGCCGATGAACTGGCCCATGTGTTCAGCGTGGCGCGCCGGCTCAAACAGTTGTCGTTGCAGCTCGACCGCTGTCCGCCGCTGGCGGTGCAGCCGATCTGCTGGTGGACGCTCGGCCGGGAAGAGGAGGCGGTCGAACTGGCGGCGCAACTCGAACAGCCGGGCATGGGCGGTGAATGGCTCGATTGCGGGCACTTCCAGATCCCGCGAGATGAAACTTTCCTGTCCGAGGCTGAAGAAATGCTCGGCGAGATCGTTGAATCAGTAGCCATGTCCTGAAACCTGCTCTGTAACCGCAAACACCACTCGGGCGCTTAAGGCGCCCGAGTGCTTTGGAGAAATTGAATGTCGTTGAATCCTGATATCGCCGCTTTTCTGCAACTGGTCGGCAACGGCCGGGCCAGCGGCAAACGCGTGGGCATGCATGAGCTGAGCCCGGAACAGGCGCGCGAGCAGTTCGATCAGTCTTCGTTGCTGATGGACGCTGGCGGTGAAGAACTGGCGGTGGTCGATGAACTGCAACTGCCGGTGCGCGACGGCTCGCTGCTGAAGGCGCGGGTCTACAGCAATCAGCCCTTGAACGCCGGGGCCGGGCGTCCGGCCCTGTTGTATTTCCATGGTGGCGGTTATGTGGTCGGCAGCCTCGATTCCCATGATTCGCTGTGCCGGGCGCTGGCGTCGATGGCCGATTGCGTGGTGGTGTCGGTGGCTTATCGACTGGCGCCGGAGTTCCGCTTCCCGACCGCTGCCGATGATGCACAGGATGCCTGGGATTGGCTGGTGGCCAGCGCTCAGGACCTGGGCCTGGACAGCACACGCCTGGCGATTGCCGGTGACAGCGTCGGTGGCAGCCTGGCCACGGTGCTGGCCGCGCAATTGGCGGGTGCCCCGGTGCAGCCGCGTTTGCAGGTGCTGATCTACCCGGTCACTGACGCCAGCCGCAGCACCCCGTCCATCGAGCGTTACGCCGAGGGCTATCTGCTGGAGAAGGAGTCGCTGAACTGGTTTTACAACCACTATCAGCGTGAGGCGGCCGACCGTCTCGATCCGCGTTTTTCGCCGTTGCTGGGTGACGTCTCAGCCGCTGTGGCGCCGGTGCTTCTGGTGTTGGCAGAGTGCGATCCACTGCATGACGAAGGCGTGGCATACGCCCGGCATTTGCAGGCGGCGGGTGTCGAGGTCGAGTTGAAAGTGTACGAAGGCATGACGCATGACTTCATGCGCATGGGCGCGATCATCGACGAGGCTGAAGAGGCGCAGCAGCACATTGCCGAGCGCTTGGTGGAGGTGTTTGCGGCGCGGTGACACGTGTTTTGAGGGACTGAAAAAGGGCCGCTGTTTGCGGCCCTTTTCTTTTGCCCGGGAATTGCTTTCGGGCAGACAGCAAAACGCCGGCAGATGCCGGCGTTTTGTTTGACGCTGAACGTGTTACCAGTTGTAGGTCACGTCGGCGGTCATGGTCCGGCCTTCGCCGTAGTAGCAGTCCAGCGTGCTGTTGCAGCTGGCGACGTATTTCTCGTCGGTGAGGTTTTCCAGGTTCATCTTCACCTTCACGCCTTTGACGTGCAGTGGCGATTTTTCCAGGTCGTAGGAGACCATGGCGTCATACACGGTGTAGGACGGGATCTGGAAGGAATCTTCCTCGTAGTCCGAGCCGTAGCTGCTGCGCACGTAGCGGGTGCCCAGGCCCATGCCCAGACCGGCCAGCGACGTCGAGATGTCGAAGTCGTAGTTGATCCACGCGGAGGCGGTCAGCGGCGGGCTCATGGCCAGGGTGCGACCTTCGCGACCGTCGTTGACGCTGCGCCATTTGATCTGGTTGCGCGACACCGAGGCCAGCACGCGCAGGTTCTGGGTGACGTTGACCTTGCCTTCCAGTTCTACACCGCGCGAACGCACCGAACCGCTCTGGCTGCTGAAGCCCGGGTTTTGCAGATCGTTGGTCAGCATGTTGTTCTGGTCGATCTGATAGGCCGACAGCTGGATGAAACCGTCGATCGATTTCGGCTCGTACTTGATGCCGACTTCGTACTGCTTGCCTTCGGTCGGTTCGAACCCGCGACCGTTCATGTCGGCACCGGTTTGCGGCAGGAACGATTCGGCATAGCTCACGTACGGCGTCATGCCGTTCTCGAACTCGTAGCCGAAGCCTGCGCGACCGGTGAACTTCTCGTCCTTGAGGTTCGAACGGTTGCCGCCCAGCGGTTCCTTGTTGATGGTCTCGGCGAAGTCATAACGACCGCCAAGGGTCAGGAACCACTGGTTCCAGCGCATCTGGTCCTGGGTGTACAGGCCGGTCTGCTTGACGGTGTTGTCCCACTTGTAAGGCTGGCGGAAATTGAACTCGCTGCCGTAGACCGGGTTGTACAGGTTGATGGCAGGGCCGGTGCGGTCATAGCGACCGAGGAACTTGGAGTTGAAGTGGTAGTAGTCCACGCCCAGCAGCAGGGTGTGATCCAGCTCGCCGGTCTTGAACTTGGCCTGGGCGATGTTATCGATGCCGTAGACCTTGTTGTGTTGCGCCCAGTCCACGCCGTAACGGGTCTGGTAACTGACTTCGTCACCGGTGGCCGGGTTGGTGTCGAACGAGTAGCCGTGCAGCGGCGCGACGTAACGGTCGTTGACGTCGGCGTAGCGGGCGTTCTGCTTGAGGGTCCAGACGTCGTTGAGTTCGTGGGCGATCTCGTAGCCGATCACGAACTGTTCGCGGTCGTACTTGTTCACGCCCGGCTCGCCGATGAACAGGCTGCGGCTGATGCGCCCGGCACTGCTGCGGTGCACGGTGCCGTCGGCCGGCAGGCCCTGGGCTTCCGGGGTGTCGCGGTCTTTCTGGTACTGGCCGTAGAAGGTGATGCTGGTGCGGTCGTTCGGCAGCCAGGTCAGGCTGGGCGCGAGCATCATGCGGTTCTGGTCGGCGTAGTCGATCTGCGAGTTGCTGTCGTTGACCACACCGGTCAGGCGATAGAGAAACTCGCCCTGGTCGTCGATCGGGCCGCCCAGGTCGAAGGCGCCGTATTTGCGGTCATAGCTGCCGCCACCCAGGATCACTTCGTGCAACGGTGTGGCGGTCGGACGCTTGCCGACCATGTTGACGATCCCGCCTGGCTGGTTCTGGCCGTACAGGACCGATGCCGGGCCCTTGAGCACTTCGATGCGCTCCAGGCTGTACGGGTCGATCTGCAGCGAACCGCCGGTGCTGCCGCCGCCGTAAGGCAGGTGCAGGCCGTCGAGGTACAGCGGGGTTGGCGAGAAACCGCGGGAAGTCGGTTCGTCGAAGATTTTCACCCGGTCGGAGAAACCGCCGCCGGTCATGCCCGCGGTGTAGCGCAGGGCTTCGGTGACCGATTGCGAACCGCGCATCTTGATTTCGTCTTGCGTGACGACGTTGATGGTCTGCGGGATTTCCTTGAGTGCGGTATCGGTCTTGGAACCGGTGGCGCTACGCTTGGCGACGATCCCGTCAACCGGGCCCCACGCCGATTCCTGGGCTGCCGTGATGTTGGTCGGCGCCAGGTCCAGGCTTGCGCTGTTGCCGCGGGCGCGCAACGCAACGTTGTTGCCCTGGACGCTGTAGGCAATGTCGGTGCCCTGCAGCAATTGCCCGATCGCAGCGGTCGGTTCCAGGTTGCCGCTGACGGCGGTGCTGCGCAGGCCGCTCACTTCGTCCGGGCTGTACAGCACTTGCAGATTGGTCTGGCGGCCGAATTCCTGCAGTGCGCTCCCCAGCGACTGAGCAGGAATATCGATCGCCACGGCCGCTGCCTGCGCCTGGCCGATCATCGGCAAGGTGAGAGCCAGGGCGCAAACGGCTGGAAGGGTGGTGCGGAAGGAACGGCGGATCAGCAGAGCCTTGGCGAGCGGGTTGAGTCCGTGCGGTGCGGGCATTGTTCTTCTACTCTTCAAAGTGTTGACTGAGAACTATTTCTATTAACTGTAAGTAAGACGTTGAGCCTTCCAAAAACCGGAAAGGCTCAACGCATTTTTTTTACAAAATTTTCACAATCAGGCGGGTTGCAGCTCTGTGACCACTTTGCCGGCGCTCATGCGCACCAGTTGGTCGGCGACGTCGAAGTAACGATCGTCGTGGGAAATGACGATGATGGTCTTGCCCAGACGCTTCAGGTCCGGCAGCAATTCGGTGTAGAAAATCCGCCGGAACGTCGGGTCCTGGTCGGCAGCCCATTCGTCGAACACCAGCACCGGACGCTCTTCCAGCCACGCATTGATCAACGCCAGACGCTTGCGTTGACCGGTCGACAGATCGGTGGTGGTGAACGCGCCGTCGCGCACGCTGACCTTGTGCGCGATTTCCAGGCGCTCAAGGTATTTGTTGGCATCTTCCGGAATATGCGTGTCGCCCTGCACCACGTCGTCGAACAGGTAATAGTCGGCGAAGATCGTGGTGAACAACTGGCGATAGTCGTCGCGGGTGAGGGCGGTCACCACTTGATTGTTGAGGCGGATCTCACCCTGCTGCGGCGCATACAGGCCCAGCAGCAGCTTGATCAGGGTGGTCTTGCCGCAACCGTTTTCACCGACGATGAAGATGATGTCGCCCTGATCGATCTTCAGGTTCACCGGCCCCAGGCGGAACGGCGCAGCGCCTTCCACGGTCGGGAAACTGTACGAGACGTCGGTCAGCTCCAGGCTGTGCACGGGCGTTTTCCTATTGCCTTGGTCGCTGAGCAACAGGTGCGGCTCGGGCGAGGAGAACTGCTCGGACAACTCGGCAATCCGGCGGAATGCAATCTGCGCGCGGCTGACGATCGGCAGCGTGCCGATGATGTGTTCCAGCGGGCCTTTCATGTACAGCAGCACCAGCACGAAGCCGCTCATCACCGCTTTGTCGGCGCTCGGCCACAGCGATTGCAGGGCCAGTGCCAGGCCGATCACCACAAAGAACAGCATTGAGCCGAGGGTCTTGGCGACCACGAAGATGTTCACCGAACGCACCTGGGTGTCACAGATTTTATCGGCCGTGCCTTCGATGCCCGAGACGAACATGCGATGGCGGCGCGGGCGATGGATGCGCAGCTCCTTGGCACCTTCGGCGACGGCGTTGTAGTGCTTTTGCAGCTCGTCTTCGTAATCCCGGGCCTTGAGGAAACCCTGCATGCCGCGCCCACGGGCGATGTACTGAATGACGGTGCCGATCAGAATCGCCACCACCATCATCAGGAACATCGGCCACGAAAGGATCGCCAGATAGCCCATGCAGCCGAGCGTGACGGTCATGGAAATGGCCAGCGGCGCGAAGGCGAAGGCGAAATCGCTGATGGTGTCGACGTCGTGGGTCAGCACCGGGATCAGTCGATGGCTGCGGTAGCGTTCGATCTGCTCGATGGGCGCCGACAGCACTTTTTCGCCCAGTTCTTTGCGCAGCCTGGCGATGATGTGCTGGCCGACGAAGTTGGTGCCGATGTCGGAGAAAATCGAACTGGCCAGGGCCAGCAGGCACAGGCCGGCGAACACCGCGACCACGGTGCTGGTCAGGCCGGTTTCGGAGTGCAGCGCGTTGTTGATCGTCGCCAGCAGCGCCGTGACGCTCAGGCCGCCGACCATGCCGAGCAGGATCGAACCGGCAACGATCAGCCGAAAGGGTTTGAGCAGGGCGAACAATTCATTGATCACCCCGCGTGTTGGTTTGCTCATGGAGGTTCCCTGCGTGAAAGAGCGGCGAAGGCCGGGATCGGCTGCGGACTTCGCCTGGGTGACGTAGAGGGCAGTGGCGCGTCGCAATGGATCGCGCCATCTGTAGAACGACTGGCGGGAGGGTTAATTTAGCGAGGCGGCGGGGGGGTTACAGATCCCGCGCCACCCGGAAGCCGATCCAGTCGCCGCGCTCGTCAGGCGCCAGCGCATTGCGGTTGCCGGAGCGCGAGAAGACCGGCGCTTCGCCCCAGTCGTTACCGCGAATGCGCTTGAACTGGCACTTGCCGGTCTCCCACGCGCTGCCGTCGCTCGGCGCGCCTTCGTAGTTTTCGTTGTAGCAATCGGCGGTCCATTCGTAGACGTTGCCGTGCATGTCGTACACGCCAAAGGCGTTGGGCGGGAAGCTGCCGGCCGGCGCGGTGAAGTTGTAACCATCGGCCGCACCGTAGGTATTGGCGTGCTTGGCGATGCTGTATTCCTTGCCCTCATCGAACGGGAACGGGAACGGCCCGGTGGTGCCGCCACGGGCGGCGT
Source organism: Pseudomonas aphyarum (assembly GCF_028657055.1). NCBI lineage: Bacteria > Pseudomonadati > Pseudomonadota > Gammaproteobacteria > Pseudomonadales > Pseudomonadaceae > Pseudomonas > Pseudomonas aphyarum. The sequence continues at coordinate 136,758 of NZ_JAMDGS010000007.1, forward strand.
ATTCGCGCAGGGACTCACTCACCAGCCGGTATTGCTGGCCAGTTTTTTTCGACAGCCACGCCACGTAGTCGTTGGCTTCGGCGAAATTCATGCACACCGCCGGATGCTTGTCGGTGTACTGCTTGCGCGGGTCGCTGCCGGCGTAGTCGGGGACCCCGGCCTTGCACGCGCGGCCCGGGCGATCATCGCCGTCGGGCATCTGGTAGCCGGTGTCCTTGAGGTAGGCGAACCATTCGCCCTTGAGCACCTGGAAGCGGCTGATCGCCAGCGGTTTGGCGAACGTCACCGGGTGCATCGGGCCTTCGTCGGGCTCGCGGCCGACTTCGTCTTCAGGCGTGCCCATGGTGAACGTGCCGGTGGGCAGCACGACCATTTCCGGGCAATCCTTGCAGTCCTTGAACACCTTGCCCGGTGCCGGCGGGGTGGCGGCCTGCGCAGCGTTCGGCAGCAGGCTGGCGGCGAGGGCGGCGAACATCAGCGCCGGCAGGGTTTTCAGGGCAGAACGAGGCAGTTCACTGTTCATTTCGAGTCTCGTCAAAGGGAGGAAATCGTTGGCGCTCACAGCGCCCGGTCGAGCACCGCCAGCAGGCGGTCGATCTGGGCTTCGTCGTTGAGCAAGCCCGGTGCGGTGCGGATCACTGGCCCGACATCGCGTTCCACGGCATCGGCCACCACCTTGTTGGCCATCAGGTGCGCGGCGATCTTGTCGCTGTCCTTGCCCTTGACCCGGAAGAAGGTGAAACCGGCGGAAAATTCCGGGCTCAACGGCGTGACCAGTTCGATCTGCGGGCGTTGCAGCAGGCGTTTTTTCAGGTAGCTGTTCAGTTCATGAATGCGCGCCTGCACGTCGGCCTTGCCCAGTTGCAGGTGCAACCTGAACGCTTCGGTCAGCGCCCAGCGATGCTCGAACGAGTGGTAACCGCCCGGCGTCATGGTGGTGGAGAAGTGCTCGGCCTCGGAAAAGGTCGGGATTATCGGCGTGACGTATTTCACTTCCGGGGTGCGACTGACCACGATCCCGGTGCCGCGCGGGCCGAACATCCATTTGTGGGTGCCGGCGATGAAGAAGTCGCAGTTCATGGCCGGGAAGCTCATGTCTTCCACACCGAAACCGTGTACGCCGTCGACGACATACACGATGCGGTCGGCCTCGCTGCGGCCACGGTTGTGTTTGTCGACCAGCGCACCGATGTCGCCGAGCGGCAGTTTCACGCCACTGCCGGAATGCACCCAGCACATGCCGAGCACGCGGGTTTCCGGGCGGATGCTGCGGTCGATATTGGCCAGCAGTTCTTCCTTGTTGATCCGGTACGGATCCTTGAACAGGCGGATCTTGCGCACCTTGGTGCCGTCGCGCTGGGTGCGCAATTCGAGAATGGTGTGGGTCGCGTAGTGTTCGTGTTCGGTGGTGAGAATTTCTTGATCGGCGCGCACCTGGACGCCGCCGTAAATCATCGCCAGGCCTTCGGTGGTGCTGCCGGTCAGGGCGATCTGCCGGGCATCGGCCTGCACATACTTGCCGGCCCAGACGCGCACGTCTTCTTCGCGTTTTTCGGTGACGCCGTAGTCCCAGTCCATCGCCAGCCCCGGATTTTTGTCGAGGGCGGCGCGGTGCATTTCGATCGCCTCGCGCACCGGGCGCGGGTGGGTGGTGACGAGGAAATTGGAGAAGTGCAGCCAGGCCGGATCCTGATCGAACAACTGCTGCAACTGCGCCCACTTGTTGCGTGGCAGCGGGGCGGCGGTCGAAGCGCTGGCGATGTTCGGCAGGCTTGCACCCAGCGGCAAGGCCGCGGCGAGAAGCCCGGCCTGCTTCAGAAAGTCACGACGGTTGCTCATGGCTTGACGGCTTCCCGGGCAGTGGCCAGTGCCGGTTTGGCGGATTTTTCCACCTGATCCCAGACCCGCAGGAAGTTGCCGCCCCAGAGCTTGGCGATGTCTGCTTCGGAGTAGCCGCGCGACAGCAGTTCAGCGGTCACGTTGCGGATTTCGCCGACGTTTTCCCAGCCTTTGACGCCGCCACCTTCGTTGAAGTCCGAGCTGATGCCGACGTGGTCGATACCGATCTTTCTGACCGTGTAATCGATGGCGTCGCCCAGGTCCTTGAGGCTGGCTTTCGGCTCTTCTTCGAGGATCGCGTAGAGCTGGCCGGCATACTCGCCGAACTTCTGTTCGGACCACGCCGAGATGATCGGATCGCCCGGCATCAGAGCCACGGCCAGGTTCGGCAGCGGCGGCAGGTCATAGCGCTTGCGCAGTTCATTCAGCTTGTCCTGAGTCCCCTGGGTCAGCGGTCGCAGGTATTGCGAGAAGCCGACGATCTGCACCACGCCGCCGCTGTTCTTGATCAGCTGCATCTCCTTGTCGCTGAGGTTGCGCGGGATATCGACCATGGCGCGCGGCGCCGAGTGCGACGCCACCAGCGGCGTGCGGCTCAGTTGTGCGACCTGCTCCAGGGCTTTGGTCGACATCTGCGACACGTCGATGATCACGCCCAGGTCGTTCAGACGCTTGACCGCTTGCTTGCCGATATCGGAGAGACCGTCGAGGGCGTCCGGCGAATCATTGAAGAACGGCAGCGGGCGCGACGAGTCGGCCCAGTCGTTGTTGCCGATGTAGCTGAAGCCGAACATGCGCATGCCGCGCGCCGTCCACAGGTCCAGCTGGCTCAGGTCGTTGCCCAGCGGGTAGGCGTTGAGCATGCTGATGAAGATCGCGAACTTGCCTTCGCCGTGCAGGCGCCGGAAGTCGTTGGCGGTGTAGGCGATGCCGACCTGGTTGGGGAAGTCGCGGACCATCCCGGAAATGATCTTGTAGCGGATTTCCTGCTGGTTGCGCGCCTCGTCGACGAAGCCTGCGGTGGGCTTGTGCGGAGCGTTCGGCCCGTTCCAGATTTCCGGCCAGCCGAAGATCGTCAATGCTGCGCCGGACAGCCGTCCGCGATTGGCCTTGACCAGGTCGAACTGGTCGCTGCCGTCCTTGTCGATCTCGTTGCCGGTGGTGCCGAAGTTCTGGGTGATGGTGATGTGGCTGTCGAACGAAAGCATGTGCTCGTGCAGTTCTTCGGCCTGCTGCATGACTTTGACCGGGTAGCCGGGGTTGTCCTTGAACCAGATATCCCAGACCGCGAAACCGGCGCCGGCGCTGATCGCCAGGGCCAGTGGCAGGCCGATGAATAGAGCCTTTTTCGAACGTGGTTTTGTCATTGCCATCTCAGTCAGGTTCGCCGTCGAGGTACAGGCGCAGAGGCCTTTGCTATCTGGGAAGAACGAGCGGGCGCGGCAGAAAATTAGTCCGCCCTGATGGCGCTTAAATTTGTTCGCTCAGCAAACGTTCTAGCTTGGATAAAGCCTGCTTCAGGGCTGAACACAGGTAGGGCAATGAGGATTTCTCGACGATGGTTCATGGCAGGCCTGGCGCTGACCGGCGCTGCCGTACCTGCAGCTTATTTCGGGCATCGCGAATGGACGAAGCCCGACCCGACGATCACCCCCGGTGAGGCGTCTTTCGATGTCGCCGACGTGGCCGGGCAACGCTTGGCGAATGCGTTGCGCGGGGTCTGGAAGATCCGCTTCGTCGGGCGTGACGCGGGCCTGGACGGCTTGCCGGCCCTGGGCCTGGAAGTGTTCATCGACATCGGCCAGAAGGGCCGGGGCGTGTGCGGTTTTCTCGACACGCCGGAGCGTCTGCGCTCTGCCGATACACCTCGTTACCGAATTCTCGGCGATCTGGCCGGGGCCGAGGCCTCGAAACTTAGTTGGCGGCTGCTGGGCACTGGCGGCAGCGTCGACTACGAACTGAACATGATCCTCGATGAGGTCTGGGCCGATTTCGGCAATGCCGGCAGCGGCACCCTGAGCGGCACGGTGCAACGTCTTGACCGCTCGCTGGCCTTGCCGGCTCAGGATCATCGTTTCATCGCGGTCAAATGCCTGTTCCCGGAAGCGCGACAGCGTACGCCGCTGAACCCGACGCTGCTGGCGTGGCTGGTGTCGCCCGAGCATCGACTGTTTCACCAGGTCTGGCATGCGACGCGGGACAAGTGGCACACCTTGTCCGAAGACAAGCGCAATGCCTTGCGCGGCCTCGGCTGGCAGCCCGGTCCTCGCGACCTGGAGCGTGATGCTCGCGGTCCGCGCAAGGATCGCAACGGTTCGGGCATCGACTTCTTCTTCATGCACCGACACATGCTCGGCACGGCGCGTTCGATGCAGGATCTGCCGTCATGGCCGTTTTTCCCGTTGCCGCAACCGGAGCTGGTTCGCGACCGTGCCGGGTTTGCCCGTTACTTCGATAACCACGACGGCACTTCGCTGCCGCCCACCTGGCTCGCCGAAGGCGATGACGAGTACGCGCAATGGGTCAGTGACATCAAGACCGCCGAGACTTACCAGAGCAACTTTGAGGTCTGGGAGTCGCAGTACCGCGATCCGCAGTATCTGTCGAAGCTGACCCTCGGCCAGTTCGGCTCTGAAGTGGAGCTGGGTCTGCACGACTGGCTGCACATGCGCTGGGCGTCGGTGCCGCGCGATCCCTCCAACGGTCAGCCGGTGCCGCTGGCGCGGGATCTGGACGATTTCGCCGCACGCTGGTTCGCCCCGGAAAACGACTTTCTCGGCGACCCGTTTTCATCCCATGTGAATCCGGTGTTCTGGGCGTTCCATGGCTGGATCGATGACCGCGTGGAGGACTGGTTCCGTGCGCACGAGCGTTTCCATCCGGGGCAGGTCACTCGCCTGGAAGTCAATGGCGTGAAATGGTTTGCGCCCGGGCGCTGGGTTGAAGTGGCCGATCCATGGCTCGGCCCGACCACTCACGGCTGCAGCACGGTGCCGGGCTTGCAGGTCGGCAAGTCGGTGGAGATGGACCCGGAAACCATGAAGCTCGCGCTGCGCATCACTTTTGGCGAGGACGAGAAGAAACTCGAAGGGTTGTTCCGGCGAGTGCCGAAGCGGCCGTGGTATGCGCGTAATCTGAAGGCTAAAACCAGCGCGGTCTGAGGGTCGCGTTATCGTTGATTCGCTGAACCTGGCAGGCTCGCTCCCACAATGATCGCGTCCATTCAGATGGAATGCGGTCAATGTGGGAGCGAGCCTGCTCGCGAAAGCGGTCTGGAGTTCGTTGCGATTACAGCGTCTGCCACCCGCCACCCAGTGCCTTGTACAACCCGATACTCGCCTGCAATCGCGACAGGCGCAGTTGCACATTCAGATCCTGCGCCGCGTACAGCGTGCGCTGGGTTTCCAGCACCGTCAGCAAATCCTCGGCGCCGGCCTGATAGCGGCTCTGGGCGATATCGAACGCAGTCTGCGCCTGATTCAATTCTTCACTTTGCCATTGCCGCTGTTCGTCGAGCCCGCGAATCCCGTTGAGGGCTTTTTCGACGTCGGCGAAACCGTTGATGATCGCCCCGCGATAGGTTTCCAGCAGTTCTTCCTGGCGAGCCGTGGCCTTGTCGCGCTCGGCGCTCAGGCGACCGTTATTGAAGATCGGTGCGACCAGTCCGGCGGTGAGGTTGTAGAAAGGACTGCGAATAATGTCGTCGAACTGGTTGGCCCCGGAGCCCAGTTGGGCGGTGAGGGTCACGGTCGGCAGCATGGCGGCGCGGGCGACTTTGACGTCGGCCTCGGCCGCTGCCAGTTGCGCTTCCGCGCGGGCGATGTCCGGGCGACGGCTGAGCAGATCGCTGGGCACGCCGGCATCGATGGTCGGCCATTGCAGACGGTCGAACGGTTCCACGCCGGTTTGCAGCTCCTGCACCGGTCGGCCGAGCAGGGCGGCGAGGCTGATCAGCGCATCCTGAGCCTGTTGCTGCACCAGCGGCAGTTGCCGTTGTTGCGCGGCCACCAGGCTTTTCTGCTGGGCCAGTTCCAGCGCGGTGGCCGAGCCTGAGTCGAAGCGGGTCTGCACCAGTTTCAGCACGTTTTGCGCGTTGGCCAGGTTGAGTTCGGCGATGCGACTTTGCTCACGCAGCGACAAGGCTTGCGCATAGGTGTTGGCCACCCCGCTGAGCAAGGTCAGCTCCACAGTCGCCCGGTCGAACTCGCTGGCTTGCTGGGCAAACTGCGCGCTGTCGCGGGAGGCGCGTTTGCCGCCCCAGAAGTCGATTTCGTAGGACGCGCTCAAGTTCGCATCGAAATAATCCACAGCCTTGTTGCTGCTGTCCGCGTCGAGCTGGGTGTAGCCGTTGCCGCGCAGCAATTTCTGCCGATTGGCGTTGGCCCCTGCCTTGATTTCCGGCAACTGCGAGCCGCCAGCAATCACCGTGCCGGCCTGGGCCTGGCGCACCCGGGCGACGGCGGCCGCGAGGTCGAAACTGCCGAGGCGGGCCTGTTCGATCAGGCGGTCGAGTTCGGGGCTGCCGAACTGTTTCCACCATTGCGGATCGATGCGGGCGACGCTGGCGCCGTGGGGCGATTGCCAGGTGGTGGGCGGTTGCAAGCCGCTGTCGGGACGCTGGACGGGACTGCCGCAGGCGCTGAGCAACAGGCACACGGTCAACAGGCTGAGGCGCGGTTTCATAGATCGATCATTCACTGGTAAGGGCCGTCACCGGGTCGAGTCGGGCAGCTTTGCGGGCCGGCATGAAGCCGAAGACAACACCGGTCACGAGGGCGCAGCCGAAGGCGCCGAACACCGCCATCAAGGAAAACGCCACGGCGACTTCACTGAGAACCAGCACGCCGCCGACGATCAGCGCCAGGGCGATCCCGGCGATACCGCCGACCACCGAGAGCATCACCGCTTCGGTGAGGAACTGGCGCAGGATGTCCCGTTGCCGGGCGCCGGTGGCCATGCGAATGCCGATCTCGCGGGTGCGTTCGCGTACGGTCATGAGCATGATGTTCATCACGCCGATCCCGCCCACCAGCAGCGAAATTGCGGCAATCGAACCGAGCATCAGCGACAGAGTGTTTTGCGTGCGCGCCTCGGCCTGGATCATCGCGGCGTTGTTGGTCAGCTCGAAATCCTTCTTGCCGTTGTGCAGGCGCAGCATCAATTGTTCGATGGCGTGCTCCGCCTCCTTGACCTTGCGCGCATCCGCCGCGGCGATCGCCACGTATTCCGGATTGCGTGTGCCGAACAGCCGGACGCTGGCGGCGGAGTAGGGGATGGCGATGCGGTCATCGCTGTCCTGATCGCCGGAGCTCGCCCCTTTCTCCTGAAGCACGCCGACCACCTGGAACGGCACGTTTTCGATCAGGATGTACTGGCCGATGGGGTTGGGCACGTCCTTGAGCAGTTTGTCGCGAACCTTTTTGCCGATCACGGCCACGGCGCTGGCGTTGCGTTCGTCAGCGTCGGTGAAGTAACTGCCTTCGACCACCGGCCAGTTGAAGATCGCCGGGAAGTTGGTGTCGTTGCCGCCGACGTAGCTCAGGTGGTCGACGTTGCCGAAACGCACGCCGGCCTCGGCGCCGTTGACCGGCATGATCCGCTTGACCTGCGGCAGGCTGGCCAGCGCCGCCACGTCATCGAGGGTGACGATGCCCGGTGGCGTGCGCGGGTTGGGTGCCGAACCGCTGAGGTAAATGATGTTCGAACCGAAAGCGCCCATCTGTGCCATGACCTGACGCTTGCTGCCTTCGCCCACGGCGAGCATGACCACCACCGAAGCTACGCCGATGATGATGCCGAGCAGGGTCAGCGCGGTGCGGAAGCGGTTGATCCACATCACTCGCCAGGCGGCATGCAGGGCGTCCACCAGTTCGCCTTTCCAGGCGCCGGACGCTTGCGCGCCTTCGCTCAGGCGCTTGCGCAGGTCGACGGCTTGCAGAGCGCCGGGGTTGGCCGTGGTCTGGGCTTCGGGATTGTCCCGGGCGCTGTCGCTGATGATCAGGCCGTCGCGGATCTCGATGATGCGCTTGGCCCGCGCCGCGACTTCGCGGTCGTGGGTGATCAGGATCACCACGTGGCCCTGGCTCGCCAGCTCGTCGAGCAGCGCCATGACTTCTTTGCCGCTGTGGCTGTCGAGGGCGCCGGTGGGTTCGTCGGCGAGGATGATGTGGCCGCCGTTCATCAGTGCCCGGGCAATCGAAACGCGTTGTTGCTGACCACCGGATAACTGGTGCGGACGGTTGCCGGTGCGCGAGGCCAGGCCGAGGCGGTCGAGCAGGGCGGCGGCGCGGGCGTGGCGTTCCGCGGCGGGGGTGCCGGCATAGATCGCCGGCATCTCGACGTTTTCCTGGGCCGAGCCGGACGGAATCAGGTGATAGCCCTGAAACACGAAACCGAAGGCTTCGCGCCGCAGCCAGGCCAGTTCATCGGTGTCGAGGCCGGCGACGTTTTCCCCGGCGAAACGGTATTCGCCGGAGGTGGGCCGGTCGAGGCAGCCGAGGATGTTCATCAGCGTCGATTTGCCGGAGCCGGAAGCGCCGACAATCGCCACGAATTCCCCGGCATGGATCGACAGGTCGATCCCGCGCAGCACATGCACTTCAGGGGCGTCGCCGCCGCCGTAGGATTTGCGGATGTCCTGCAGGTCGATCAGGGGCGTCTGCATTCAGCCTCCGCTGCCGTCGGCCGGGCCGATCAGCAGGTGATCGCCTTCGTTCAAGCCTTCCAGCACCTGGACTTTCAAACGATCGCTGATGCCGGTGTGTACTTCGCGCGACTGGACATCGCCATTGGCGGCGATCACCTGCGCGGTCTGCCGGTTTGCAGTGGCGGTGCCTTGCAGGGCGGCAACCGGAGCGGTGAGGACGTCCTTTGCCTGGCTGGCGACGAAAAATACCTGGGTGGTCATTTCCGCCATCAGTGCGTTGTCGGCGTTGTCGACATCCAGCAGCACGGTGTAGAGCACCACGCGGGCGCTGCCGCTTTTGCTGGAACTGGCAGGGCTGCCGCCGCCCTGGCTGGTCTGGTCCAGCGGCTTGGGCGGCACCGGCAGGATCTGCCGCACGGTGCTGCTCCAGCGTCGATGGCCGCCGCTGAGGGTGGTGAAGTAGGCGGTCATGCCCGGTTTGACGTGGCCGATGTCAGCCTCCGAAACCTCGGCCCACACCGTCATCGGCGACAGCTTGGCGATCCGCAGGATCAGCGGTGTCTGTTGTTGTGCGTTGAGGGTCTGGCCTTCGCGGGCATCGAGGGCAACCACGGTGCCGGCCATCGGCGCATAAATGCGGGTGTAGCCGAGTTCGGCCTGATCGCTGCGCAGGCTGGCTTCAGCCTGACGGATCTGGGCCTGGAACATGTCGATGCGCGCCTGGGTGGCTTTCAGTTCGGCGCGGGCGGTCTGCACGTCTTCTTCACGGGTGGCGCCGCCCGCGGCCAGGTTCTGTTGGCGCTGGTATTTCTGTTGCGCGAGTTCGTGCTGGGCTTTCTGTTCCTGCAACTGGGCCTTGAGGTTTTCGATGGAAAAACGTCCGGCGTCGAGTTTGGCTTTCTGGGTCGACGGATCGATTTCCACCAGCAGCTGACCTTCCTTGACCACGTCGCCGACCTCTACGTGGATCTTGCGGATCTGTCCCGACGCCTGGGCGCCGACGTCCACATAACGCCGCGGTTGCAGGGTGCCCAGTGCGGTGACGCTGCTTTCGATATCGCCGCGGGTCACCTGTACGGTGGCGAACTTGTCTCGCCCGGGAGGCAGGATCTGCCAGGCGGCGTAAGCGGCAACAGGGATCAGACAAAGGACTACGAGCAGGGCGCGTCGGGCGGGGCGGGGACGTTTCATGCAGGGTTCCGGCCAGTGGAAATCGGCCCGTCGTTCAGGGGAGTGCGCAGGATCGGGCACCGTTGAACGCTGCCGCAGGGCGCGACAGACACGGGGAGCTGTCCTGTAAACGATGAAAGCGGAACGGAATTTAAGCGGCGACACAGGTTGTTACAGCAATCTGAAGGTATAGCCGGACACAATTTGTCGGGCAACGACAAACACTACTTTAAATCTATATGAGAATTACTATAAATTACGCACCTCAAGTTGCCACTATCTTGCTACTGCCTTGTGCGGCTCAGCAGAACGGTGTGCTCAAGGACAGAACCCGCACTCAAGCGGCCGGGAGTCATGTTGGAAAACTACTATCGTGAGCTGGTGTGTTTCCTGAACGCCAAGCTCGGCAACCGACAGGTGGCCGAAGATGTGGTGCATGACGCTTATGTGCGAGTGCTGGAGCGTTCCAGCGATACGCCGATCGAACAGCCCCGGGCCTTCCTTTATCGCACCGCGCTGAACCTGGTGATCGATGACCATCGGCGCAACGCCCTGCGTCAGGTCGAATCGCTGGAAGTGCTCGACAGCGAAGAGCGCTACTTCACCCCGTCCCCCCACAGCACCCTCGATCATGGTCAGCGTCTGGACATGTTGCAGCGTGCGCTGGCCGAGCTCCCTGCGCTGTGCCGCGAGAGTTTTCTGTTGCGCAAGATCGAGGGCCTGTCGCACCCCGAGATCGCCGAGCACCTGGGTATTTCCAAGGCTCTGGTGGAAAAGCACATCGTCAACGCCATGAAACATTGCCGCCTGCGAATCAAACAATGGGATGCCCATTGAACCGTCGTCGTTAAATTTTATTTCACTGTCCTCGTTCCTACTCAACAGACGATCTGCTGTCCTGCTCCGGGCCGGCCGGTCACCCAAGCTCTTCCTCCGCGCTGTTCGGGGGTTCATCCAGAGGACACTGGAAATGACACAGGCAATTGCATCGCCCATCGTTCACGACCTGATCGGCGTCGGTTTCGGCCCTTCGAACCTGGCGCTGGCCATCGCTCTGCAAGAGCGCGGCCCGACCCAGGGCGAGCTGGATGTGCTGTTTCTCGACAAGCAACCCAACTACAGCTGGCACGGCAACACCCTGTCGACCCAGAGCGAGCTGCAGATTTCCTTCCTCAAGGATCTGGTGACCCTGCGCAATCCGACCAGCCCGTACTCGTTCGTCAACTACCTCAAGCACCACGGCCGTCTGGTGGACTTCATCAACCTCGGCACCTTCTATCCGTGCCGCATGGAGTACAACGACTACCTGCGCTGGGTGGCTGCACAGTTCACTGAACAGAGCCGTTACGGCGAAGAAGTGCTGACCATCGAACCGGTGCTGCACAACCACCAGGTCGAAGCCCTGCGGGTAATTTCCCGTGGGACGGACGGCCAGCAGTTCGTGCGCACCGCGCGTTCGGTGGTGGTCAGCGCCGGTGGTACGCCACGTATTCCCGAGGCGTTCAAGGCGCTCAAGGGCGACGGTCGGGTGTTCCATCACTCGCAGTACCTGGCGGAAATGGCCAAGCAGCCGTGCGTGAACAACCAGCCGATGAGCATCGCGATCATCGGTGGCGGCCAGAGCGCGGCGGAAGCCTTCATCGACCTGAACGATTCGTTCCCGTCGGTGCAGGTCGACATGATCCTGCGCGGCTCGGCCCTGAAGCCGGCGGACGACAGCCCGTTCGTCAACGAAGTGTTCTCGCCGGAGTTCACCGACCTGATCTTCCAGCAGAAGAGCAGCGAGCGTGAGCGTCTGGTCAACGAGTACCACAACACCAACTACTCGGTGGTCGACATCGACCTGATCGAGCGCATCTACGGCATCTTCTATCGCCAGAAAGTGTCCGGTGTTGCGCGCCATGCGTTCCGCACCCTGACCACTGTCGAGAAAGCCACCGCCACCGAACGCGGTATCGAACTGACCGTACGCAACAACGCCACCGGCGAAGTCACCGTGCGTGCCTACGACGCGGTCGTGCTGGCCACCGGTTACGAGCGTCAGATGCACCGCAAACTGCTGGCGCCGCTGGAGGAGTACCTGGGTGACTTCGAGGTCGATCGCAACTACAAACTGATCACCGACGAGCGCTGCAAGGCCGGTCTGTACATGCAGGGCTTCTGCCAGGCCAGCCACGGTCTGAGCGATACGCTGCTGTCGATCCTGCCGATCCGCGCGGACGAGATTGCCGGCTCGCTGTATGAGCATGGCAAGAACCGTGGGCACAGCCGTTCGGTGATGGACTTGTTGCTGGCGACTGCCAGCTAAGTATCCTTTCAGCCTGATCGTTCCCACGCAGTGGGAACGATCTTTCGGGCAATCCTGAACCCTTCCTGAACACCCGCCACATTCCCCGACACACTTCCTTTTGCGGGTTTACTCTCCAGACATCGGGGCGTAAGCTTCGCGCGTTTTCATCAATAGCGGAGACCCACAGTGGGTACTTGTTCGAGTGACAGTTGTCGGCCGGTCCTTGTAACCGGCAGATTCTCGGCAAGATAACGCGCATTCCTTTGTGCTGTTGTCTCGCCGAACAGCGAGCAGCGGCATCCCGATCATGACCGGTCCCGGTCATGTCCCGACGTCCTTCTCATCGACACTGAAAAGCCTGTGAAGTCGACTTCATCGTCGTCATTGCAGCCCTATCGACACGCCTGTCTTTTCTGACTGGCGCGCCACGCCTTGCCGTGCCGATTTCCCGGTGCCCAGGACGAGGACGTACCTGCTCGACGGTTTCCCGGCTGACCATAGGGGCAACAGCCATGAAACTTACGCTCAAGGAATTTTTCGCAGGCTTCCTGCGGACCCGCCACATCGCCCGGCACTTCCGTCGCCTGGCCTTGCTGGAAACCCTCAGCGACACCACGGTCAGCCGTGAAGTGCCGCCGACCCTGGCCAATACACTGGTGGACGCCGCCCATTGCGACAGCGGCGTGCTGCTGTCGAACCTCGGCACCCACACCGACGGCCTGACCGATTTCGAAGTCGATGTACTGCGTGCGCAGCACGGCCTCAACGAAGTCGAACACGAACAACCGCTGCCGTGGTGGACCCACCTGTGGCACTGCTACAAAAACCCGTTCAACTTGCTGCTGACCCTGTTGGCGGTGATCTCGTGGCTGACCGAAGACCTTAAGGCCGCCATCGTGATTTTCTCGATGGTGGTGCTGTCGACGCTGCTGCGCTTCTGGCAGGAGAGCAAATCCAACCAGGCCGCCGACGCGCTCAAGGCAATGGTCAGCAACACCGCCACCGTGCTGCGCCGGGATGCGCCGCGCGCTGAACTGCCGATCAAGCAACTGGTGCCCGGCGATCTCATCGTGCTCTCGGCCGGCGACATGATTCCTGCCGATTGCCGGGTGCTCAGCGCCAAGGATCTGTTCGTCAGCCAGGCGGCGATGACCGGTGAATCGATGCCGGTGGAAAAATTCCCGCGTCAGGCCGATCGCGACACGCGCAATCCGCTGGAACTCGACAACATCCTGTTCATGGGCACCAACGTGGTGTCCGGAACGGCGGTGGCGGTGATTCTCACCACCGGCAACAGCACCTATTTCGGTGCGCTGGCGCAACGGGTCGGGGCGACTGATCGCGCGGTGACTTCGTTCCAGCAAGGCGTGAACAAAGTCAGCTGGCTGCTGATCCGTTTCATGTTCGTCATGGCGCCGCTGGTGTTGTTCATCAACGGTTTCACCAAGGGCGACTGGACCGAAGCATTGCTGTTCGCGCTGTCGATTGCCGTGGGCCTGACCCCGGAAATGCTGCCGATGATTGTCACCTCGACGCTGGCCAAAGGCGCGGTGTTCCTGTCGCGCAAAAAGGTCATCGTCAAACGTCTGGATGCGATCCAGAACTTCGGCGCCATGGATGTGCTGTGCACCGACAAGACCGGCACTTTGACCCAGGACAAGATCTTCCTGGCACGTAACGTCGACGTTTGGGGCGAAGACTCCGATGACGTGCTGGAAATGGCTTACCTCAACAGCTACTACCAGACCGGCCTGAAAAACCTGCTTGATGTGGCGGTGCTGGAACACGTGGAAATCCACCGTGAGCTGAAGGTCGGCACGGCGTTTCGCAAGGTCGACGAGATCCCGTTCGACTTCAATCGTCGGCGCATGTCGGTGGTCGTCGAGGGACGCGGCCAGCCGCATCAACTGATCTGCAAAGGCGCGGTGGAAGAGGTTCTGTCGGTGTGCAGCCGGGTTCGTCACGGTGAAGTCGACGAAGCCTTGAGCGATGAATTGCTGGCGAAAATCCGTCAGGTCACAGCAGCATTCAACGCTGAAGGCTTGCGTGTGGTAGCGGTGGCGGCACGGTCGATGCCGGAGGGGCGTGACACTTATAGCCTGGGCGACGAGCAGGAACTGACGCTGATCGGTTACGTGGCGTTCCTCGATCCACCGAAGGAAAGCACCGCCCCGGCACTCAAGGCCCTGGCCGAACACGGCGTGGCGGTGAAAGTGCTGACCGGCGACAACGAGCTGGTGACCGCCAAGATCTGCCGCGAAGTGGGCCTGGCCCAGCAAGGCCTGCTGATGGGCAACGACATCGAAAGCATGAGCGACGCGGAACTGGCCGTCGCGGTGGAAACCACCAACGTGTTCGCCAAACTGACCCCGTCGCACAAGGAACGCATCGTGCGCATCCTCAAGGGCAACGGCCACGTGGTCGGGTTCATGGGCGACGGCATCAACGACGCACCGGCGCTGCGCACCGCAGACATCGGGATTTCCGTGGACAGCGCGGTGGATATCGCCAAGGAAGCGGCCGACATCATCCTGCTGGAAAAGAGCCTGATGGTGCTGGAGGAGGGCGTGCTGGAAGGACGCCGGACCTTCGCCAACATGCTCAAGTACATCAAGATGACCGCCAGCTCGAACTTCGGCAACGTGTTCTCGGTACTGGTCGCCAGTGCGTTCATTCCGTTCCTGCCGATGCTGCCGATGCACCTGCTGGTGCAGAACCTGCTCTATGACATTTCGCAGATCGCGATCCCGTTCGATAACGTCGACGACGAGATGCTGAAACAGCCGCAACGCTGGCAGCCGGGGGACGTCGGGCGCTTCATGCTGTTCTTCGGCCCGATCAGTTCGATCTTCGACATCACAACGTTCGCCTTGATGTGGTACGTGTTCGATGCCAACACCCCGGATCACCAGACCCTGTTCCAGTCCGGCTGGTTCGTGGTGGGGCTGCTGACCCAGACGCTGATCGTGCACATGATCCGCACGCCGAAGATTCCGTTCCTGCAAAGCCGCGCGGCCATGCCGTTGCTGGTGATGACCGCAATCATCATGGCCGTGGGCATCTTCCTGCCGATGGGGCCGCTGGCGCACTACTTCAAATTGCAGGCGCTGCCATCGATGTACTTCGTGTTCCTGCCGGTGATCCTGCTGGCGTACATGGCGCTGACCCAGGCCGTCAAAGGCTTCTACATCCGCCGCTTCGGCTGGCAGTAAAAGGCAAGAATTCCCCCCTTGTGGGAGCAAGGGGGCGGTTTCAAGGAGTTCGACATGCAAGCGATCAACAATCTCAACCTCACCTCATTGCTCGACACTTTGGTCAGCCTCAGCGCGGCGTTCATCCTCGGCGGCCTGATCGGCTTCGAACGCCAGTACCGGCAACGCACGGCGGGCTTGCGCACCAACGTGCTGGTGGCGGTCGGCGCGGCGATTTTCGTCGACATGGCCAACCGTCTCGCCGGTGCCGAAGGCGCGGTACGGGTGGTTGCCTACGTGGTCTCCGGCATCGGTTTTCTCGGCGCCGGCGTGATCATGCGCGAAGAGGGCAACGTGCGCGGGCTCAACACCGCCGCCACGCTCTGGACCTCGGCGGCCGTTGGCGCCTGCGCCGGTGCCGACCTGCTGGCCGAAGCGGTGCTGGGCACCTTGTTCGTGCTCGCCGCCAATACCTTGCTGCGGCCGATCGTCAACAACATCAACCGTCAGCCGCTGGACGTGGTCTCGGCGGAAGTCACCAACATCGTCTACGTCATTGCCCGGCGCTCACAGCAGAAAGCCGTGTTCGCCCTGCTAGAGGCCGAGCTGGAACGCAGCAACTACCCCGCCAGCGATGTTGATGTACATGCTTTAGGTGCCGATGAAATCGAGATCGAGGCCACGCTGGCGACCACCTCGGTGGACGGTGACGAGCTGGATGCACTGGTGGCGCGAATCTCCACGTCGGCACTGGTGGTGCAGGCGTTCTGGAGTCCGAGCACCACGGAGTAAGGCGTTCAATTCGGACGAATTAAAGAATTTTCGGAAAAGTCCTACAGAGCGCGCTTCGGAGCTTGGGTAGTCTTGCCGCCACTTGAAGCGACTACCCGGACTTCCACGTTGACCGACAAAACCCTGCGCATCCTGATCGCCGATCTGCAGCATTTTCACCGGATGAAGATCGAGCGCATGTTCAATGAGCTCGATTACTACCGCATCGCGCCGGTACAAAGCCTCGGCGAGCTGCTCACGCTGGTCGATTACGGCGGTCAGCCGTTCGACGTCCTGGTGATCAATGCCGAACTGGCGGCCGGGATGGCGGATCTGCGTGGTTTTCTGTTCGATCATCCACAAGTCCGGCGGGCGCTGGTCTATGGTGAGGCAACGAATGCCTCAGGTGTTTCCAGGCATTTTGGGGCAAAGATCATCGCCAGCCCTGCAGCGTTGCCTTCAATCAGCGCCATCAAACAGTTGATGACCTCGGTCGAGGACTCACCGGAGCGCGCCTCGCGCGTTCGATCACAGATCCATCCATCACGCAACTGTCAGATCTGACAGGTGATGCGGCGTGCGCACCGTGTAACAGTGGTAGCGCCGCTACCAATAGTCCAGTTCATGCAGGATCGCTGGCGTCATGTCATGTATTCGCCCCGGGAGTAGTCATGGGTTCAGCATTGATCGTTGATGACCATCCAGTGGTGGTGGGTGCCGTTCGCATGGTTCTGGAGTCCCTTGGTTACAAACAGATTCATGTCGCTTCAGACAGTAGCAAGGTGTTGTCGCTGGTCCGTTTGCACCGGCCGGATCTGATCGTGCTCGATCTGAAGCTGCCAGGTCAGGGCGGCCTGGAAATGCTGGAGCACATCAAGACAATCGGACTGCTCTGCAAGGTCGTGGTTTTCACCTCGGCCGATCCTGATCACTATCTGTTGCGTTGCCGGCGTGCCGGTGCAATGGCCTTTGTCACCAAGTCAGCCGAATTGCAGCAGTTGCAGAATGCGATCAAGGCTGTCCGCGCGGGCTATAGCTATTTCCTTGACTTGCCGAACGTCACCGCAGGTCAAGTCGAGGTGCACAGTGATGAAGGCCGCCTGATTGCATCGCTGTCCGATCGCGAATTGCACATCCTGAGGGAGCTGGCTCGAGGCATATCGAACAAGCAGATTGCCGCGGATATGAACCGCAGTCACAAAACCATCAGCACCTACAAGACCCGATTGATGCTCAAGCTCGGGATCAAGTCGTCGGTGGTATTGCGAGAGTTTGCCTTGCGCAACCATCTGCTCTGAGAGGATTGGCATGATGAGCCTTTTGCGATGCTTCCTCCTGCTCATGCTGGTGTCTGCAGGCACAGCGCAGGCGGTGACGAGTGCGCAAAGGCTGGAAATCATCTCCCGCACCCGGCTGGAGGACGTGCAGGTTCGCCTTGATGAGCAGGAACGACAGTGGCTGCGCGCGAATCCTGTATTGCGCATCGGTGCATCCTGGCCGGATTACCCCCCCTTCGAGCTGACCCGCAAACGCCATGAACTGGAAGGTCTCACGGCCGATTATGCTGATGCGATCGCGCAAGTGCTCAATCTTGACGTCGAAGTCTGGTGCTATCCCGACCGCGCAAGCGCCATGGCCGCACTCAAGGCCGGGGATGTAGATCTGCTGGGGACGTCGAACAACTTTGAAATCGCTGATCCCGACCTGATGCTGTCGCGTGCCTACGCTGAAGATCAACCCATGTGGGTGACCCGGCTCGACGAGTCGCTACCGGGGGATCTGTCAGGCAGGCGCATCGCCATGGTGGACGACTACCTGCCGCCCGCGACCATCGAAGAGGCTTACCCGCAAGCTTCCCTGCAGCGCTATCGATCGATTCTCGATGCCCTCGGCGCCGTGGCGTTCGGCCGGGATGATCTGTACCTCGGCGATTTCATCAGCGCCAGCTACCTGATCAACACTCATTTCCAGAACGACCTGCAACTGGCCGGGCCCTCGGGCCTCGACGCCAACCCCTTCGGCTTTGCCCTGGTTCGCAGCAACACCCGATTGAAACGACTGGTCGACAAGGCCCTGCTGGCGATTCCCATGGAGCAGCGTCTGGCCATGGAACTGCGCTGGAGCGCCGGACGCGCCGACAGGGCGGCGCAGTCACGGGTGAGTCTGAGTGACAGCGAGCAACAATGGCTGGATCAGCATCCGGTGGTGCGGGTCGGTGCTATCGATGATTTTGCACCGCTGACATTCTTTGACGCTGATGGCCGCTTCAGTGGTCTGGCTGCGCAACTGCTCAACCTGATCAGTCAGCGCAGCGGCCTGAGGTTCGAGGTGGTGCGCGGTCAGTCTCTGGATCGTCAGGTCGAGCAACTCAGGAGCGGGGGGCTGGATCTGTTGCCGGTGATGACACCGAGCCGCGAGCGCGAAACGCAAATGCTGTTTACCCGATCGTACGCCAACAGTCCCTTTGTGTTGATCACCGATTCGAAGGTACAGGCGCCACGCAGCCTGGACGAAATGACGGGCAAGCGCCTTGCGCTCTATCGCGGTAATCCTTTGCGCGATTACCTGTTGGAACACGTGCCACAGATCCGTCTGGTCGAGTTGCCGAGTCCGGCGGACGGCACGCAGGCGCTGCTCCACGGCCAAGCCGATGCGACATTGAGTTCGTTGCTGGTGGCGCGCTACCAGATCGATCACCAATACCGCGATCGCTTGCGCATTGTTTCCACGCTGGGCGATCAGCCGGCGCGGATCGCCATGGCCACGGCGCTCGATGCCCCACAACTGCAATCGATTCTGAACAAGGCACTGCTGAGCATCGCACCACAGGAAATCGACGGTCTGGTCGCGCGCTGGAGTCGCAACGTGGTGCTGCAGGACAGCTATTGGCAGCGTCATAGAGAGCAAATAATGCGAGGGTTTGCCGTTGCCGCCGGATTGCTGTTGCTGGCATTGGGCTGGATCGGCTTTCAGCGTTGGCAGATCCGCCAGCGCCAGCAATGGCTACGGCAATTGCAGGAGGCCAAGGAAGCGGCCGATGAAGCCAATCGTGCCAAGAGCACGTTTCTGGCGACCATGAGTCATGAAATCCGCACCCCGATGAATGCCCTGATCGGCATGCTCGAACTGGCCCTCAAGCGTGCCGATGAAGGCGTGACCGATCGCCAGGCGATCGAGGTGGCGTCCAGTGCCGGGCAGCAACTGCTGGCCTTGATCGGTGACATTCTCGACATCGCCCGCATCGAGTCCGGGCATCTGTCACTGGCCCCCGAGCGGGCCAAGCTGCGTGAAGTGGTGGCGTCGGTGTGTCGGATTTTCGAGGGCCTGGCCCGGCAGAAACAATTGTTGTGGCATGTAGAACTGGATGAGCGCAGCAACGTCGAGGTGATGCTCGATCCTCTGCGTTTCAAACAAGTGCTGTCGAACCTGTTGAGCAACGCAATCAAGTTCACTGACGAGGGCGAGGTGAGCTTGCGCTTGCGGGTGTTCGGCGAACAGGACGGGCTGATTGAAGTAGGCGTAGCCATTGAAGACAGTGGCCGGGGGATCAGCGCCGAGGACCAGCAGCGATTGTTCAGCCCGTTTGTGCAGGTTGGCGATCATCAGTCTGTGGCGTATGGCGGTTCTGGTCTGGGGCTGGTGATCAGCCGCAACCTGTGCCGGATGATGGGCGGTGATTTGTGGATGACCAGCAAGCCGGGAAGGGGTACGCAGGTGATGCTGCGCCTGGAGTTGCCAGTGCTGAAGCCGCTTGAGCAGGAGATTGCAACGGCACCTGGCGAGGCCACGGTAATGTCGCTGAGCGTGCTGGTGGTGGATGATCATCCGGTGAATCGCTTGTTGCTGTGCCGGCAGTTGAGTGAACTCGGGCATCGTTGCGTCGATGTCGAGAGCGGTGAGCAAGGACTGGCACTCTGGCGGGCGCGGCCCTTTGATGTATTGATCACCGACTGCAATATGCCGGGGCTCGACGGATATGAACTGACGCGCGCGGTGCGTCAGGAAGAGGCCGCGACGGGCAGGGCGCCCTGTCTGATCCTCGGATTTACCGCCAATGCGCAAATGGAAGAAAAGCAGCGATGCCGAGTGGCCGGGATGGACGATTGCCTGTTCAAACCGGTTCTGCTGCGCGAATTGAGCCAGGCCCTGATGGCCGCAACATCCGAAGGCGCGCAGATCGAAAGCGTGGACGATCCGGCAGTCGCCGAGTTCGATCTGAGCGCACTGTTGCAACTGGCAGGCGCGGACAACCCGCTGATCGGGCAATTGCGTGAGGAGGTGCTGAGCAGTCTGCGCATCGACCTGAAGCGTCTGGATGAATCGGGCCGCAAAAGTGATCGAGCAGATTTACGTGATCTGGCCCATCACGTCACGGGCGGGGCGCACATGATCGGTGCCGAGCGCGTGGTCTCGGCGTGTCGGGTACTCGAACAGGCTTGCCGTGACGATGAGCCCGAAGCGGCATTGACGACCGCCATCGAGTTGCTGCGCGTGGCCATGCACGACCTCGCGCAGCAGCTTCAGGCCTGATCGGTCAGTCCCACTGCGGCGCGATGCCTGTGGGGCTGGTCAGGCGATGGCCGCGATCCAGTGTGGCGATCAGTGCCATGTCGGCGTCGCTCAGGGTCAGCGCCGTGGCGCCGAGGTTGCCTTGCAGGTTGGCGCGTTTGGTCGAGGACGGAATCACCGCGTAACCCGACTGCATCGCCCACGCCAGGGTGACCTGCGCCGGGGTGGCTTGCAGACGCTCGGCGATCTGCACGATCAGCGGATCCTTCAGCACTTCGCCATAGGCCAGGGTCATGTATGACGTGATCTGGATGCCCTGACTTTGCGCGAACTCGACGACCTTGCGGTTTTGCAGGTACGGGTGCAGTTCGATCTGGTTGGTGGCGATATTTTCTGCGCCGACCGCAGCAATCGCCTGTTTCATCAGGTCGATGGTGAAGTTGGACACGCCGATCTGCCGGGTCAGGCCCAGACGTTTGGCTTCCAGCAGCGCGCCCATGAACTCGTCGACCGGCACCTGATCTTCCGGCGATGGCCAGTGAATCAGCGTCAGGTCGAGGTAATCGGTCTGCAGCTTTTGCAGGCTCTCCTTGAGGCTTTCGATCAGACGATCCTTGGTGAAGTTGGCGATCCAGATCTTGCTGGTGATGAACAGCTCTTCACGGGCGATGCCGCTGGCAGCGATGGCCTCGCCAACGTCGGCTTCGTTTTCGTAGATCTGCGCGGTGTCGATGACCCGGTAACCGAGCTCAAGGGCAGTGCTCACCGAATCGATGACCACCTGGCCTTGCAGGCGAAACGTACCAAGACCGAAAGCGGGAACAGACATGCAGAGACTCCAGGGTTGCAGTGGGAATGGGCAGGAGTATCCGCGTCTGATTCCTCGGGAAAAACCGCTGTCGGTGCAAAGTACTGTTGACTGGAAGTAACGAATCACCGTGATCGGTATCGTTCCATCAGTAGAACGATGAGGACGGTTTTGGCTAACTAGTACTAAATACGTGGCGAATTTATGATCGCTCCATGATCAACCTGATGACGGAGTCCACCATGAAAAACCTTATCGGTATCTACACCAGCCCTCGCGGCCACTGGGTCGGCGATGGGTTTCCGGTGCGTACCCTGTTTTCCTACGACAATTTGGGCAAGCACATCAGCCCGTTCCTGCTGCTGGATCACGCGGGACCTGCGCAATTCACACCGACCATCGAACGCCGTGGCGTGGGTCAGCATCCGCACCGTGGCTTCGAGACCGTGACCATCGTTTACGAAGGCGAAGTGCAGCACCGCGACTCCACCGGCAGTGGCGGCACCATCGGCCCGGGCGATGTGCAATGGATGACGGCGGCTTCCGGAATCCTGCATGAGGAGTTCCACTCGGAAAACTTCGCCAGAACCGGCGGCAACCTGGAAATGGTGCAACTGTGGGTGAATCTGCCGGCCAAGGACAAAATGGCCGCGCCGGGTTACCAGACCATTCTGGACAGTGATATCCCGAATATCGCGCTCACGGACGGTGCCGGCAGCCTGCGTCTGATCGCCGGTGAATTCGACGGCCACAAAGGTCCATCCCGCACGTTCACGCCTATCGATGTCTGGGATCTGCGGCTGAACAGCGGCAAGCTGCTTTCGCTGGATCTGCACGAAGGCCGCAACACCGCGCTGGTGGTGTTGAAGGGTTCGGTACAGATCAACGGTGTGGAGTCGATGCGCGAAGGGCAGTTGGCGCTGTTCGAGCGCGATGGCAATCGCATCACCCTCGAAGCCAGCCAGGACGCGGTAGTGTTGCTGCTCAGCGGCGAGCCGATCGACGAACCGATCGTCGGCCACGGCCCGTTCGTGATGAACACCGAGCAGGAAATCCATCAGGCTTTCGCCGACTTCCAGTCCGGCCGTTTCGGCCAGATGCACGGCTGAAAAAACCGGCAGGCGTCACGCGCGCCTGCCGGTTTTTTTTGAGCGCGCGCAGTGGCGCTCATCCCGCCAAATCAATTCCTCCTACACTGAGCCCAATCTGTGCGATCTTCTCGCGACTGGCCCCTGTCGGAGTTGTTTGATGCTGTCTCTGCTCACCGATCATCCGTTGTTTTGCGCCTTGATCCTGATCCTCATCGATCTCGGTCTGTGGCGTTTGATCAGCTCCCACGGCAGCGCCTGGAAACTGTTGGTGCGGGTGCTGATTTTTGCCCTGTTCAGCATTTTGCTGTTCAACGAAGGGCTCAACCCGATGGAGCCTGCGCCGTGGGCCGACAATGTGCCGTTGCACCTGGCGGCGACCGGGTTGCAGATCGGCTGGTGGCTGTTCGGCGCGCGGACCCTGACGGTGCTGATCGGGGCGGTGATGATGCAGCGGGTCGGGCACACCGGGCGGTTGTTGCAGGATCTGCTGGGCGCGGTGATCTTCCTGATTGCGATCATCGCGGCGCTGGCCTACGTGCTGGATCTGCCGGTCAAGGGCGTGCTGGCGACGTCCGGGGCGTTGGCGATCATCGTCGGTCTGGCGTTGCAGAGCACCCTGAGCGACGTGTTTTCCGGGATCGTGCTCAACACCACCAAGCCTTATCAACTGGATGACTGGATCTCCATCGACGGCACCGAAGGCCGGGTCACCGACATCGACTGGCGCGCCACGCGCCTGCAAACCAGTCAGGGCAGCATGGCGGTGATTCCCAACTCGCTGGCGGCCAAGGCCAAGATCATCAACTTCAGCCGGCCGAGCAATATGTTCGGGGTGGCTGTCAGCGTGCAGGTCAGCCCGCATGCGCGGCCCAGTTCGGTGATCGATGCCCTGGAACGGGCGATGCAGGGCTGTCGCCAATTGCTGGAGAGCCCCGCGCCGAGTGTCGCGCTGAAGAGTTCCAGCAGTGCCGGCGCCGAATATGAAATCAGCGGGTTTGTCGCCTCAATGAGCGAAAAACGTGTGGTGCGCAATCAGCTGTTCGACCTGGCTTACCGACACCTGCAAGCGTCCGGGGTCAACCTGCTGTCGAGCGATGAGCCCGGCGTGGCGAGCAACCTCTCACGGCCACGGGCGTTGCTCGACAGCTCGCCGATTTTCTCCACCCTGCGTCAGGAGGAGAAGGAAACCTTCAGCCAGAACATGACCCTGCAGACCTTCCGTGCCGGCGAGATGATCCTTGCGGGCGGCGAGGTCAGCGATCACCTGTTCATCATCGAGTCCGGTGTGGTTTCGGTGACGCTCAAGCGCCACGGCACGCCGTTCGAGTCCGGGCGGATGGGGCCGGGCGAAGTGATCGGCGAGGCGGGGATTCTGTCCGATACGTCATTGCCGGCCGACTTCTCTGCCAAGACCTTCTGCGCGCTGTACCGCATCGAGAAGTCTTATCTCAAGCCGTGCCTGGATGCCCGTCACGACATCAACGACGCGATGCAGGCGCTGCTCGATTTCCGTCTGCACAAGGCGCAATCCCTGACCGAGGAAACGCCAGTGGCGGCGCCGAAGAAAGGCTTCCTGCAGTGGCTGCGCAACCGCGTCTGACCCTTCAGCGCAGGCCGTAATCCGCCAGTTTGCGCTCCAGGTTCAGGCGCACTTGCGGCCATTCGTCATCGATGATGCTGAAGCGCACCGAGTTGCGCTTGCGGCCGTCCGGCATGATGCGTTCGTGGCGGACGATGCCTTCCTGTTGCGCGCCGAGGCGCAGGATCGCGTTGCGCGACTTCTGGTTGTTTTCGTCGGTGGTGAACTGCACCCGCACGCAGTCGAGCACCTCGAAGGCGTGGCGCAGCATCAGGTACTTGGCCTCGGTGTTGACGAAGGTTTTCTGAAAGCGTGCCGAGATCCAGCTGCTGCCGATCTCCAGCTTGCGATTGAGCGGGTCGATCTTCCAGAAGCGGGTCGAGCCGATCACTTCGCCGGTTTCCTTCAGCACGATGACAAACGGCATGACCGTGCCAGCCTCACGGCCGTCGATGGCCTTTTTCAGGTAAGCGTCGACGGTGGTAGTCGACGGCACCACGGTGACCGTGAGATTCCACAGTTCACCGTCGGCGGCAGCGTGGAGCAGGGCGTCGGCGTCGGTGTATTGAAGCGGGCGCAGGAGGATTCCCTGGCCTTGCAGCGTGGTTTGCATATGGGGATTCTCGGCGATCGGGCGAGGGCCTATTACGCCGTACGGGAAGGATCCGACGCAACCGTCGCGGTGGGCGGATGTCACAGTTTTTATCGGTCAATGGCAGGAATCCGGACGATGAAAAAAATGCGCATTGCCACGTTCAACGTCAACGGCCTGCGGGCCCGACTGCCGAACCTGCTGGAATGGCTCAGGCGCGAGCAGCCGGACATCGTCTGTTTGCAGGAGCTGAAACTGGTGGACAGCGCATTTCCTGCCGCCGATCTGGAGGCCGCCGGTTATGGCGCCATCTGGCACGGTCAGGCGTCATGGAACGGCGTGGCGATTCTTGCCCGCGATACGCTACCGCTGGAGAGCCGGCGCGGTCTGCCCGGCGATCCCGACGATAAACACAGCCGCTACCTCGAAGCCGCGGTGCATGGAGTGCTGGTGGGGTGCCTGTACCTGCCCAATGGCAATCCACAACCGGGGCCGAAGTTCGACTACAAACTGGCCTGGTTCGAACGCCTGATCAAATACGCCCGGGATCTGCAAAGCAGCGATCACCCGGTGGTGCTCGCCGGCGATTACAACGTGGTGCCTACCGACCTGGATATCTACAACACTCGTTCCTGGCTCAAGGATGCGCTGTTGCAACCGCAAAGCCGCGAGTGCTACCAGCGCCTGCTGGATCAGGGCTGGACCGATTCGTTGCGGCATCTGTACCCCGAAGATCGGCTCTACACGTTCTGGGATTACTTCCGCCAGCACTGGCAGAAGAACTCCGGGTTGCGGATCGACCATCTGCTGCTCAATCCAAAGCTGAGCCCTTATCTGCACGAGGCCGGTGTGGATGCCTGGGTACGCAACGAACCGCATGCCAGCGACCACGCGCCGACGTGGATTCGCATCGATTCGCGCAAAAGACGCTAGCAGGTGATTGGTTAATTCAATTGTCGATTCGATGCCCGGATCCCGTATACATGGCGACCATCGGCGGAACGATCCGCGCCCGCATGCAAAAGGACCCAGCCATGAGCGAGCCACGCCTGACGAATCTGAAACAGTACCTGCAACGCCTGGGATTCGATGCGCCCCCGGCACCGACCCTTGAAACCCTGCGTCTGTTGCAACTGCGCCATACCGGCGCCTTTCCTTTCGAAAACCTGTCGACGCTCAGTGGCGAGCCCGTCCTGATCGATCTGCCGTCCATCGAACGCAAAGTCTTGAACGGCGCCCGAGGCGGTTACTGCTACGAGCTGAACAATCTGTTTCTGGCCTTGCTGCTGGAGCTGGGGTTCGACGGGCGGGGCATCAGCGGGCGAGTGGTCATGAATCAGCCCGAGGGCAGCTGGACGGCGCGCACCCATCGCTTGAGCCTGGTGACGATTGACGACGTGCGCTACATCACCGACGTCGGCTTCGGCGGCATGGTACCGACCGCGCCGCTGGTGCTCGATACCGACGCCGAGCAATCCACGCCGCACGAACCGTATCGCATCGAAGTGCAGGCCGATGGCTACATGCTGCGGGCCAGGGTTGCCGGCGAATGGAGGCCGATGTACCTGTTCGACCTGCAGCGCCAGGAAGATATCGATTACACCCTCGGCAACTGGTACGTCTCGACTCACCCGGACTCGCCATTTGCCCAGCGCCTGATGGTTGCGCGCACCGGCGACGGCTGGCGGCGCACTCTGAACAACGGCAGTTTCGCGATCCACCGCATCGGCGCGGAGAGCGAGCGGCGTGAAGTGACGGACATCGATGAACTGATCGAATTGCTGGAGCGGGAATTCGGCCTGCGCCTGCCGCACCAGCCCGGTGCACGTCTGGCGCTGGCGCGCTTGATTCAGCCGGTCTGAAGCCTAAGGTTTTGCCTCCGGCTCCAGCACCCGACGGATCTCGTTCACGGCCGCCGACAGTTTTTTCTCAAGGCTCTTGAGATCGGTGGCGGTGATGCCTTGCTTGAGTTGCCCGCTGGAATGTTCGAGTTCATCGGTTGCGCCACGGCTGCTAAGCAATGCGTGGCGCAGGGTGTTGTTGATTACCGTCTGATAGCCGTAGCCCTCGCTTTCAGCGACCTCGCGCGCGGCTTCGATCACCGCGTCATCAAGCATGATGGTGATGCGGGTCTTGCCCTTGGTGGGCGCAATGGCGCCGCGTTTACCTTCGCTGAAATCGTATTCATCCTTCATTGATCACCTCTGCGCAAAGTTGCCATCGCTCGCTGGGCTCGAATGCGTTGGCAGCATTCTTGCTTTTGTCGAACTGAATCTTGAATGACTTCATTATGCATACTTTATATGTATAAAAAAGGGTGCGACCGCGCCGTCGGTCGCCATGAACACTTCAGCCCAGGCGGATAAAACGTGTACTCGATTGAGGATGTGTTGCCGGATTTGTGGGGGATGAAAGCAGCGGGATAGAAGGTTGGGTGGCTAGCTAACCATTATGTGACTGATAAGTTGTATACAAGTCTATGGACATTTGTCCTGACTCTTGCATACAGTGTGCGCATAACAAAAACCAGGGAACTCCCCCACCATGAAAACGCCCCATGTTTCACACCAACGGCCCGAGGACGAGAATCTCGGGGTCGGCGCGAATATGGCTTACGGCCTGCAACACGTTCTGACCATGTATGGCGGTATCGTCGCGGTGCCACTGATCATCGGTCAGGCCGCCGGGCTTTCGCCGGCGGACATCGGTCTGTTGATTGCTGCTTCATTGTTTGCGGGGGGGCTGGCCACGTTGCTGCAAACCCTGGGTTTACCGTTTTTCGGCTGTCAGTTGCCGCTGGTGCAGGGCGTGTCGTTCTCCGGCGTTGCCACGATGGTGGCGATTGTCAGCAGTGGCGGGGAGGGCGGCTTCCAGTCGGTGCTTGGCGCGGTGATTGCGGCGTCGTTGATCGGCTTGCTGATCACGCCGGTGTTCTCGCGAATCACCAAGTTCTTCCCACCGCTGGTCACCGGCATTGTGATCACCACCATCGGTCTGACGCTGATGCCGGTGGCCGCACGCTGGGCCATGGGCGGCAACAGTCACGCGCCTGACTTTGGCAGCATGCAGAACATCGGTCTGGCGGCGGTCACGCTGGTGCTGGTGTTGCTGCTGAGCAAGGTCGGCAGCTCGACCATCTCGCGTCTGTCGATCCTGTTGGCCATGGTGATCGGCACGGTGCTGGCGGTGTTCCTCGGCATGGCGGACTTCTCCAACGTCACCCAGGGCCCGATGTTCGGCTTCCCGACGCCGTTCCATTTCGGCATGCCGACCTTCCACTTCGCCGCGATTCTGTCGATGTGCATCGTGGTCATGGTGACCCTGGTGGAAACCTCGGCGGACATCCTGGCGGTCGGTGAAATCATCGGCACCAAGGTTGACTCCAAACGCCTGGGCAACGGCCTGCGGGCGGACATGCTGTCGAGCATGTTTGCGCCGATCTTCGGCTCGTTCACCCAAAGCGCCTTCGCCCAGAACGTCGGGCTGGTGGCGGTGACCGGGATCAAGAGCCGCTATGTGGTGGCGACCGGCGGTATCTTCCTGGTGATCCTCGGCCTGCTGCCGTTCATGGGCCGGGTCATCGCAGCCGTGCCGACCTCGGTACTCGGCGGCGCCGGTATCGTGCTGTTCGGCACCGTGGCGGCGAGTGGTATCCGCACGCTGTCCAAGGTCGACTACCGCAACAACGTCAACCTGATCATCGTCGCCACCTCGATCGGCTTCGGCATGATCCCGATTGCCGCGCCGAACTTCTACGATCACTTCCCGAGCTGGTTCGCGACCATTTTCCATTCGGGCATCAGTTCGTCGGCGATCATGGCGATTCTGCTGAACCTGGCGTTCAACCACTTCACGGCGGGTAACTCGGATCAGCAGTCGGTATTTGCGGCGGCAGAAGAGCGGACCCTGCGTTATCGCGATCTGGCAGCGCTGCGTGAAGGCGACTACTTCAGCGACGGCAAGCTGCACGACTGCGACGGCAATGAAGTGCCGGTGATCGATCCGGATTCGGATCACGGTCATGGCGCACCGAAGGCACATGCCAAAAGCAGCGAGCACGTCTGACCGCTGTTAATGAATAGAAAAGGGCCGATCAGTTATCGGCCCTTTTTCTATGGCGTCGCTTTTTTAGCGGCCACAAAAAAGCCCCTGAATCTTTCGATTCAGGGGCTCTGTATTTGGCTCCACAACCTGGACTCGAACCAGGGACCCAGTGATTAACAGTCACTTGCTCTACCAACTGAGCTATTGCGGAATTGGTGCGTATGTTACTGATTTAAAAAGACTAGTCAAGCTTTGCCGAAATTTTTTTGCTGAACGGCCATCAACCACCGAATGTAAACGTGCCCATCAGCAGTTTTGCGTACAGCGCCGTGGCTGCCAGTTGCACCAGCCACAGGGCCAGTCCGCCGAGAAACACGCCGGCCGCCACTTGCAGCACCAGGCTCTTTTCGCGTTTGCCCGAGGTGCGGGGTGGATAGTAGTCCAGCTCATCGCGGTCGGCGCGCAGGTCATCGTTTTTCATGTCGGTTCTCTGAAATATCGTCTGTGTGCAGTCTAGAGGGTGTAGCGGCTTTTCTTCAGACAAATAAAAAACGGGAAGCCCGAAGGCTTCCCGTTTTCAGTGCAGCGCCGGATCAGATGACCTGAACGATGGCGTCCGTCACGGCTTCGATGTTGCTCTGGTTCAGCGCGGCGACGCAGATGCGGCCGGTGTCCAGGGCGTAGATGCCGAACTCGTTGCGCAGGCGGTGAACCTGTTCGGTGGTCAGACCGGAGTAGGAGAACATGCCGCGCTGACGACCGACGAAGCTGAAGTCACGCTGCGGGGCTTTCTTGGCCAGCAGAGCAACCATCTGGTCGCGCATGCCACGAATGCGCAGGCGCATTTCAGCCAGTTCGGCTTCCCACTGGGCGCGCAGTTCCGGGCTGTTCAGCACGGCGGCGACGATGCTTGCACCGTGGGTCGGCGGGTTGGAGTAGTTGGTGCGGATCACGCGTTTGACTTGCGACAGGACGCGGGCGCTTTCTTCTTTCGATTCGCTGACGATCGACAACGCGCCGACACGCTCGCCGTACAGCGAGAACGACTTGGAGAACGAGCTCGACACGAAGAAGGTCAGGCCGGATTCAGCGAACAGGCGCACGGCAGCGGCGTCTTCAGCGATGCCGTCACCGAAACCCTGGTAGGCCATGTCGAGGAACGGCACGTGACCTTTGGCCTTGACCGCTTCCAGCACGTTGTTCCAGTCCGCCGGGCTCAGGTCGACGCCGGTCGGGTTGTGGCAGCAGGCGTGCAGCACGATGATCGAGCCGTTCGGCAGGGCGTTCAGGTCTTCCAGCAGGCCGGCACGGTTCACGTCGTGGGTGGCGGCGTCGTAGTAGCGGTAGTTCTGCACCGGGAAGCCGGCGGTTTCGAACAGCGCGCGGTGGTTTTCCCAGCTCGGATCGCTGATCGCCACGACGGCATTGGGCAGCAGTTGCTTGAGGAAGTCGGCACCGATTTTCAGTGCGCCGGTCCCGCCGACGGCCTGAGTGGTGACAACACGGCCAGCTGCCAGCAGTGGCGAATCATTGCCGAACAGCAGCTTTTGCACGGCCTGGTCGTAGGCCGCGATGCCGTCGATTGGCAGGTAGCCACGGGAGGCGTGCTGAGCGGCGCGAATGGTTTCGGCTTCGATGACGGCGCGCAGGAGTGGAATTCGCCCCTCTTCGTTGCAGTACACACCCACCCCGAGGTTGACCTTATTGGTCCGGGTATCGGCGTTGAATGCTTCGTTGAGGCCCAGGATTGGATCGCGGGGTGCCATTTCGACAGCGGAGAACAGGCTCATTTTTACGGCAGCTCTATTGGAGAGTGGAGGGACGTGTGGCGCTCCAGCCGAATGCACTAGAGCGGTGCACAAACGGGGAGCTAGTATAGAGGCCATCATCGATCAATGGCGACAGGCGAATCGGCTTTTAAGGTAAGTTTTTCCGATTATTTCTCGACCGTTAGTCGAATGGATCTGTCGGAGACTTTACCGGATGTAGGACGTTTGCCTTGAAAGGCGAGGCAATCGGCTCCACATTCAGCACAATCTTCGTTTTTCCTTGCGCGACATCGGTCGTTTGCGGTCTTTCTCGTGGTGCTGCGGTTTGCCCGCAGCGGCGCGATTCCAGAGGTGTTTATGTCTGAATTCCAGCTCGTCACCCGTTTCGACCCCGCCGGCGATCAACCCGAAGCCATTCGCCAGATGGTCGAAGGCATCGAAGCCGGGCTGGCGCACCAGACGCTGCTCGGGGTGACCGGGTCGGGCAAGACCTTCAGCATCGCCAACGTGATCGCCCAGGTGCAGCGTCCGACCCTGGTGCTGGCGCCGAACAAGACCCTGGCCGCGCAGTTGTACGGCGAGTTCAAGTCGTTCTTCCCGAACAACGCTGTCGAGTACTTTGTTTCCTACTACGACTACTACCAGCCCGAAGCCTACGTGCCGTCGTCCGACACCTTCATCGAGAAGGATGCGTCGATCAACGACCACATCGAGCAGATGCGGCTGTCGGCGACCAAGGCATTGCTCGAACGCAAGGACGCGATCATCGTCACCACGGTGTCGTGCATCTACGGTCTGGGCAGCCCGGAAACCTATCTGAAAATGGTCTTGCACGTCGATCGCGGCGACAAGCTCGACCAGCGTGCGCTGGTGCGGCGCCTGGCCGACCTGCAATACACCCGCAACGACATGGATTTCGCCCGTGCGACCTTCCGGGTGCGCGGCGACGTGATCGACATCTACCCGGCGGAATCCGACCTCGAAGCGATCCGCATCGAGTTGTTCGATGACGAAGTAGAAAGCATTTCCGCGTTCGACCCGCTGACCGGTGAGGTCATCCGCAAGCTGCCGCGCTTCACGTTCTACCCTAAGAGCCACTACGTGACGCCCCGGGAAACCCTGCTCGACGCCATCGAGGGGATCAAGGTCGAGTTGCAGGAGCGCCTCGAATACCTGCGCAACAACAACAAACTGGTGGAAGCCCAGCGTCTGGAGCAGCGCACCCGGTTCGACCTGGAGATGATCCTCGAGCTCGGCTACTGCAACGGCATCGAAAACTACTCGCGCTACCTGTCGGGTCGTCCGGCTGGCGCGGCGCCGCCGACGCTCTACGATTACCTGCCGGCCGACGCCTTGCTGGTGATCGACGAATCCCACGTCAGCGTGCCGCAAGTCGGCGCGATGTATAAGGGCGACCGTTCGCGCAAGGAAACACTCGTGGAGTACGGCTTCCGCTTGCCATCGGCGCTGGATAACCGGCCGATGCGCTTCGACGAGTGGGAAGGGGTGAGTCCGCAGACCATTTTCGTCTCGGCCACGCCCGGCAACTACGAAGCCGAACACGCCGGACGGGTGATCGAGCAAGTGGTGCGCCCGACCGGTCTGGTCGACCCGCAGGTCGAAGTGCGCCCGGCGCTGACCCAGGTCGACGATCTATTGTCGGAAATCACCAAGCGTGTGGCAGTGGAGGAGCGAGTGCTGGTCACCACGCTGACCAAGCGCATGGCCGAAGACTTGACCGATTACCTGGCCGATCACGGCGTGCGCGTGCGTTATCTGCACTCGGACATCGACACCGTCGAGCGGGTCGAGATCATCCGCGACCTGCGTTTGGGCACGTTCGATGTGCTGGTGGGGATCAACCTGCTGCGTGAAGGCCTGGACATGCCGGAAGTATCGCTGGTGGCGATTCTCGACGCGGACAAGGAAGGCTTCCTGCGTTCCGAGCGCTCACTGATCCAGACCATCGGCCGCGCGGCGCGTAACCTCAATGGCCGGGCGATTCTCTACGCGGACCGGATCACCGGTTCGATGGAGCGGGCGATTGGCGAAACCGAGCGCCGTCGCGACAAGCAGATCGCCTTCAACCTGGCCAATGGCATCACGCCGAAGGGCGTGTTCAAGGATGTCGCCGACATCATGGAAGGCGCCACCGTGCCCGGTTCGCGCAGCAAGAAGCGCAAAGGCATGGCCAAGGCCGCCGAAGAGAACGCCAAGTACGAAGCCGAATTGCGCTCGCCGAGCGAGATCACCAAGCGCATTCGCCAACTGGAAGAGAAGATGTACCAGTTGGCCCGCGACCTGGAATTCGAAGCGGCAGCGCAGATGCGCGACGAAATCGCCAAGCTGCGTGAGCGGCTGTTGGCCGTCTGATCTCTATCGCCTGATCCGGCCCTATCGCTGGCTTGCCAGCGATAGGGCCGGTGCAGGCACCGCAAAAATCAGTGAGCTTCCCCGGCCTTCAGGCCGGCGGGCAGTTTCTTGGTCAGCAAAATCGCCAGCATGCTGATCCCCAGCGCAATCCCGACAAAATGAAACGCATCGTTGTAGGCCATGATCAGCGCCTGCTGATGCACGATCTCGCTCAACTTGCCCAACGCCGCCGTGTCACTGCCGAACCGATCGGTCATCGACGCCAGACGTTCGGCCACCTGCGGATTGGTCGGCACCACCGCTTCGCGCAGGTAATCGAAGTAGGTCTTGGTGCGCGCATCCAGCAGCGTTGCGAGCAGGGCGATGCCGATGGCGCCGCCGAGGTTGCGCAGGATGTTGAACAGGCTCGACGCCGAACCCGCGTCCTGCGGCAGGATGTACGCCGTGGCGATCAGCGAAATGGTCACCATGATCAGCGGCTGACCCAAGGCGCGGATAATCTGGATCTGGTTGAACTGTGGCCCGGCGAAATCCGGGTTGAGTACGCCGGATGAAAAACTCGCCAGTCCGAACAAGCCGAAACCGATTGTGCACAGCCATTTCGGCGAGACGAACTTCATCAGTTTCGGCACCAGTGGAATCAGAAATAGCTGGGGAACGCCCATCCACATGA
This sequence comes from Pseudomonas aphyarum, assembly GCF_028657055.1. NCBI lineage: Bacteria > Pseudomonadati > Pseudomonadota > Gammaproteobacteria > Pseudomonadales > Pseudomonadaceae > Pseudomonas > Pseudomonas aphyarum. The sequence goes on from NZ_JAMDGS010000007.1 coordinate 170,103, forward strand.
TCACTTCGCCAATCTGCAAGGCGTTGTAATTCTGGATCTGCGCCAGGTACAGCGGCAGCAGATAGATCGAGCCGTACAGCCCGACCCCCATACCAAGGCTGGAAATGCTCGACAGCCCGAAGTTGCGATTGCGCAGGATGCCGAGGTTGATCAGCGGATTGGGCTTGGAAATCTGCACGATCACGAAGGTGATCAGGCTCAGCAGGGCGATGCTGCCCAGCGTTACGATCAGGCTCGATTCCAGCCAGTCCTTGCGATGGCCTTCCTCAAGAAAAACCTGCAAGCAACCGAGGCCGATGCCCAGCGTGAGAATGCCGGTGTAGTCAGTACTTTTTAGCAGTTCCCAGTGCGCTTCTTTCTTCTCCAGCCCGTACATCAGCCCGGCGATCATGATCAGCCCCGGCGGGATGTTGATATAGAAGATGTACTCCCAGCCCCAGTTTTCCGTGAGCCAGCCGCCGAGAGTAGGGCCGATGGACGGGGCGAAGGTGGCGGTCATGGCAAACATCGCCATGCCTTTGGCGCGGTGATGTTCGGGGAGTTTGATCAGGGTCAGGGTGAACGCCAGCGGGATCAGCGCACCGCCAGTGAAGCCCTGCATGGCGCGAAACACGATCATGCTCTCCAGGCTCCAGGCCATCGAGCACAGCAGCGACGAAATCAGAAATCCCAGCGACACCCACACCGCCAGCCGACGGGCCGACAGCAGCTGCACCAGCCAGGCGGTCAGCGGAATCATGATGATTTCCGCCACCAGATAAGAAGTGGAAATCCACGAGCCTTCTTCCAGCGTTGCCGACAGGGCGCCTTGAATATCCTTGAGCGAGGAGTTGGTGATCTGGATGTCGAGCACCGCCATGAAGGCGCCGAGCATCACGCTCATCACCGCAATCCAGTCCCGCCGGGTCGGTTCGCCGACCGGGCGGATCAGTGAATCACCGGCCATTGTCAGGGGCGTCTTTAATGTTCACGGTGGCGGTGACGGACATGCCCGGACGGATCTTGCCGTGCAGCGGGTTATCGGCCTTGAACGTCAGTTTGACCGGAATCCGCTGCACGACCTTGGTGAAGTTGCCGGTGGCGTTGTCCGGCGGCAACAGGCTGAACTGCGCGCCGGAGGCAGCGAACAGACTGTCGACCCGTGCTTCGATCGGTGTGTCGCCATAGGCGTCGAAGAGCAGTTCGGCCTTCTGGCCTGGTTGCATGCGACCGATCTGGGTTTCCTTGAAGTTGGCCTGGACCCAGATGTCTTCGTCCGGAACGATCGACAAAAGATAGGCGCCGGCCTGTACCACTTGACCATTGCGCGCGGCACGCTGGCCGATCAGGCCGCTGATCGGTGCGTGGATTTCACTGCGGGTCAGGTTCAGTTCGGCCTGCGCGAGGTCGGCGCGGGCGTTGGCGATCTGCGCGTCGAGGCGTTTGATCTCGGCGGTCAGCGCGTTGACCTGCTGGCGCTGGCTTTGCGCATCGGCCTGGGCCTTGGCCACTTGCGAGCGGGCGATGTGGGCGTCGGCGGAGAGGGTAGTGACCCGTTCCTCGGAGACGTAGCCGGGTTTACGCAGGGTTTCTGCCCGCGACAAATCCACCTGCGAGCGACCGAGCGTTGCCTGGGTGGTCGCAACTTGCGCGTCGCTGGCGGCGATCAGGCTGGCTTGCTGGGTCAGTTTGCTCTGGGCTTGCAGGCGCTCGGCTTCGCGGGTGGCGAGGGCGGCGTTGGCGCGATCGACCGCGAGGCGGAAGTCATCGCCTTCGAGCCGGATCAGCAGCTGGCCTTTTTCCACGTGCTGATTGTCCTGCACCAGAACTTCGTCGATGCGTGCGCTCAACTGGCTCGACACGCGGGTGATTTCACCCTGGACATAGGCGTTGTCGGTGCTTTCATAAAAGCGTCCCTTGAAAAACCAATGGGCGAAAAAGCCCCCGGCAATCAACAGGACCAGCAACAGGAAAATGAACAGGCGACGCTTGAGTTGGGCAGGCATGGGCAAACTGTAGTCGAGGAATTGTAAGGAAAGTTATCAGCAGGCGAATCTGGCATACAGCCGATGAACGGTAAATGCCGTCTGTTGATATTCGGCCATTCACCACGGCCAACGGGCGTTCCAGACGCAACCTTGGCTTAAATGCCCTGCCCGCTGGAGCGGGGCGGGTGTCGCCTGTTACCATTCGCCGCTTGATCGTTCTTTGCTTTTCATTCTTTTCGAGACATGCCATGACCACCGTCCGCACTCGCATCGCGCCATCGCCTACCGGGGATCCCCACGTAGGTACCGCTTACATCGCACTGTTCAACTACTGCTTTGCCAAGCAGCACGGCGGTGAGTTCATCCTGCGGATCGAAGACACCGATCAGTTGCGTTCGACCCGCGAGTCCGAACAGCAGATCTTCGACGCCCTGCGCTGGCTCGGTATCGACTGGAGCGAAGGTCCGGACGTCGGCGGCCCGCACGGTCCTTACCGTCAAAGCGAACGCGGCGATATCTACCAGAAGTACTGCCAGCAACTGGTCGACATGGGCCACGCCTTCCCGTGCTTCTGCACTGCCGAAGAGCTGGACCAGATGCGCGCCGAGCAAATGGCTCGCGGCGAAACCCCGCGCTACGACGGCCGTGCACTGCTGCTGTCCAAGGACGAAGTCGCCCGTCGCCTGGCTGCCGGCGAGCCGCACGTGATCCGCATGAAGGTGCCGAGCGAAGGCGTCTGCGTGGTGCCGGACATGCTGCGTGGCGACGTCGAGATCCCGTGGGATCGCATGGACATGCAAGTGCTGATGAAGACCGACGGCCTGCCGACGTACTTCCTGGCCAACGTGGTCGACGATCACCTGATGGGCATCACTCACGTTCTGCGTGGCGAAGAATGGCTGCCGTCGGCGCCCAAACTGATCTTGCTCTACGAGTACTTCGGCTGGGAACAGCCGGAGCTGTGCTACATGCCGCTGCTGCGTAACCCGGACAAGAGCAAGCTGTCCAAGCGCAAGAACCCGACTTCGGTGACGTTCTACGAGCGCATGGGTTTCATGCCTGAGGCGATGCTCAACTACCTCGGTCGCATGGGCTGGTCGATGCCGGACGAGCGCGAGAAGTTCTCGCTGCAGGAAATGGTCGACAACTTCGACCTCAAGCGTGTGTCGCTGGGCGGGCCGATTTTCGATATCGAGAAACTGTCGTGGCTCAACGGCCAGTGGCTGCGTGATCTGCCGGTGGAAGAGTTCGCCGCTCGCGTGCAAAAGTGGGCGTTCAACTCCGAATACATGATGAAGATCGCGCCGCACGTCCAGGGCCGCGTCGAAACCTTCAGTCAGGTTGCACCGCTGGCCGGGTTCTTCTTCGCCGGTGGCGTGAACCCGGATGCCAAGCTGTTTGAATCGAAAAAGCTCTCGGGCGATCAGGTTCGTCAGTTGATGCAATTGATCCTGTGGAAGCTGGAAAGCCTGCGTCAGTGGGAGAAGGACAGCATCACCGCGACGATTCAGGCGGTGGTCGAGTCCCTCGAACTGAAGCTGCGTGATGCGATGCCGCTGATGTTTGCTGCGATCACAGGGCAGGCGAGTTCGGTGTCGGTGCTCGATGCGATGGAAATCCTCGGGCCGGACCTGACCCGTTTCCGTCTGCGCCAGGCGATTGACCTGCTGGGCGGCGTGTCGAAGAAAGAAAACAAAGAGTGGGAAAAGCTGTTGGGCGCCATCGCCTGATTGCGTTTGACTCTGCGGGACGCGCCGGAGGTCAGGATCTTTTGCTCCTGTCCTTCGGTGTTTTCCCCCGAATTTACGGGGGGAGGGCGGTAAGTGATTGTAATGCCGACAAAAAATTTTGAATTTTTTCAAAAATAAGTTTGACAGCCTTTCGATACGCCCTTAAGATTCGCCCCGTCCTCAGCGATGACATCAACGATGAGGGGCTATAGCTCAGCTGGGAGAGCGCTTGCATGGCATGCAAGAGGTCGACGGTTCGATCCCGTCTAGCTCCACCAATTTACACTCCGAAGCCTGGCCACACCGGCTTCGAAGCGATCAACACTCAGCGTTGATCAGTTGTATAGAAGGGTTTGCGTCCCCTTCGTCTAGTGGCCTAGGACACCGCCCTTTCACGGCGGTAACAGGGGTTCGAGTCCCCTAGGGGACGCCAGTTTTACAGAAGCGATGTTGCAAGATGTCGCTCCGCCGAGAGGCGAAAAATCCGGGGCTATAGCTCAGCTGGGAGAGCGCCTGCATGGCATGCAGGAGGTCAGCGGTTCGATCCCGCTTAGCTCCACCAATTTACAGTTCAAGGTCTGGCCACACCGGCCTTGAATCGATCAGTACTCAGCGCTGATCAGTTGTATAGAAGGTTTGTGTCCCCTTCGTCTAGTGGCCTAGGACACCGCCCTTTCACGGCGGTAACAGGGGTTCGAGTCCCCTAGGGGACGCCACGATTACCCGCTCTGCGGGATTTTATAAGGGTCATTCAATTATTGAATGGCCCTTTTGTTTGTCTGGCGTTTGGCCAAATCCTCTTTTTCCTTAACACTGTGCTTCAGACCAGCGGTCACGCTTGTGACTTGCGGAATATTATTATGAGAATAATATTGCTATCGTAATATTCGGAGGCGACGATGAACGACAAGAAAGCTCAAACCCGCGAACGCATTCTCAAGGCCGCCAGTGCTGCACTGATCCAGCGCGGCCCGGCTGAACCGAGCGTGGGCGAAGTGATGGGTGCAGCCGGCCTGACCGTCGGTGGCTTCTACGCACACTTCGAAAGCAAGGACGCAATGATGCTTGAGGCGTTCAAGCAATTGCTCGGTCGCCGTCGCGACCTGATTGCCGACATGGACAGCGAGCTGACCGGTGAAGAGCGCCGCGCCCTTGTGGCTGCGTTCTATCTGTCGCGCAAGCATCGTGATTCCAGCGATTCGGCCTGCCCGATTCCGGCTTCCATCGGTGAGCTGGGCCGTCTGCCAGAGGCGTTCCGGATCGCGTTGAACGAACACCTGGAATTGATGATTGCGCAGTTGGCCGCAACGCCGGAAGACACTGATAAAGCGTTGGCCGACGTGGCCTTGATGGTGGGTGGTCTGGCGCTCGCGAGGGCGTTGGGACCTGGTGATTTATCCGATCGATTGCTGCGCGCTGCCAAGTCGGCGGTGCGTTGACCTGAAGGCTACAAGCCCGAGGAGAGAGCGATGAGCACGTTGAAGTGGGTTCGCGGCGTTAATGGCACCTTGGGCTGGTTCGCACCGAAGCTGGTAGCGAGCAAAATGCGGCTGGCGTTCATGACGCCGCGCGCGAATACACCGCGGGACTGGGAATTGCCGCTGCTGGCGAAATCCGAACGCATCACCTTGCGTTTCGGTCTCTCGGCCCTGCGCTGGGGACAAGGCCCGACGGTTTTGCTGATGCACGGCTGGGAAGGGCGGCCCACCCAGTTTGCCGCGTTGATCACCGCGCTGGTCGAAGCGGGCTACACCGTTGTCGCACTGGATGGCCCGGCCCACGGTCGCTCGCCGGGGCGTGAAGCCAATGTCGTACTGTTCGCCCGCGCGATGCTTGAGGCCGCTGCCGAGTTGCCGCCGCTGCAAGCTGTCATCGGCCACTCCATGGGCGGTGCCAGTGCCATGCTCGCCGTGCAACTGGGCTTGCGTACCGAAACCCTGGTGAGCATTGCCGCTCCGGCGCGAATTCTTGGTGTTTTGCGCGGATTTGCCCGTTACGTCGGCATGCCACCCAGAGCTCGTTCCGCGTTCATTCGCGAGGTTGAACAGGACGTCGGCATGCGCGCCGCCACCCTCGATGTCGCCCACTATCAACTGGATATGCCGGGCCTGATCGTGCATGCCGAGGACGACACCTTCGTCTCGGTCAAGGAATCCCAACTGATCCACGAATCCTGGTTCGACAGTCGCCTGTTGCGTCTGGAGGCCGGCGGTCACCAGCGCGTACTGGCCGACCCTCGGGTGATTGATGGCGTGCTATCACTGCTGGCCGGGCGCAGCCTTCAGGCGCGGCAATCGGCGTAGTCATCCGTTACACTGCCCCGGTTGAATCATTTGACCGGGAGTAGGGCATGGGCTGGGATCGGGCAACGCCGTTTACCATTGATCTGCAAGTGGGCGCCGAGGACATCGACGGGCTGGGCCACGCCAACAACGCGGTCTACGTGACTTGGCTCGAGCGCTGCGCCTGGCGCCACTCGCAGCGCCTGGGCCTGGATCTGGTCGAGTACCGGCGTCTGGATCGGGCGATGGCCGTTGTACGCCACGAAATCGATTATCTGGCCGCCGCCTATGAAGGCGACGAGCTGCAATTGGCGACGTGGATCGTCGATTGGGATCAGCGCCTGAAAATGACCCGTCACTTCCAGCTGATTCGCCCCAGCGACAACGCCACGCTGCTGCGCGCCCAGACCACCTTCGTTTGCATCGAGCTGTCCACCGGCAGGCCCAAGCGCATGCCCGCCGAGTTCATCGAAGGCTACGGCCCGGCCATACAGACGGCGGACATGGGTTTAACCCGCGAAACCCAGTAAACTGCCGCACGTTTTTCCTTGAGTGTGTGTTTCCCATGCAAATTGCTCTGGCGCCGATGGAAGGGTTGGTCGACGACATCCTGCGCGATGTCCTGACCCGTGTCGGCGGTATTGACTGGTGCGTGACCGAGTTCATCCGGGTCAACGATCAGTTGCTGACTCCGGCCTATTTCCACAAGTTCGGCCCTGAACTGCTCAACGGTGCGCGCACCGCTTCCGGCGTGCCACTGCGCGTGCAATTGCTGGGTTCCGATCCGGTGTGCCTGGCGGAAAACGCGGCGCTGGCCTGCGAGCTCGGTTCTGAAGTCATCGACCTGAACTTCGGTTGCCCGGCCAAGACCGTCAACAAGTCCCGTGGCGGTGCGGTACTGCTCAAGGAGCCGGAGCTGCTCAATCAGATCGTCGAACATGTGCGTCGCGCCGTACCCGCACACATTCCGGTTACCGCCAAGATGCGCCTGGGTTTCGACAGCCCGGACGGCTCGCTGGTGTGCGCCACCGCGCTGGCCGAGGGCGGTGCGGAGCACATCGTGGTTCACGCCCGGACCAAGGTTGACGGCTATAAGCCGCCGGCGCATTGGGAGTGGATCCCGCGCGTGCAGGACGTGGTCAAGGTGCCGGTGTTCGCCAATGGTGACATCTGGAGCGTCGAAGACTGGCGCCGCTGCCGGGAAATCAGCGGTGTCGAAGACATCATGCTCGGTCGCGGTCTGGTTTCGCGCCCGGATCTGGCCAAACAGATCGCCGCCGCACGTGCCGGCGAGGAAGTCGTCGAGATGACCTGGACCGAACTGATGCCACTGATCCAGGACTTCTGGCTGCAAGCCAAAGCGCAGATGACGCCACGCCAATCGCCGGGCCGTTTGAAGCAATGGCTGGCCATGCTGACCCGCAATTATCCCGAAGCCGTCGAGCTGTTTACCGTGCTGCGCCGGGAGACCGAGCCGGATCAGGTCTCGCGTTTACTGGGTTTGCCAGTCGCCGAAGCCGCCTGAAAAAATCTTCAAACGATCTCTTGAAAACAAAACGCCGGTCCCTATCTAAGGGTTACGCGATGCCGAATTCGGGTCGCGGAGACAAAAAACCTTGCTGATTGTTTTCAGGAGATTTGAACCATGAGTACCGCATTTTCCCTCGCGCCACTGTTCCGTTCCTCGGTGGGTTTCGACCGTTTCAACGACCTGTTCGAAACCGCCCTGCGCAACGAGCCAGGCAGCACCTATCCGCCTTACAACGTCGAAAAACACGGTGACGATCAATACCGCATCGTCGTGGCGGCGGCCGGTTTCCAGGAAGAAGACCTGGACCTGCAAGTCGAGAAAGGCGTGCTGACCATCAGTGGCGGCAAGCGTGATGCCAACGAAGGCGTCACTTTCCTGCACCAGGGCATTGCCCAGCGTGCATTCAAGCTGTCGTTCCGCCTGGCCGATCACATCGAGATCAAGGCCGCCGGCCTGAGCAACGGTCTGTTGAGCATCGACCTGTTGCGCGTGATTCCGGAAGAGGCGAAAGCCAAGCGCATCCCGATTAATGGGGCGCAGAACCCGGCTCTGCAATAAGCCGACCAAGAAGAAGGGCGCCGAAAGGCGCCCTTTTTTGTGCCTGTCATTCCAGCAATCCCTTCAACCCCTCCAACGGCAACGGCCGGCTGTGCAGATAACCCTGATACAAATGGCAGCCCAACCCTTGCAGGAAGGCCAGCTGTTCCGGGGTTTCCACGCCTTCGGCGATCACTTCCAGTTCCAGGCTGCGGGCCATGGCGACGATGGCGCGGATGATTTCGGCGTCGTTGGGGTCGGTGGTGGCGTCGCGGATGAACGACTGATCGATCTTCAGCGTGTCCACCGGCAATCGTTTCAGATAGGTCAGCGATGAATAGCCGGTGCCAAAATCATCCATGGCAAAACTCACGCCGAGTTTTTTCAGGCGACGCATTTTGCTGATGGTGTCTTCCAGATTCTGGATGACGATGCCTTCGGTAATCTCCAGTTTCAGCAGCGAGCAGGGCAGGCCGTGGCTGCTCATGCTGCGCTCGATGCGCTCGACGAAGTCGTTCTGGCGGAACTGCCGGGGGCTGATGTTCACGCACAGGCTGAAGGCCAGAGGGTCGATCAGTTTTTCGGCGATCAATTGCTTGAAGGCTTCGCACGCCTCATCGAGGATCCAGGTGCCGACCTCCAGAATCAGCCCGCTGTCCTCCAGCACCTTGATGAATTCGGTGGGCGATTGCGCGCCGAGTTCCGGGTGATTCCAGCGCACCAGCGCTTCGGCGCCGATGATGCGGTTGTCCTGGGCGTCGATCTGCGGTTGGTAGTGCACGTCGAATTCGCCCCGGGACAGCGCCAGGCGCAGGTCGGTCTCCATGCGCAGCCGTTCGCTGGCCGCTTTCTGCATGGTGTTGTGGTACATCTGCGTGGTGTTGCGCCCCGAATCCTTGGCCCGGTACAGCGCAATGTCGGCGCGTTTGAGCAGGTCGGTCGGGGTCGAGCCGTGATCGGGAATCAGCGCCACGCCGATGCTCGGCGTCACTTGCAGGCGCTGGCCGTCGAGGAACATCGGCTCCGACAGCAACTCGCGAATGGTGTCGGCCAATTCGCGTACCTGGGCGCTGACTTCATTGCGCGTGCCCTCCAGCCCGCTGAGCAACACCACGAATTCATCGCCACCGAGTCGCGCCACGGTGTCTTCCATACGTACGCTGGCTTCAAGCCGCGCGGTGATGATTTTCAGAACCGTGTCACCGACCGGGTGACCCAGCGAGTCATTGATGTGTTTGAAGTGATCCAGATCGAGAAACAGCAGCGCACCGCGCAGGTTGTGGCGCTTGAGCAGGGCGATCTGCTGGCTCAGGCGATCCATCAACAGTGCGCGGTTGGGCAGGTTGGTCAGCGGATCGTGATAGGCCAGGTGGCGGATCTGCGCTTCGGCGTTCTTCAGCAGGCTGACGTCCCGAGCGGTGAGCAACAGGCAGGCGGTTTCGTTGAGAGTGATCGGTTCGACCGAGACTTCCACCGTCAGTATCTCGCCACGCTTGTTGCGCCCGAGCATTTCCTGATGGTGCACGCGGCCCTTGATCTGAAGTTCTGCGAGCAGTGCCGAGCGCTGTTTTTCCTCGGCCCAGATACCGACCTGATACACGGTTTTGCCCACCACTTCGTCGGCGCGATAGCCGGTGAGGCGGCAGAAGCCGTCGTTGACCTCAAGATAACGTCCGGTGTCGCGCTCGGTGATGGTGATCGCGTCGGGGCTGGAGTGGAACGCCTTGGCGAATTTCTCTTCGCTGGCCTTGAGCGCCGCTTCCGAGCGCTGTTGCTGGGTGATGTCGCGCAACGTAGTGACGATGCACGGCTGGTTGCCGACGCTGATCTGACGGCTGGAAATCACACATGTCAGCGACTGACCGTCCTTGTGCTGGACGATGATCGCGACATTGCTCAGGCCCTGTTCGCGGATCACCCGTTCGATGCGTTGCAGGCTTTTCGCCGAGGCGTCCCACAAGCCGATTTCTTCGGCGGTATGGCCGATCACATCGCTGGCGCTCCAGCCGAAGGTCTGGGAAAAACTGGAATTGATCTCGATGAACTCCCCGGTTTCCTGGCGCGTCACGCAGATCGGGTCGGGGCTGACCTGGAACAGCGTGGCGAATTTCTCTTCCGAAGCCACCAGCCGTTGCTCGCGTTCGACTTGATCGGTGATGTCCAGCAGAGTACCGGCCATCCGCAGCGGCACGCCGTTGTCGTCGCGATAGAGGCGAGCGCGGCTTTCCAGATAGCGCGAGCTGCCGTCCGGCAGTTGTACGCGGTAAGTCAGCTGATAATTGCCCGCCGGGCCTTCGCGCAGGCTGCGATAGGCATCGCGCATGCTGTCGCGCTCTTCGCCGGGGACGCCCTCGAAGAACTCTTCGAACGATTCATGGAACGGTTTCGGCTCCAGACCGTGTAATTGCGCAGCGCGGGCCGAACCGTAGAGCATGCCGCTGGGAATGTGCCAGTCCCAGGTGCCGAGCTGCGCCGAATCCAGCGCCAGGTCGAGGCGTTCCTGGCTGTCTTTCAGGGCATGTTCGGCGGCTTTGCGTTCGGTGGTGTCGAGAAAGGTGCTGAGCAGGTACGGCTGGCCTTCGAGCTCGACCTTTTGCGCGCTGAGAATGCCGTCGTGGATCTGGCCGTTGCTGGCGCGGAACTGCACCTCCATGCTGATCAGCTCGCCCTTGGCCTTGGTCTTCTTGACCAGCTCCGCCCGTTGCTCGGGATGCACCCACAGGCCCAGTTCCAGGGTGGTGCGACCGATGGCGCTCTGTACCGGCCAGCCGAACAGACTTTCGAAATACTGGTTGGCTTCGCTGATCAGACCGTCTTCCTGACGGGTCAGCAGCACCATGTTCGGGCACAGGTGAAACAGCGTGGCGAAACGTTTTTCGGAGCTGCTGAGGGCCTGTTCCCGTTGCCGCTGGTGGGTGATTTCGCGAATCACCCCGATCATTCGGGGTCGGCCGTGTTTGTCCGGCAACAGGCTTCCGTTGATCTCCAGCCAGTGCAGGCTGCCGTCGGGCCAGCGGATGCGGTGGTGCATCGCCTGTTCCAGCGGTGCGCCGGCAATTACAGCGTGGAAGGCACGAATGGTTTTCGCCCGGTCTTCCGGCGGCAACAAGTCGAGGTATTCCAGGTCTTCGGGCAGCGGTTGCCGTGGATCGAAGCCGAACAAGGCCTGAGTGCCGCGCGACCAGCTGATCTGCCCGCGCTCGATGTCCCAATACCAGGCGCCGAGGCGGGCGCCGTTGAGCGCCGCGAGCAATTGCGGCGCGCTCTCCCAGCTCTGCTCGGAACGCCGTGGATCAATGGCCTGAATACGCGGCATCGGCGGAATACGGTCAACAGATTTCGGCATTGTTAAGGGGCCTTGAGCTGATTTGGGCGTTAGGCACAGGGACGGCAGCTCTATAGGAGTAGCACAAGTTAGCCGAGAGTCCCTGGCAGATCGATTTGAGCGTCCAGCAGGGCCATAAACGCCCGTGCAGCATTCGACAGCGTCCTTTCAGTGTGCAGGATATAGCCTAGCTGGCGACTGAGCTGTATGCCCGGCAAAGGTATGCGCGCCACCTGTTCATCGAGCATCGTGCGCGGCAAAACGCTCCAGGCCAGGCCGATCGACACCATCATCTTGATGGTTTCCAGGTAGTTGGTGCTCATGGCGATGTTCGGCGTCAGGCCCTGAGCCTCGAACAATCGCTGCACAATATGGTGGGTAAAGGTGTTGCCGCCGGGGAAAACCGCCGGATGGCCGGCAATGTCCGCTAACGTGACGGCGCCGTTGCTGATCAATGAATGCTCCGGGGCGACCACGAAATCCAGCGGGTCGTCCCACACCGGCGTGGCTTTGACCAGTGTGTGCGGCTCCGGCGCCAGGGTGATGACCGCCAGTTCTGCGCGGCCATGGAGAATTTCCTCGTAGGCCACTTCCGAATCGAGGAACTGAATATCCAGCGCCACCTGTGGGTAGCGGCGGGTGTATTCCCTCAATAATGGCGGCAAGCGGTGCAGACCGATGTGGTGACTGGTGGCCAGGGTCAGGCGACCGGTGACTTCGCCGGTCAGGTTGGTCAGTGCGCGGCGCGTGTCATCGAGTACGTTGAGAATCTGGTAAGCCCGTGGCAGCAGGGCCCGGCCGGCTTCGGTCAGGCCCACTTCACGACCGAGCCGGTCGAACAGCCGCACATTCAATTGCTGCTCCAGTCCGGCGATACGTTTGCTGATCGCCGGTTGTGTGAGGTGCAGCCGTTCGCCGGCGCCAGAGAAGCTACCGGTCTCGGCAATCGCGATAAAAGCATTGAGGTTGGCCAGGTCCATGTTCGTATTCCAGTTGGTTATCCAAAGCATAAAAAATATGAATTTGAGTTATTTAATCTAACCCCATAGGATCGGCCTCACAAGCCAAAGGGTTATTGATAAGCCCAGGGCATAGAAACAAGCTGATGAGGAACCGTCTGATGGCCGGCAAAACGCTCTACGACAAGCTCTGGGATTCGCATTTGGTCAAGCAGCGCGACGATGGCTCGGCGCTGATTTATATCGATCGTCACATCATCCACGAAGTGACCTCGCCGCAAGCCTTCGAAGGCCTGCGTCTGGCCGGGCGCAAGCCGTGGCGCATCGATGCCAACATCGCCACCCCGGACCACAACGTACCGACCACCCCGGAGCGCAAGGGCGGCATCGCAGCCATTGCCGACCAGGTCTCGCGTTTGCAGGTTCAGACCCTCGACGACAACTGCGATGAATACGGCATCGTCGAATTCAAGATGAACGACGTGCGTCAGGGCATCGTTCACGTGATCAGCCCGGAGCAAGGCGCGACCTTGCCGGGCATGACCGTGGTCTGCGGCGACTCGCACACCTCGACCCACGGCGCGTTCGGCGCCTTGGCTCACGGTATCGGCACTTCCGAGGTCGAGCACGTGCTCGCCACCCAGTGTCTGGTCGCCAAGAAAATGAAGAACATGCTGGTGCGCGTCGAAGGCCAGTTGCCGTTCGGCGTGACCGCCAAGGACATCGTCCTCGCGGTAATCGGCAAGATCGGCACCGCCGGCGGTAACGGCCATGCCATCGAATTCGCCGGCAGCGCGATCCGCGACCTGTCCATCGAAGGCCGCATGACCATCTGCAACATGTCCATCGAAGCCGGCGCCCGCGTGGGTCTGGTGGCGGCGGACCAGAAAACTGTGGATTACGTCAACGGTCGTCCGTTCGCACCGAAAGGCGCCGAGTGGGATCTGGCCGTCGAGTCCTGGAAAGACCTGGTGTCCGACGCCGACGCGCATTTCGACACCGTGGTCGAGCTCGACGCCGCGCAGATCAAGCCGCAAGTCAGCTGGGGCACTTCGCCGGAAATGGTGCTGGCCGTTGATCAGAACGTGCCGGACCCGGCTAAAGAGATGGATCTGGTCAAACGCGACTCGATCGTCCGCGCCTTGAAATACATGGGTTTGACCGCCAATCAGGCGATCACCGACATTCAGCTCGATCGCGTATTCATCGGTTCCTGCACCAACTCGCGGATCGAAGACTTGCGCGCTGCAGCCGTGATTGCCAAGGGCCGCAAGGTTGCATCGACCATCAAGCAGGCCATCGTGGTGCCGGGTTCGGGTCTGGTGAAAGCGCAGGCCGAGGCCGAAGGTCTGGACAAGATCTTCCTCGAAGCCGGTTTCGAATGGCGCGAGCCGGGTTGCTCGATGTGTCTGGCGATGAACCCGGACCGTTTGGAGTCCGGCGAGCACTGCGCCTCGACGTCCAACCGTAACTTCGAAGGGCGTCAGGGCGCCGGTGGCCGTACCCACCTCGTCAGCCCGGCCATGGCTGCTGCGGCGGCGGTGAACGGTCGTTTCATCGACGTTCGTGAATTGATCTAAAGGAGCGCAGCATGAAAGCTTTTACCCAGCACACTGGTCTCGTCGCGCCTCTGGATCGTGCCAACGTCGACACCGATCAGATCATTCCGAAGCAGTTTCTGAAATCGATCAAGCGCACCGGTTTCGGCCCGAACCTGTTCGACGAGTGGCGTTACCTCGATGTGGGTCAGCCGTATCAGGACAACTCCAAGCGTCCGCTGAACAAGGAATTCGTGCTCAACGCCGAGCGTTATCAAGGCGCCAGCGTGTTGTTGGCCCGCGAGAACTTCGGTTGCGGCTCCAGCCGTGAACACGCGCCGTGGGCGCTGGAAGAATACGGTTTCCGCAGCATCATCGCGCCAAGCTACGCCGACATCTTTTTCAACAACAGCTTCAAGAACGGCTTGCTGCCGATCATCTTGAGCGACGCGGAAGTCGACGAGCTGTTCAAGCAGGTCGAGGCCGCGCCGGGCTATCAGTTGCAGATCGATCTGCACGAGCAGACCGTGACCAGCCCGAACGGCAAGGTCTACCGCTTCGAGATCGACGCTTTCCGCAAGCACTGCCTGCTCAACGGCCTGGACGACATCGGCCTGACCCTGCAGGACGGCGATGCGATTGCCGCGTTCGAAGCCAAGCATCGCGCGAGCCAGCCGTGGTTGTTCCGCGACGCCTGAGATTGATGTAGTCAGGGCTGGCCCCATCGCGGGCAAGCCCGCTCCCACAATGTTTGCGGTGTTCATCAAACCTGTGGGAGCTGGCTTGCCAGCGATGAGGCCAGACCAAGCAACCCAAAATCAAAGGGAAGTACTCATGACCAGCACCGCCCAGCACAGTCAGGTTGTACAAAAGCAATTCGGTGAACAGGCCGCCGCCTACCTGAGCAGCGCCGTTCACGCTCAAGGCACTGAATTTGCGCTGTTGCAGGCTGAACTGGCAGGGCAGGGCGAGGCTCGGGTGCTGGATCTGGGTTGCGGCGCCGGGCACGTGAGTTTTCACGTCGCCCCGTTGGTGAAAGAAGTGGTGGCGTACGACCTGTCGCAGCAGATGCTCGACGTGGTCGCCGCCGCTGCCGTTGATCGCGGCTTGAGCAACGTGTCCACGGTCAATGGCGCCGCCGAGCGTCTGCCGTTTGCCGATGGTGAGTTCGACTTCGTGTTCAGCCGCTATTCGGCGCACCATTGGAGCGATCTCGGCGTGGCCTTGCGCGAAGTGCGCCGGGTGCTCAAGCCGGGCGGCGTGGCGGCGTTCATCGATGTGCTGTCGCCGGGCAGTCCGCTGTTCGACACCTATTTGCAGAGCGTCGAAGTGCTGCGCGACACCAGCCATGTGCGCGATTATTCGGCCGGTGAGTGGTTGCGTCAGGTCAGCGAGGCCGGTCTGCACACCCGCAGCACCACGCGTCAGCGCCTGCGTCTGGAGTACAACAGCTGGGTCGAGCGCATGCGCACACCCGAAGTGATGCGCGCCGCGATCCGCCAGTTGCAGCAGTCGATGGGCAACGAAGTGCGCGAATATTTTGAGATTGAGGCCGATGGTTCGTTCAGTACAGATGTACTGGTGCTCTGGGCTGAAAAGTAATCTTGGAACGATAAGTATTTTTCCGGGCGCGCCAGTCGATGGCGCACCGACTGAAGACACGAGGAAAGCATGAGCAAGCAGATTCTGATTCTCCCAGGCGACGGCATTGGTCCGGAAATCATGGCCGAAGCGGTCAAGGTGCTGGAACTGGCCAACGACAAGTACAGCCTGGGCTTCGAGCTGAGCCATGACGTGATCGGTGGCGCCGCCATCGACAAGCACGGCGTGCCGCTGGCCGACGAAACCCTCGACCGCGCTCGCGCAGCCGACGCTGTGCTGCTGGGCGCCGTCGGCGGCCCGAAATGGGACACCATCGAGCGTGACATTCGCCCTGAGCGCGGCCTGCTGAAAATCCGTGCGCAACTGGGCCTGTTCGGCAACCTGCGCCCGGCGATCCTGTACCCGCAACTGGCCGACGCTTCGAGCCTGAAACCGGAAATCGTTGCCGGCCTGGACATCCTGATCGTCCGTGAGCTGACCGGCGGCATCTACTTCGGTGCGCCGCGTGGCACTCGCACTCTGGAAAACGGCGAGCGCCAGTCCTACGACACGCTGCCGTACAGCGAAAGCGAAATCCGCCGTATCGCCCGTGTCGGTTTCGACATGGCCCGCGTGCGTGGCAAGAAGCTGTGCTCGGTGGACAAGGCCAACGTGCTGGCGTCCAGCCAACTGTGGCGTGAAGTGGTCGAGCAGGTGGCCAAGGATTACCCGGATGTCGAGCTGAGCCACATGTACGTCGACAACGCCGCCATGCAGCTGGTGCGTGCACCGAAGCAGTTCGACGTGATCGTCACCGACAACATGTTCGGCGACATCCTGTCCGACGAAGCGTCGATGCTCACCGGCTCCATCGGCATGCTGCCGTCGGCCTCGCTGGACGCCAACAACAAGGGCATGTACGAGCCTTGCCACGGTTCGGCGCCGGACATCGCGGGCAAAGGCATCGCCAACCCGCTGGCGACCATTCTGTCGGTATCGATGATGCTGCGTTACAGCTTCAATCTGCACGAAGCGGCGGATGCCATCGAGAAAGCGGTCAGCGTGGTGCTGGATCAAGGTCTGCGCACCGGCGATATCTTTTCGACCGGTTGCACTAAAGTCGGTACGCAGGAAATGGGTGACGCAGTAGTCGCCGCGCTGCGGAATCTGTAATCTCTCGGGCCCGCTGCGAAATTCAATACAAAGCAGCGGCCCACTTTTCAAGAAGGTGTAGTTGCGATGAAACGTGTAGGTCTGATCGGTTGGCGCGGCATGGTCGGTTCCGTGCTCATGCAGCGGATGCTGGAAGAGCAGGATTTCGATCTTATCGAGCCGGTGTTTTTCACCACTTCCAATGTCGGTGGCCAAGGCCCGTCCGTGGGCAAGGACATTGCTCCGCTCAAGGACGCTTACAGCATTGAAGAGCTGAAGACCCTCGACGTGATCCTGACCTGCCAGGGCGGCGACTACACCAGCGAAGTGTTCCCGAAGCTGCGCGAAGCCGGCTGGCAGGGTTACTGGATCGACGCGGCCTCGAGCCTGCGGATGAACGATGACGCGGTCATCATCCTCGATCCGGTCAACCGCAAGGTCATCGACCAGCAGCTCGACGCGGGCACCAAGAACTACATCGGCGGCAACTGCACCGTCAGCCTGATGCTGATGGGCCTGGGCGGTCTGTTCGAGGCCGGTCTGGTCGAGTGGATGAGCGCCATGACCTATCAGGCGGCCTCCGGTGCCGGCGCGCAGAACATGCGTGAACTGATCAAGCAGATGGGCGCGACCCACGCCGCTGTCGCCGATCAACTGGCCGATCCTGCCAGTGCGATCCTCGACATCGACCGTCGTGTGGCCGAAGCCATGCGCAGCGATGCTTACCCGACCGAAAACTTCGGCGTACCGCTGGCCGGCAGCCTGATCCCGTGGATCGACAAGGAACTGCCGAACGGCCAGAGCCGCGAAGAGTGGAAGGCTCAGGCCGAGACCAACAAGATCCTCGGTCGCTTCAAGAGCCCGATCCCGGTCGACGGCATCTGCGTGCGCATCGGCGCCATGCGTTGCCACAGCCAGGCGCTGACCATCAAGCTGAACAAAGATGTACCGATCGCCGACATCGAAGGGCTGATCAGCCAGCACAACCCTTGGGTCAAGCTGGTGCCTAACCAGCGCGAAATCAGCATGCAGGAGCTGAGCCCGACGAAAGTCACCGGCACCCTGAACGTACCGGTCGGTCGTCTGCGCAAGCTGAACATGGGTTCGCAGTTCGTCGGTGCTTTCACCGTCGGCGACCAACTGCTGTGGGGCGCGGCCGAACCGCTGCGTCGCATGCTGCGGATCCTGCTTGAGCGTTGATCGCTTGATGCTATGAAAGAACCCGCGCCTTGCAAGAGGTGCGGGTTTTTTTTGCCTGCGTGGCGGCCACCCGGTAAAGTGCCGCTCCCCCCGTTTCGCCAGAGGTAGCAACATGACCCAGACCCTTGATATTGCCGTGATCGGCGCCACCGGTACTGTCGGCGAAACCCTCGTGCAGATTCTCGAAGAGCGCGACTTTCCGGTCGGCACCTTGCACCTGTTGGCCAGCAGCGAATCCGCCGGCAGCTCGGTGCTGTTTCGCAACAAGAACGTGCGGGTGCGCGAAGTCGACGAGTTCGACTTCAGCAAGGTCAAACTGGCGTTCTTCGCCGCCGGCCCGGCCATCACGCTGAGTTACGCCGCCCGCGCTCACGCGGCGGGTTGCTCGCTGGTCGACCTGTCCGGCGCCTTGCCGTCGGATCAGGCGCCGCAAGTGGTGCCGGAAGCCAATGCCGATGTGCTGGCCGGTTTGAAAGTGCCGTTCCAAGTCAGCAGCCCGAGCCCATCGGCCACCACATTGGCCGTGGTGCTGGCACCGCTGCTGGATCTGATCGAGCTGCAATATGTGCATGTCACCGCCAATCTGGCGGTTTCCGCCCAGGGCCGCGAAGCCGTGACCGAGCTGGCGCGCCAGACCGCCGAGCTGCTGAACATGCGTCCGCTGGAGCCGACATTCTTCGACCGGCAGATGGCTTTCAACCTGCTGGCTCAGGTCGGTACGCCCGACGCGCAAGGCCATACGCTGCTGGAAAAACGTCTGGTGCGCGAGCTGCGTCAGGTGCTGGCCAAGCCTTTATTAAAGATTTCCGCAACTTGCGTTCAAGCCCCGGTGTTTTTTGGCGATAGCTTTAGCGTGACCTTGCAGTCAGCGAGCGCGGTCAACCTGGAAAAGGTCAACGCCGCGCTTGAAGAGGCCGAGGGCATCGAGCTGGTAGAGGCGGGCGATTATCCAACCGCCGTCGGTGACGCGGTGGGGCAGGACGTGGTCTACGTCGGGCGCGTGCGTGCCGGTGTCGACGAACCGTCGGAACTTAATCTGTGGCTGACGTCAGATAACGTACGCAAAGGTGCGGCCCTCAACGCCGTGCAGGTCGCCGAGTTGTTGATAAAAGACCTGCTGTAAAAGATACTTGGCAACAATTTGTCGACTGATTCTAGGCGAGCGCTATGCTTGGCCGGAGCACTCGATGACGTGTCACCCTCCGGGACTTTCCGGGGCATCAAAGAAATGATCGCGCGCGGCATGCTGTCGTCGTCGCGCGCAATGCCTTACGGCAGCGATATTCAACATCTTCTCGCTGGCCGAGGAACGTTCAAACAAAGGAAGAGGCTATGGTTCAAGTTCGCAAACTGGTGTTAGCAATAGCGGCCGCCTCGGCGCTGTCCTCCGGTATGGCGCATGCCCTCGGGCTCGGGGAGCTGACCCTGAAGTCGACCCTGAACCAGCCGCTGGTGGCGGAAATCGAGCTGCTCGATGTCAAGGATCTGACCGCTGCCGAAGTGGTGCCGAGCCTGGCCTCGCCGGAAGATTTCGCCAAGGCCGGCGTCGATCGCCAGGCCTTCCTCAATGATCTGACCTTCACCCCGGTGCTCAACGCCAGCGGCAAAAGCGTGCTGCGCGTAACGTCGAGCAAGCCGCTGTCGGAACCGATGGTGAAATTCCTCGTGCAGGTGATGTGGCCGAACGGCCGTCTGCTGCGTGACTACAGCGTGCTGCTGGATCCGTCGAAGTTCTCGCCGCAGACCGCTGATGCCGCCGCGCAACCTGCGCCTGCGCAAACCATCACCGCACCGACCACCGGCGCCACGCATTCGACCCACACCACCACGCCGCGCGACACCCTGTGGGAAATCGCCGCGAAGGCGCGCACCGGCGGTTCGGTGCAGCAGACCATGCTGGCGATCCAGGCCCTGAACCCGGACGCGTTCATCGGCGGCAACATCAACCGCCTGAAAACCGGTCAGGTGCTGCGTCTGCCGGATCAGGTGCAAAGCACCGCGCTGCCGCAGTCCAAGGCGATTGCCGAAGTGGCGGCGCAGAACGAAGCCTGGCGTCAGGGCCGTCGTTATGTGGCCAAGCCCGGCACTGGTCAGCAGCAGCTCGATGCGACCAATCGTGGCCGCGCCAATACCGGCGCTGCGCAAAACGCCAAAGACAACCTGAGCCTGGTGTCCGCCGAAAGCGCCAAGGCGCGTGGCAAAGGCCCGGCCGGCGATGCCAAGGCCCTGAGCAACAAGCTGGCGGTGACTCAGGAAAGTCTCGACACCACCCGTCGTGACAACGAAGAACTGAAAAGCCGCATGTCCGATCTGCAAAGCCAGCTGGACAAGCTGCAACGCCTGATCGAGCTGAAAAACAATCAACTGGCGAAAATGCAGGCGGAAGGTTCGGGCGCTGCCGCGGCTGCCCCAGCCACTGCGCCAGTAGTGCCGGCGATCACCGCGGAACTGGCGGCCACGCCGCCGGCCACTCCGGCAGAGGCGGCACCGACCGCACCTGCGCCAGAGGCTGCTGCTCCGGCACCAGTCGAGCCGGTTGTCGAGCCCGTGGTTGAAACCAAGCCGCCTGCCGATGACGAGAAGACCTTCAACGAACTGCTGACCAATCCGATCCTGCTGGGTCTGGTCGGTGGCGGTGCAGTGGTTCTGCTGCTCTTGCTGTTGCTGCTGGCCCGTCGCCGTAAGGCGCAACAGGAAGCCGAAAAACACTTGCGCATGGCCCGCGCGCTGGAGGAGCAATCCTTCTCCCAGGACCTCGATCTGCCGGAAAGCAGCTTCGAAGGTCTGGAAGTGCCAGCCGCCAGCGTCAAGCTGACCCCAGCTCCAGCTCCAGCTCCAGCTCCAGCTCCGGCGCCAGTCGCTGCTGCTGTAGTTGCGCCAGTGGTGATGGCCGAGCCGATCGCCGCGCCGCTGGTGGCGCCTGCCGCCGAGCGTTCTGACGACGTGCTGGACAAGGCGCAGTCGCACATCGACGGCGGTCGCCTGAATCAAGCCGCCGCGTTGCTGGAAGAAGGCGTGAGCCTGGAGCCGCAGCGCAGTGATCTGCGTCTGAAACTGATGGAAGTTTACGGTCGTCAGGGTGATCGCGATGCGTTCGTCGGTCAGGAACGCCAACTGGTTGCCAATGGCGACAACTTCGCCAAGGTCGAAGAGCTGAAAAGCCGCTTCCCGGCCATGGCGGTCGTCGCTGCCGGCGGTCTGGCGGCAGCGGCCCTTGCCGCCGAGCTGGACGAGGATTACGTCAAGGAGCTGTTGCTCGACGAGCCTGAAGCGCCTGCGGCGGCTGATGACGAACTGGACAGCGCTTTCGACCTGAGCCTCGACGATCTCGACAACATCACGCCGGTTGAGCCTGTGGCGGCTGTCGAGCCGGAAGCACCGGTCGAGCTGGACGCGTTCCCGACTGACGACGACCTGAGCTTCGAGTCGGTGCTGCAACAGCAAACCGACATCAAGGAAAACCTCGACGACCTGTCGGACTTCGATCTGGATCTGGACCTCGGTGCCGATCCAGCGCCTGCGCCGGTCGAGTTGGCAGACGATGATTTCCTGCTGGATCTGGACGAAGGCGTGAAGGATCTGCCGCTGGTTGAAACTCCAACCGTGGCCGACGTGCCGCAGGACGATCTGGAACTGCCAGCCGATTTCGACCTGTCCCTGGCTGACGAAATGGACGCGGCGCCAGCCGAGCCGGATGCGTTCGCCGCCGAACTGGACGACGTCAACGCCGAGCTGGATCGTCTGTCGAGCAGCATCAACGAACCAAGCTTCACCGAAGCTGATGCCGCGTTGGGCGATGATCTGGGTGAGGATGACTTCGACTTCCTGTCCGGTACCGACGAAGCCGCGACCAAGCTCGATCTGGCTCAGGCCTACATCGACATGGGCGACAACGACGGTGCGCGCGACATCCTCAATGAAGTCATCAGCGAGGGTAACGACAAGCAGAAGAGCGAAGCGAGCGAAATGCTTTCGCATCTGGCCTGAGTCGGCATTCAGCGGTAAACAAAACGGCAGCCCATGAGGCTGCCGTTTTTGTTTGGGTCTGGTTTCCCCGTCCCGCCGCCTTATAATGCCCGCCTTTGTAGATCAGCAGGCTGTACCGACTTGGCAAACATAGATAACCCGGCCGCCGAAATGGCACCCGAAGGCTTTTTCCGCGTCGCGTTGGGCGTTGAATACAAGGGCTCGCGCTACAGCGGCTGGCAGCGCCAGTCCACCGGTGTGCTCACCGTGCAGGAAACCCTGGAAAAAGCCCTGTCGAAGGTCGCCGACTCGCCGATCTCGCTGCAATGTGCCGGGCGTACCGATGCCGGTGTGCATGCCTGCGGGCAAGTGGTGCATTTCGATACCCAGGTCGACCGTTCGCTGAAAGCCTGGGTCATGGGCGCCAACATCAATCTGCCCCACGACATCAGCGTCAGTTGGGCGAAGGTCATGCCGGCGCATTTCCATGCGCGATTCAAGGCGATTGCCCGGCGCTATCGCTACGTGATCTACAACGATCAGATCCGTCCGGCGCATCTCAACGAAGAAATCACCTGGAATCACCGTCCGCTGGACGTCGAGCGCATGGCCGAGGCCGCGCAGTACCTGATCGGTACCCATGATTTCAGTGCGTTCCGTGCCGGCCAGTGCCAGGCCAAATCGCCGATCAAGAAGATGCATCACCTGCGCGTGACCCGTCACGGCAAAATGATCGTTCTGGACATCCGCGCCAATGCGTTCCTGCACCACATGGTGCGCAACATCGCCGGCGTGTTGATGACCATTGGTGCCGGCGAGCGGCCGGTGGAGTGGATGAAAGAAGTGCTGGAAAGCCGCGAGCGGCGTTCCGGCGGGGTCACGGCGCATCCGTTCGGCCTGTATCTGGTGCAGGTGGAGTACCACGACGAGTTCCCGTTGCCCGAGCGTTTCATCGGGCCACATTTCCTTACGGGTTTCTCGGAACTTGACGGCTGACGCCCTCGAATGCATTTGTTACCATCCGGGACTTTCTCGGATTTGCCTTGGGGTTTTTATCGACATGTCAGCCGTTCGCAGCAAGATTTGCGGGATTACCCGCATAGAAGATGCGTTGGCAGCCGTCGAGGCCGGGGCCGATGCCATCGGTTTTGTGTTCTACGCTAAAAGTCCCCGGGCCGTGACCGTGCAGCAGGCGCGGGCGATCATCGCCGCCTTGCCGCCGTTCGTGACCACTGTCGGGTTGTTCGTCAATGCCAGCCGCTGCGAGCTCGGGGAAATCCTCGATGCCGTGCCGCTGGATCTGTTGCAGTTCCACGGCGACGAAACCGCCGCCGACTGCGAAGGCTGGCACCGGCCGTACATCAAGGCCCTGCGGGTCAAGGCCGGCGATGACATCGCCGCCGCTTGCAATGCCTACCCGAGCGCCAGCGGCGTGCTGCTCGACACTTATGTCGAAGGCGTGCCCGGCGGAACCGGCGAGGCGTTCGACTGGTCATTGATTCCGCAAGGCTTGAGCAAACCGTTGATTCTGGCCGGCGGCCTGACGCCGGAGAACGTCGCCGATGCGATCGCCCGGGTGCGGCCGTATGCCGTGGATGTCAGCGGCGGGGTAGAGGCGAGCAAGGGTATCAAGGATCACGCAAAGATTCGTGCATTCATCAACGCCGTACGCTGATGTGACGGCTGGCAGACTGCCGCCGTCCACAGCTCTGTAGAAAAGAGGCTGAGGGTCTTTTCGGGGTGTACGCAGGTCAGTTCCGCTGACCCGGCAGCCCGGACGATCATCGCCACACATGAATTTAGCTGAAGGGCATACGCGGGGCCGCGAACCAGAGCGTTCGGGCCGCCGGTACTGGAGAAAGAAAGCATGAGCAACTGGTTGGTAGACAAGCTGATCCCTTCGATCATGCGTTCCGAGGTCAAGAAGAGCTCGGTCCCTGAAGGTCTGTGGCACAAATGCCCGTCCTGCGAGGCTGTGCTGTATCGTCCGGAGCTGGAAAAGACCCTGGACGTTTGCCCTAAGTGCAACCACCACATGCGCATCGGCGCACGTGCGCGCATCGACATCTTCCTGGACGCCGAAGGCCGTGCCGAACTGGGCGCCGACCTGGAGCCGGTTGACCGTCTGAAATTCCGCGACGGCAAGAAGTACAAGGATCGTCTGGTCGCTGCCCAGAAGCAGACCGGCGAGAAAGACGCACTGGTTTCCATGAGCGGCACCCTGCTGGGCATGCCGGTCGTGGTTTCGGCGTTCGAATTCAGCTTCATGGGCGGTTCCATGGGCGCCATCGTCGGTGAGCGCTTCGTGCGCGCCGCCAACTACGCGCTGGAAAACCGTTGCCCGATGGTCTGCTTCTCCGCCTCCGGTGGCGCGCGGATGCAGGAAGCCCTGATCTCGCTGATGCAGATGGCCAAGACTTCGGCTGTGCTGGCGCGTCTGCGTGAAGAAGGCATTCCGTTCATCTCCGTGCTGACCGACCCGGTCTACGGCGGCGTTTCCGCCAGTCTGGCGATGCTGGGCGACGTGATCGTCGGCGAGCCTAAAGCCCTGATCGGCTTCGCCGGTCCACGCGTGATCGAGCAGACCGTGCGTGAAAAACTGCCGGAAGGCTTCCAGCGCAGCGAGTTCCTGCTGGAGCACGGTGCAATCGACCTGATCATCGACCGTCGCGAACTGCGTCCGCGTCTGGGCAACCTGCTGGCGCAACTGACCGGCAAGCCGACCCCGACCTTCGTTGCCGCGCCGATCGAGCCGATCGTCGTTCCGCCGGTGCCTGCCAACGTATGACCGAGCGCACCCTTGGCGAGTGGCTCGCCTACCTTGAACAGTTGCATCCATCGGCCATCGACATGGGGCTGGAGCGTTCGCAACAGGTAGCGTCCCGCATGGGACTGGGCCAGCCGGCGCCACGGGTGATTACGGTCACCGGCACCAACGGCAAGGGTTCGACCTGCGCTTTCGTGGCTTCATTGCTGCGGGCGCAGGGCCTGAACGTAGGTGTCTACAATTCTCCGCACCTGCTGCGATACAACGAGCGGGTGCAGCTCAATGGCGTCGAAGCCACTGACGCGCAGCTGTGCGAAGCCTTCGCGGCGGTCGAAGCGGGGCGCGGCGAGACTTCCCTGACTTACTTCGAAATGGGCACCCTGGCGGCGTTCTGGCTGTTTCAACAGGCCGGGCTCGATGCGGTGGTGCTGGAAGTCGGGCTGGGCGGGCGTCTGGACACGGTCAATGTGGTCGATGCCGATATCGCGCTGGTCACCAGTATCGGTGTCGATCACGCCGACTACCTGGGCAATACCCGCGAATCCGTGGCCTTCGAGAAGGCCGGGATTTTCCGTCAGGGCAAACCTGCGCTGTGCGGCGATCTGAATCCTCCACAGCCCCTGCTGGACAAGGCGCGCGAGCTCGCTTGCCCGTTCTTCCTGCGCGGGCGCGATTTCGATCTCGGCATCACGGATCAGTTCTGGCAGTGGCGCGGTACCGATGCTGACGGTCAAGTCGTCGAGCTGCGTGATTTGCCGCTGCTTGATCTGCCGATGGAAAACGCCGCGCTGGCGTTGCAGGCTTATCTGCTGCTCGGTTTGCCATGGGAGGCCGGGCAGATTGTGGCGGCGTTGCAGGCGACTCGTGTGGTCGGTCGTCTGGATCGTCGCTCGTTCGAGTGGAACGGCAAGCGCTTGAACCTGCTGCTGGATGTTGGCCATAACCCGCATGCGGCGGAGTATCTGGCGCGGCGTCTGGCTGCGCGTCCGCCGGTCGGCAAGCGTCTGGCAGTGTTCGGCCTGTTGGCGGACAAGGATCTGGACGGTGTCATCGGTGAATTGAATGCCAGCGTCCAGCATTGGGCGGTGGCGCCGCTGGATTCGCCGCGTGCGCGTCCGGTGGCTGAATTGAATGTTGCACTGCAGAACCTTGGCGCATCGGTCACGTCTTATGACAGTGTGGCGGCTGCGCTGGAAGGGCAGTGTGCAGTGGCCAGCAGCGACGACGAGATCTTGCTGTTCGGATCATTTTATTGTGTCGCCGAGGCCCTCGAATGGCTGTCTCGGCGCTCCACGGAGGAAGCGGCAAATGGCTTTGCTGGATAAAGCGTACAAACAGCGCATGGTCGGTGCCCTGGTGCTGGTGGCGCTGGCGGTGATTTTCCTGCCGATGCTGTTTTCCCGTCAGGATGAGCAGCGTCAGGTGACTGTCGATGCGCCGGCCGCACCGCAGGCGCCTGCTGTGGCGCAGATCCAGATGGAAACCGTGGCCGTGCCCGAGCCGCAGGTTCTGCCGCAAGAGCCAGTGCCGAGCGATGACGAAGTCGCCGAGCAGGTGGCGCCAACGGCACCGATTGCTTCCGTCGCGCCAGCCCCGGCACCGGTAGCCAAACCGGTTGCGCCGGCGCCTGCTCCAGCTCCCGTGGTCAAGCCAACCACAGCCCCGGCCCAGCCGATCGCTGCGCTGTCTGCCAAACCGGATACCACTCAAAGCCGCGTCGATGCCAATGGCCTGTCGGTGAGCTGGTCGGTGCAACTGGCCAGTCTGTCCAGCCGCGCCAGCGCTGAAAGCCTGCAGAAAACCCTGCGCAGCCAGGGCTACAACGCATACATCCGTTCTGCCGATGGCAAGAATCGGGTGTTCGTCGGTCCGCTGATCGAGCGTGCCGAAGCCGATCGTCTGCGCGATCTGTTGAGCCGCCAGCAGAACCTCAAGGGGTTTGTGGTGCGCTTCCAGCCCGAGCGTGGCTGAAATCTATCGCCCCGATTGAAATGCACTGACATTCGCAGCTTACCGACAGCCCTGCGCTCTGCTAAAATGCGCCGCCTTATCCGTCTGTAGGCTGCACTGTGCCATTTACCTGGGTTGACTGGGCGATCGTTGCAATCATCGCCATCTCCGCTTTGATCAGTTTGAGCCGCGGCTTCGTCAAAGAAGCATTGTCGCTGGTGACCTGGATCATCGCAGGAGCCGTTGCCTGGATGTTCGGTGGCTCACTGTCCGAGTACCTCGCCGGATACATTCAAACACCGTCGGCTCGTGTAATCACGGGCTGTGCCATCATGTTTGTCGCCACACTGATCGTGGGCGCAATGATCAATTATCTTATCGGCGAGTTGGTTCGCGTCACCGGGTTGTCCGGGACCGATCGATTCCTCGGCATGGCCTTCGGCGCTGCGCGTGGCGTGTTGCTGGTGGTCGTGGCGGTCGGGCTGTTGAGCCTGGGGCCGGTACAGCAGGACGGGTGGTGGAAAGAATCACAGCTCGTGCCAAAGTTTCTATTGGTCGCAGACTGGTCCAAGAACCTGATTCTCGGGTGGAGCAGTCAGTGGCTTGCCAGCGGAATCAGCGTACCCGCTGATATTCCGTTCAAGGAGCAACTCTTGCCGTCGGCCAAAACGCCTCAGTGAGTGTTGTTCAGTTCAGATCCATTAAGTAGGGGTTGCGTCGCATGTGTGGCATCGTCGGTATCGTCGGTAAGTCGAACGTCAATCAGGCGCTGTATGACGCGCTAACCGTGCTCCAGCACCGCGGCCAGGACGCTGCCGGTATCGTGACCAGCCATGATGGCCGGTTGTTCTTGCGCAAGGACAATGGCCTGGTGCGTGACGTGTTTCAACAACGTCACATGCAGCGCCTGGTCGGCCACATGGGTATCGGTCACGTCCGTTACCCGACTGCCGGCAGCTCGACCTCGGCCGAGGCTCAGCCGTTCTACGTCAACTCGCCTTACGGCATCACCCTGGCGCACAACGGTAACCTGACCAACGTTGAACAGTTGGCCAAAGAGATCTACGAATCCGATCTGCGTCACGTCAACACCAGTTCCGACTCGGAAGTGCTGCTGAACGTGTTCGCTCACGAGCTGGCTCAGCGCGGCAAGCTGCAACCGACCGAAGAAGACGTGTTTGCCGCCGTGACCGACGTGCACAACCGTTGCGTCGGTGGTTACGCGGTTGTGGCGATGGTGACCGGTTACGGCATCGTCGGTTTCCGTGACCCGCACGGCATCCGCCCGATCGTGTTCGGCCAGCGTCACACCGACGAAGGCGTCGAGTACATGATCGCCTCCGAAAGCGTTTCGCTGGATGTGCTCGGCTTCACCCTGATCCGCGACCTGGCACCGGGCGAAGCGGTCTACATCACTGAAGACGGCAAGCTGCACACCCGTCAGTGCGCAACCAACCCGTCCCTGACCCCTTGCATCTTCGAACACGTCTACCTGGCGCGTCCGGACTCGATCATCGACGGCGTGTCGGTCTACAAGGCCCGTCTGCGCATGGGTGAGAAACTGGCCGAGAAGATCCTGCGCGAGCGTCCAGAGCACGACATCGACGTGGTCATCCCGATTCCGGACACCAGTCGTACCGCAGCACTGGAGCTGGCCAACCATCTGGGCGTGAAATTCCGCGAAGGCTTCGTCAAGAACCGTTACATCGGCCGTACCTTCATCATGCCCGGCCAGGCCGCGCGCAAGAAATCGGTACGCCAGAAGCTCAACGCCATCGAGCTGGAATTTCGCGGCAAGAACGTGATGCTGGTGGACGACTCGATCGTTCGTGGCACCACCTGCAAGCAGATCATCCAGATGGCCCGCGAAGCCGGCGCGAAAAACGTCTACTTCTGCTCGGCGGCTCCGGCTGTTCGCTTCCCGAACGTGTACGGCATCGACATGCCGAGCGCTCACGAGCTGATCGCGCACAATCGTTCGACCCAGGATGTCGCTGACCTGATCGGCGCTGACTGGCTGATCTATCAGGACCTGCCTGACTTGATCGAAGCGGTCGGTGGCGGCAAGATCAAGATCGAAAACTTCGATTGCGCAGTGTTTGACGGCAAGTACGTCACCGGCGACGTCGACGAGGCTTACCTGAACAAGATCGAACAGGCACGCAACGATGCCTCGAAGGTCAAGACCCAGGCGGTCAGTGCGATCATCGATCTGTACAACAACTGAGTTTCAACCGGCCCTTAGGGGCCGGTTTTGTATCTGGCAAAAGACTTTTATTTATCGAGAACAGGGCAAGGAGTGACAGCATGAGTCAGGAATGGGATGCCGGTCGGCTGGACAGCGACCTCGAAGGCGTAGCGTTCGATACCCTGGCCGTACGTGCCGGTCAGCACCGTACGCCGGAAGGCGAGCACGGTGATCCGATGTTCTTCACTTCCAGCTACGTGTTCCGTACCGCCGCTGACGCCGCCGCACGGTTTGCCGGGGAAGTGCCGGGCAACGTTTACTCGCGTTACACCAACCCGACCGTTCGCTCGTTCGAAGAGCGAATTGCTGCGCTGGAAGGTGCCGAACAAGCCGTAGCCACGGCGACGGGCATGGCAGCGATCATGGCGGTGGTGATGAGCCTGTGCAGTGCTGGCGATCATGTGCTGGTGTCGCGCAGCGTATTCGGTTCGACCATCAGCCTGTTCGAGAAGTACTTCAAGCGTTTTGGCGTGGAAGTCGATTACGTACCGCTGGCCGATCTGTCGGCCTGGGACGCAGCGATCAAGTCCAACACCAAATTGCTGTTCGTCGAGTCGCCGTCCAATCCGTTGGCTGAGTTGGTGGATATCACCGCGCTGTCGGAAATCGCGCACGCCAAGGGTGCGATGTTGGTGGTCGACAACTGCTTCTGCACGCCTGCCTTGCAGCAGCCGCTGAAGCTCGGCGCAGACATCGTTGTGCACTCGGCCACCAAGTTCATCGATGGCCAGGGCCGTTGCATGGGCGGTGTGGTTGCCGGTCGCAGCGAGCAGATGAAAGAAATCGTCGGCTTCCTGCGTACTGCCGGGCCGACCCTCAGCCCGTTCAACGCCTGGATCTTCCTCAAAGGTCTGGAAACCTTGAATCTGCGGATGAAGGCGCACTGCGCCAACGCCCAGCAACTGGCCGAATGGCTGGAGCAGCAGGACGGCATCGAGAAGGTGCATTACGCCGGTCTCAAGAGCCATCCGCAGCACGAGCTGGCTCAGCGTCAGCAGAAGGGCTTCGGCGCGGTGGTGAGCTTTGAGGTGAAGGGCGGCAAAGAGGGCGCCTGGCGCTTTATCGATGCGACCCGTTTGATCTCGATCACCGCCAACCTGGGTGACAGCAAAACCACCATCACCCACCCGAGCACCACGTCCCACGGCCGTCTGGCGCCGCAGGAGCGTGAGGCGGCCGGCATTCGTGACAGCCTGATCCGCATCGCGGTCGGTCTGGAAGATGTCGCTGACCTGCAGGCCGACCTGTCGCGCGGTCTGGCGGCGTTGTGATCGAGTTGTCTACGCCAAAGATCGGCACCCATGGCCGCGTTGCGTTGGTCACGGGTGCCGCACGCGGGATCGGTCTGGGCATCGCAGCGTGGCTGATCAGCGAAGGCTGGCAGGTGGTGTTGACGGATCTGGACCGTGCGCGGGGTTCGAAAGTGGCGAAGGTGCTGGGCGAGAACGCCTGGTTCATCGCCATGGACGTCGCGGACGAAAGCCAGGTGGCGTTGGGTGTTGCTGAGGTGCTGGGGCAGTTCGGTCGTCTGGATGCGTTGGTATGCAACGCTGCCGTGGCCGATCCGCACAACATCACGCTGGAAAGCCTCGATCTGGCTTACTGGAATCGGGTGCTGGCGGTGAACCTCGGTGGGCCGATGTTGCTGGCCAAGCACTGTGCGCCGTATCTGCGTGCGCACAACGGGGCGATCGTCAATCTGGCCTCGACCCGTGCGGCGCAATCGGAACCGGATACCGAAGCCTATGCGGCGAGCAAGGGCGGTTTGCTGGCGTTGACTCACGCGCTGGCAATCAGCCTCGGGCCGGAGATTCGCGTCAATGCGGTCAGTCCGGGCTGGATCGATGCGCGGGACCCTTCCGCCCGGCGCGCAGAACCGCTGACCGACACCGATCATGCCCAACATCCTGCGGGCAGGGTAGGGACGGTCGAGGATGTGGCGGCGATGGTGGCGTGGTTGCTGTCGAAGAATGCAGGGTTTGTGACGGGGCAGGAATTCGTGGTCGATGGCGGCATGACCAAGAAGATGATTTATACGGAATGAAACAATTTCGTCTTTTTTAGAAAAACTTCAATCCTGCTATTGACTTAGGTTCGCTACCTGCGTAAATTTCGCGGCCTCGGAGATGCAAACGGGTGATTAG
Source organism: Pseudomonas aphyarum (assembly GCF_028657055.1). NCBI lineage: Bacteria > Pseudomonadati > Pseudomonadota > Gammaproteobacteria > Pseudomonadales > Pseudomonadaceae > Pseudomonas > Pseudomonas aphyarum. Next base: position 200,980 of record NZ_JAMDGS010000007.1, read on the forward strand.
CTCAGCTGGGAGAGCGTCTGCCTTACAAGCAGAATGTCGGCGGTTCGATCCCGTCATCACCCACCACTCCCGAGATACTTGCGTAAGCAAGAACGTAGGCTGAAAGTGCCTGCACCGACGCGCAGCGGTAGTTCAGTCGGTTAGAATACCGGCCTGTCACGCCGGGGGTCGCGGGTTCGAGTCCCGTCCGCTGCGCCATATTTAACGAGTCAGACACTGTCTGGTTCGCGATTGAAAAGCACCGAAGCTTTCAGTCAAACGAGTTACTTGAGCGCAAGCTCAAAGCGATACGCAGCGGTAGTTCAGTCGGTTAGAATACCGGCCTGTCACGCCGGGGGTCGCGGGTTCGAGTCCCGTCCGCTGCGCCATATCTGTTTCAAGGAGCACTGAACGCCTTGAAACACCGAAAGCAACCTCTGGTTGATTCGGAATCGATAGCAAAGACCCTGGTCGAAAGACCGGGGTTTTTTGTGTCTGAAATTTGACCTTTCCCACATTCCCCCTTTGTAGCCGGCGACGAACGCAAGCCGTGGCTCGTTCGATGCCGCCGGGCGATCTGGCCTGCGTCCATGGGTCGCTGCGATGCGATGCCGCATTGATTTTTGATTCTTTGGTCAAATTTTTGTAACTGGTTGTTTGCTGCGAGCGCAGAAACCTTTAAAGTTAACCTTTCGGTCAGCTTTGCACTGTCATCACGCCCTTTGTTTAGCCAAAAAGGGCTTCTGCAAGACTCGAGATTCCCAGTAGATAACCAGAAGGGCGGATCCATAACCGCCCAGAGGATGATCCATGTCCAACCGTGAAATATCCCGGCGCTCGTTCCTTCAGGGCGGGCTGGTGGCGGGTGTGAGCGTTACGCTCACGCCGCTCAGCAGTCAGGCGCTGGCTGCCTTGATGGAAAACAGCGTGACCGTGCCGTCCGAGCAGTGGCTCGGCAACAACGGCAAGGCGCGCCAGCGTAACGATGCCTTGTCCAAGGTCTGCGGCAGCAAGGTGTTTGCCCGCGACATCCGTTCCAAGGACATGCCGGGCTGGCCCCAGCAGCAAGGCCACGCCATGTTGCTGAAAACCATCAAGGCCGACCGCATCTACGACGGTTACGACCTGTCGTGGCTCGGCGCCGATCTGCAGCCTGATCGTATCGTTACCGCCGCCGACCTGGACAAGGACGGTATCGTGTTCCCTGAAGAGCACGCGCCGGATCCGCTGCTGCCGGAAGGCAAGGTGCCGATGTTCATCGGTCACCCGGTCGCGATCCTGATCTGGAACGACTTCGAGCGTTTCCGTCAGGCCAAGAACAAACTCAAATTCAATGACAAAGCGATTCGTTACGGTGCGCAAGTACCGTTCTACGAAGGCGATCCCTATGGCAGTTTCCGCTACGTGCGCGTCGGTGGCCCGACGTCGGCGGACGAGGATGAGTTCGCCAGCCTCAAGGACTCGATCCTGTTCCCGATGCTGAAGAACCGCCGTCCGGTGTGGAATTCCCAGCCGAACCTGCACGGCAACCTGACCGAGCGCGGCCTGTTCTACGCCGATCGCATGAAAAAAGAGATCGATACCCCGCCGGACAACTGGCTGGTGTTCGACGAGCGCTACAAAACCCCGTCGATCGAACCTGCCGCGATGGAGCCGGACAACGGCAACGGCTGGTACGACCCGGCGACCAAGTCCCTGCATTTCGTCGTCGCCACCCAATGTCCGCTGGAAACCGCCACCGAGACCGCCAAGATGATCGGGCCGTCGCGTTTCGGCCTGGCGAACCTGAACATGCACCCGGGTTATACCGTCGGTTACGGCTCCAAAGACCACAACATTTTCGTCTACTACGCAGCCCTGGCGGCGTTGTACGGCGCGGGTGTGCCGATTCGTCTGGCGAACGATCGCTACGAGCAGTTCCAGAGCGGCATCAAGCGTCACCCGTTCGACATCCGCTACCAATTGGCAGTGGACAAGACCGATCACAGCTTCAAGATTTTCCGTGCCGAGATGAGCGTCGATGGTGGCGGCCGGATCAACTACAGCCCGTCGGTGGCCGCCGTTGGCGCCACTGCCGCGCAGTCGATCTACTACATGCCGCAGAACGACCTGCAGGTCACCGCTTACCATTCCCGCGCCGTTGAAGCGGGTTCGATGCGCGGCTACGGTACGCTGCAGAGCATGGCTTCCACCGAGATGATGGTCGACGAAATCGCCGATCGCCTTGGTGTCGATGCCATCGATCTGCGCCGCAAGAACGCACTGCGCTCGGGGATGAAAAACACCCAGGGCGCGATCCCGGCCGGTGCGTTGCGCCTGCACGAGATTCTCGACAAGGCTTCGCTGCACGAAGTCTGGAAAAACCGCGACGCAATCAAGAAACAGCGCGAAGCGGCAGACCCGGACAACTGGTATGGCGTAGGTTTCGCCATTTGCCAGAAGGACTTCGGCACCGGTTCTGAAGCGCCGATGGCCAGCATCGAGTTCACCGCTGACGGGCGCATTTCCCTGCGTCACATCGGCATCGAGATCGGCACCGGTATGTCCACCTCGCAAGCGTTGGTGGTGGCTGATTTCCTCGGCAGCGCGGCTCACGATGTGAAGACCGGCGAAACCGAGTGGGATGAAATGCAGCTGGTGACCGCCGGCAACCCTTACATCATGAGCCAGGCGGAGCAGGACAACTTCCTGCGCAATCCGCGCTGGGTCGGCAAGCTGGCATCGGCCTCGTCCGCGACCAACTCCGCTTACTACTTCAGCCACGCCACCCGTGAAGCGGCGCGCGTGCTGTTCAACCACGGTCTGTGGCCGGCGGCGATGGAGATCTGGCGTCAGGGCCCATACGGCGGCCAGGCCAACCCTTACGTGGTGCGTCGCGAAGATGCGCATTGGGTCGACGGCAAACTGACCGCCAACGGTATGCAGCCGCTGACCTTCGAAGAGCTGGCCAAACGTGCTCACGAGCGCGGTCTCGTCACTGGCGCCACGGTTCACGGTTTCAACCGCTGGAGCTGGGCCGAGGCCGAATACAGCATCGACGGCGTGCGCGAGCGTCTGCCGCTCGACGGTCTGGCGGTGAAGTACGGTGACGGCGCCCCTAAGGCGAAGAAAGCGCAGATGACCAGCGCCGGTTTCCATCTTCTGGATCGGCAGAACATCGCCTATCCGGTAGTTCAGTTGAACAACGCCGCCGTGACCTACTACAGCCCGGTCGCAACACTGGTCGAGTTGAAGGTCAACAAAGGTTCGGCAGAAGTCGAAGTGCTCAACCATCACTCGTGGCTGGAATGCGGCCGGGTGCTGGTCGAAGAACTTGTACGTGGCCAGCTTGAAGGCGGGATTGCCATGGGCATCGGTCACGCCTTGATGGAAGAGATGCCGCTGTACGAAGGCGGGCCGGGGGAGGGTGACTGGAACTTCAACCGTTATCGTCTGCCGATGGCGCGCCACGTGGCTGTTTGGAAACAGACGTCGGAAATCCTGCCGCCGCTGTCCCCAAGCGATCCGTCCAAAGGCATCGCCGAAGTGGTGATGATCCCGGTGGTCGGTGCCATCGGTAACGCCGTGGCCCACGCCATCGGTAAACGTGTTCGCGATCTGCCAATCACTGCTGCGCGCATCAAGGAGGCCCTCAATGGCTAACCGTCCGCTTCAACTGACCCTCAACGGTCAATCCGTCGGCCCGGTGGACATCCCTGATGACCTGCCGATGATCGATTACCTGCACGAATACAAGAACCTCACCGGTTCGCGCCTGGGCTGCGGTCAGGGCATCTGCCACGCCTGCGTGGTGATCGTCGACAACCCGGACGGCACCAGCGAAGAAGTGCGTACCTGCATCACCGGCGCGCATTACTTCGAGGGCAAGAAAGTCCGCACCATCGAAGGCCACGCCAAGCGTAACGAGCAAGGCCAGGTCACCGAGCTGAACCCGATCCAGCAGCGTTTCGTCGACGAATTCGCCTTCCAGTGCAGCTACTGCGCGCCGGGCTTCGTCAACGCCGCGACCGTGTTGGTGGAAAAGCTGCAACGCCAGCCGATCGTCAAAAGCAAACTGGAACAAGTCATCGAGGACAGCCTCGGCCATCACGTCTGCCGTTGCACCGGGTACGTGCGTTACTACAACGCCACCCGCAATGTGCTGACCGATCTCGGCCTGGTCAAGGAGGGTTAAGCATGAAGCAATTACTGACCCGCCTGACCCTGGCGGTCGGGCTGGCTGTGCCTGTGTTGGCGGTGCACGCGGATGATCAGGTCAAGCGCGGCGAATACCTCGCCCGCGCGGCCGACTGCATGGCGTGCCACACGGCGCCCGGCGGCGCGCCGTTTGCTGGCGGCCTGCCGATCGTGTCGCCGTTCGGCACGATCTACGGCACCAACATCACTCCAAGCAAAGAGCACGGCATCGGTTTGTACAACGACGACGAGTTTTTCGCTGCGCTGACTGAAGGCAAGCGTCGTGACGGCGCGAACCTCTATCCGGCGATGCCGTACACCTCGTATCACTTGATGCCGCGTGCGGATTCGGATGCGATTCACGCGTACCTGAAAACCATCGAGCCAATCGAGCGTGCAGCGCCGGTGACGAGTCTGAGCTTTCCGTTCAACGTGCGTCCGGGCTTGATTGGCTGGAACATGATGTACGGCAAAGCCTTGAAGCTCGAATCTGCCGAAGGCAAAAGCGAGGCCTGGAAGCGCGGCCAGTACATGGTCGAAGTGCTCGGCCATTGCGGCGAATGCCATACGCCGCGCGGCCTGCCGGGCGCGATGCAGTTGGACAGGCGCCTGACCGGCGGCATCCTCAACGGCTATCTGGCGCCGAGCCTGCTGGCAACGGATCTGGCGGCGCGCGGCTGGAACCATCAAGACCTGAGCACGTTCCTCAAGCACGGCATGAGCGCTCAGGGCACGATGTTCAACGAGATGTTCCCGGTGTTCCACAACAGCACCCAGGGCCTGAATGATCCGGACCTGGCGGCGATGGCGACTTTCCTGTTGGGCGACAAGCCTCCGGCGGCGAAAGAGCTGACCGAAGTGCCGGTGGAAAAACTCAGTGCCAGCGCTCAACGCGGCCGTCAGGAATACCTGAACGTCTGCGCCGGCTGTCACGCGGCCGGTGGCGAGGGCAAGCCGCACATCGCGGTGGCCATGCGCGGCAACACCACGCTGCGCCTGGAAGACCCGCGCAACCTGTTGCGAGTGATCGAGGATGGCATCGGCGAACAGAAATTCGCCGGGTTCGAACACATGCAGCCGATGCCGGGTTTTGCTGACAAGCTCAGTGCTGAACAGCTGACCGATCTGCTGAACTACCTGCGTCAGGGCTGGGGTGGTCAGTCGGCCGAGCTGGCGGTCGGCGATGTGCAGAAGCTTCAGGCTGACGCCCCGTCCATCGAGCACAAGGCGCACTGATCATGCAGCATCTCGATCTGCAGGTGGTTCGTCGGGCGCTGGAGTGGTCGACAGCGGGGCAGCGCATCTGGCTCTGCACCGTGCTGACGACCTACGGCTCGGCGCCGCGCGCGCCGGGTTCACTGCTGGCGGTGAACGACGGCGGACAGTGGATCGGGTCGCTGTCCGGTGGTTGCGTCGAGGAAGACTTTCTCGAGCGCGTCGCCGAAGGAGCGTTCCTCGATGCGATCAATGTCGTGCGTTATGGCGAAGGTGACGATCCGCGCTCGCGGGTCAGCCTGCCGTGCGGCGGCATTCTCGACGTGCTGGTAGAGAAATTTGACGCCGGTTGCGATGTGCAGGCGCACCTGCGTGAACTCGAATCGGCGTTGCTGGGGCAGCGCCGGTTGATTCGCGAGGTCGATTTGGCCACGGGCGCGCGCAGTCTGTTTGCCGATCGCGAGCAGGGTGCGCGGATCGAGCGTGAAATCGACCGGGTACGGATCCGCATCGGGGCTGCTCAGCGTTTACTGCTGGCCGGCTATTCCAGCGTGGCGCAGGCGTGTGCGGAGTTCGCGGTCGGTCTCGGCTTCGAAGTCATTCTCTGCGATCCGCGCGATGAAGTGCTGGAAGGCGTGGTGCTCAATGGCGTGGAGATCCGACGGCAATTGCCGTCGGTGTTTATCGCCGATGGCGGTTGCCACCGGGATACGGCGGTAGTGGCGTTGACCCACGATCCGCGCATCGACGATCTGGCGATGATGGAAGCCGTGCGCACCGAGGCGTTCTACATCGGCGTGATGGGGTCGTTACAGACGTCACAGAAGCGCTTCGAGCGATTGCGTCGGATTGGCGGTCTGGGGGAGAGCGAACTGGCCCGGGTTCATGCGCCGATCGGCCTTAACCTGGGCAGCAAAACGCCGGCGGAAATTGCTTTGGCAGTGCTCGCGGATATCCTGCGGATTCGCAGCGGGATTGCGCGGGATCAGTTGTGATTTGAGCTGGATGTAAAAAGGGCCGCTATTCAACGGCCCTTTTTTTCGCGCATCAGAAACCGAGCTTGTCGCGCAGTCCGTAGTACCACGCGCCCAGCGCGGCGAACGGTGTGCGCAGCAGTTGCCCGCCGGGGAACGGGTAGTGTGGCAGGTCGGCAAACGCATCGAAGCGCTCGGCTTGTCCGCGCAGTGCCTCGGCCAACACCTTGCCGGCCAGGTGCGTGTAGGTCACGCCGTGGCCGCTGCAGCCTTGGGAGTAATAGATGTTGTCGCCCAGACGTCCAACCTGAGGCAGGCGCGACAGGGTCAGCAGGAAATTGCCGGTCCAGGCGTAGTCGATCTTCACATCCTTGAGTTGCGGAAAGGCCTTGAGCATTTTCGGGCGGATAATCGCTTCGATGTTTGCCGGATCCCGCGCGCCATACACCACACCGCCGCCGAAGATCAGACGCTTGTCGCCAGTGAGGCGGTAGTAGTCGAGCAGATAGTTGCAGTCTTCAACGCAGTAGTCCTGCGGCAGCAGGGATTTCGCCAGCTCATCGCCCAGTGGCTCGGTGGTGATGACCTGAGTGCCGCACGGCATCGATTTGGCCGCCAGTTCCGGCACCAGATTGCCGAGGTAGGCGTTGCCGGCGACGATGATGAATTTGGCTCGGACCTTGCCCAGCGGTGTATGCACGACCGGGTTGGCTCCGCGTTCGATGCGCACGGCCGGCGACTGTTCATAGATAGTGCCACCCAGGGATTCCACGGCGGCGGCTTCGCCCAGCGCCAGGTTAAGCGGGTGGATGTGACCGCCGCTCATGTCGAGCATGCCGCCGACGTACTGATCGCAGGCAACCACTTCGCGGATGCGGCGCTGATCGAGCAGTTCCAGTTGGGTATGGCCGAAGCGTTCCCACAAGCGTTTCTGCGATTCCAGGTGGCCCATCTGCTTGGCAGTAATGGCTGCGAATACACCGCCGTCTTTCAAGTCGCACTGGATGTTGTACTTGCTGACGCGCTCACGAATGATCCGGCCGCCCTCGAACGCCATCTGCCCGAGCAGTTGCGCCTGCTTCGGGCCAACGCTGCGCTCGATCACGTCGATGTCACGGCTGTAGCTGTTGACGATCTGTCCGCCATTGCGCCCCGAAGCGCCGAAACCGACCTTGGCGGCTTCCAGCACGGTCACGCGAAAACCGTTCTCCAGCAGGAACAGGGCTGAGGAAAGTCCCGTATAACCAGCGCCGATCACACAGACATCCGTCTCCACGTCATCCTGCAGGGCAGGGCGTGGTGGTACGGCGTTGGCCGACGCAGCGTAATAAGACTCTGGGTAAGGGGTGTTCGCCATCCTGCAGCCTCTGTTTAATATATTTTACGAGTGCAGCGATCCTACCCCAGTTGAAAAACCTCCGCCAGCCACCGGGAAATCTTCTTGCGCCGGGTCGAAATTAAATATTTTGCATATTCATAGGGTTAGGTGAAAAAAAGGTGTTGACACCCCTCCGGAATTCCGTAGAATGCCGCCTCACAGCAGGCACGTAGCTCAGTTGGTTAGAGCACCACCTTGACATGGTGGGGGTCGTTGGTTCGAGTCCAATCGCGCCTACCAAACAAAATCCGCTCTGCTGGGCGGTCTGGAAGGGCTCACCGAAAGGTGGGCCCTTTTTTGTTGTCTGCGATTTGCAGAACTTTTGCAAAACCCCACCTCAAAGCGCCAATTCGCGACGCTCATAAAATGATGGCTTTGTGCCTCTAAATATTGCCGTGTGTGTGCCGATACGTCTGTATCTCTGCACTAACGGAATGAAACCACATGGAAACCGGCAATACACAAAGCTCCTATCAGAAGCCCAGCAATCTGGCTGGATTGGGGCGCCGGTGGGGAGGGCAGATCATTGATTCCCTCATCACCTTCTTTTTGTTCTTCGCCGTAGCAAAGGCCGCAGAGCTTGTAGGATTGTCTGGAGACCTGGTGGGGCTGCTGGCGCTGGGCGCGGGAGGAGGGTATTACCTTTTTTCCGATGCCATGCCAAATGGTCAGAGCGTGGGTAAAAAGATTCTGGGGATGTCGGTGATTGATGAGCGCAGCTATTTGAACTGCAATCTTTATCAATCCTTTATCCGCAATATCACAACGCCGTTCCTGAATTTTTTTGACTGGATTTTCATTTTCTTTGGTTCGCGCAAGCGCCTGGGCGACATGCTCGCGTCTACGATTGTGATCCGGAACAAGTGAGGGAATGGCAGTCTAGGGCTTTGCCTCTTTTCTGATCCGTTCGTCGCCGATTATCATTGGCGACCTTAAAAATAATGTGGATATTTAATGGTTTACGGTTTTATTGAACCAACCGGTTATCAAAAATACGTTGTTACATACTTGAAAAATCAGTAATATCCGCCCCGCGTTCACCACCACGGTTTATGCATTTTTAAATCCCAAGCTTCCATCAGCTGCTTGGGATTTTTTTTGCCCGCAATTTGCCTTTCCCGCACCTCTGCCCAGCCTCTCGTCTCGCCCGCTCCTGTTTTCCGGGAGGGGTGACAGGCAAGCCCACATTTTTTCGACTACTACTGTCAGGCTGATTTCAACTCTGCCGGACAGGAGTTCATCGATGCTGGTTCATTGGTTTCTTGCAGCGATTCATTTACTGGCATTTGCCATGGGCTTCTGGGCGGTGTTGACGCGAGGGACGGCCTTCAGTCGCCTGGCGTCGGGCTCCGGTGAGGTCGGGCGCGTATTGCTCGCCGACAATCTGTGGGGGCTGTCGGCGCTTGTGTTGCTCATCACAGGCGGCATGCGCGCTTTCGGAGGTTATGAGAAGGGAACCGACTACTACCTGCATCAACCGCTGTTCCATCTGAAGATGACGCTGTTTGTGCTGATTCTGCTTCTGGAACTCATGCCGATGATTACCCTGATCAAGTGGCGTGTGGGCCGGGCGCGCGGTGTTGTCCCTGACACGGGGGGTGCAAAGATGTTCGCGCGTATCAGTCATGCCGAAGCGCTGTTGTTGATACTGATGGTTGTGGCGGCCACCGGAATGGCGCGTGGCGTTACATTCGGCTAGTCGGGCGAGATTCCCAGCCGCTATTCGGAAATGTCCGACAGCCAGCCCGTTGAATGACGGTTAGTATCGGTTGCGAGAAGGGTTGAGGCAGGAAGGGGCGTGGCACGCGCCGTCACCAGGGAGGTGGGGGAATGGCAATACGGCGCTTGAATCTTTAGCCAGTCATTGCGCGCAGGCAAACGAACTGGCTACTGACGGCGGTAGGTCTCAGGGCGTTTGTGGCTTGTCCGGAGCGGTCAGGCCAGCCTGGATGCGCTGGTAGATCTCTTCCCGGTGCACTGCAACGTTCTTGGGAGCATTGATGCCGATTCGAACTTGCTGGCCGCTGACGCCGAGAATGGTGATCGTGATGTCATCACCAATGTTTATGCTTTCACCGACTTTGCGGGTGAGTATCAGCATGGTCTTCTCCTTGATTGCTTTGTAGGGCACCTGATTCAGACAGTGCAGAGGTCGGTGGTACGTATAGATTAGTGCGAAGTCTTACAGTTTGGGTGCCTCTTTCTGACGCGCAGCAGCGGCATTAATTCCCAGCGCGTAACTATACAGGGGCTGTCGGCATCAATCTCGTAGTTTTATGCCGCAATTTGCGGGGCTCGGAAACTATTCTCGAATGTTAAGATCGCCGCTTTGAGAATTCAGAGGGAAGCGTTGTGCGCAAATTGGTCTGGGTAGTCGCGGCACTGGCATTGGCAGGATGTGGCGAAGGCAAGAGTGTGGATGCGCAAAAGCCGAAACCAGCGGTGGTAACGGCGCCTGCTGCGGTGGGGCCGCAGTGGGATCTGGAAGTGCGCGGTGAAACGCCTCAAGCTGTCAGCGACCTCAGCGGCTGGTTGATCGAGCATGGCTTTGTCGCCAGTGTCATCAAAGATGCCAGCGGCAAGACCCGGATCCTGCTCGGTCCTTTCAATTCGAAGGCTGACGCCGAGGCGCGTCAGGCAGATGTGAATGCTGCACTGATCAAGGCGAAGAAGCAGAACATCGAAACGCTGGTGATCGAGCGCACGGCGGCGCAATAAGGATCCATTCAGCGGAGCTGACTAAAGGGTGTCCCCCGTGATTCGTTTTTCAAGGAGTCACTGAAGATATCCAGAAGGAGCTCCGCATGGCCTCCGCCAATCCTTACAAATTGTTCGACGTCGTTTTGCGTCACAAGCAGCAGTTGAGCCCGCATCTCATGCGGATAACGCTCGCAGGCCCGGCGGTCACCGAAATGGCGACGTGGGCGCCGGATCAGCGAGTGAAGCTGTTTTTTCCGGCTGCCGACGGCTCACCCGCCAGGCTTTCTCAGGGCGAGGGGTGGTACGCCCGTTTCCGCTCGATGCTGATCGACCGTCGCCCGGCGATGCGCACCTACACCATTCGTCATTTGCGAGCCGAGTCGGGCGAGGTCGATATCGATTTTGTCCTGCACGGCGAAACCGGCCCGGCTTCCCGTTGGGCGTTGCGAGCGCAGCCTGGCGAGTCAATGCAGATTCTCGCTCCCGACAGCCGATTCTCGGCACAAGAGGCGGGGGGATTTGAATGGAAGCCTCCGCAAACGCTCAAGCAACTTCTGCTGGTCGCCGATGCCACAGCGTTGCCGGCCGCCATGGGAATTCTGGAAGAACTGGCGGCACTGGCTGAACCGCCGCAGGCTCAGGCGTTTTTTGAGGTCGACAGTCGTGAGGACATGTTGGCAGTTCCTGACTGGCCCGGGCTTTCGGTGCAATGGCTGATCCGTGATCACGCAGCTGCCGGCACGTTGATGGTGGAAGCCGTGCGGCAGGCGACGTTGCCTGTCGATGCATCGCCGGTTGGGCAAGCGGTCGAACTGGCGGATGTCGACATCGAAGAAGAGATTCTGTGGGAGATCGCCGATACGGCCAGCGAGGGCTTCTATGGCTGGATCGCCGGAGAATCCGCTGCGGTCATGAGTCTGCGCAAATACCTGATCAAGGAGCGTGGCATCCCTCGCGAATCACTCAATCTGATGGGCTACTGGCGTTACAACAAGTCCGGCGGTTGAGCACAAAAAAGGCCTTGAGTTTATCGCTCAAGGCCTTTTCTTTTGATCAGGCAATCAGCCGCAGGCTTTCAGGTTCACCGGGCCGACAAATTCGTTGCCGCGCCCCATCACACACGCCACGCTCTGATTACGCTGGCGCTCCCAGTCTTGCACCGGGTAAGTCTTGTCCCAGGCTTCGTACAGTTGCCGATCCTGCTTCGACAAGCGCAAGCCGTATTGTTTGCTCATGTAAAAGTAGGTGCGGGCGATCATGCCGCGGATCGAAGGGCGGGGCATGACCTTCTTCGCCTTGAAGTCGACCTGAGTCAGGCAGGAGCCGTACTGACCTTTTTCGACCGGCAGCCAGCCGTAGCTGAAATTGCTGCGATCGCCATTCACCTCGCCGATGCTCGGCACCAGGTTGTGCAGGTCGGCTTCGGCTTTCTGATAACTCGGGTCGTAGCGGGTGCAGTTCTTGCGACCGCCTTCCTGCCAGCATTGACGCTGATGGCCGAACTGCCAGGCCGGAACGATGTGCTCCCATTCGATGCGGGACGCCCGCTTGGCGTTCTTGCGTGGGACGTAGCCGCAGGCGGCCAGATCAACCTTGTTGCCGGTGTATTTGCACCCGCAATAAAACTCGGTGGATTGTGGTGCGTACAGCTTCCAGGCGACCTTCTTGGCTTCGGTGAATGTACGCGGTGCGCCGGCTTGCGCACCCAGGGAAATGAACAGCAACAGCACAGCAGCAAAACGCAGAATCATTGAATCAATCTTCCTTCGGCACAACCCAGAAAATCTGTACGCCGCCATCGTCGCGGTAGGCGAGGGTGACGTTGTCGTTCTCGTCGATCTCTTCCAGCAAGCGCTCCCAGTCATCCACCGGCTCGTCCGGAAGGCGGAAGATCAGTGCGGCTTTGGCTTTTTGAGCGGTGGGGGAGTTGATGATTTTTTGAACGCGCACGCCCATGCGTTCGTAAGCGTCAGGAGCATCAGGGGAAGTGGCCACGAGGTTATCCTTATTAAGCTGTACGTGCATACAGTATTTAACTGTAGGCATTTTCGCAACTGCTTAAAATTCAAGAAAATCCTCTGACAGCGGTTTTCCGATTTTGATGTCACTCAGGTGAAATTTTTCTTTGGAAGAGGCGCAAGCTTCACCCTCCGTCACGTTGACGAAGGGTGAAGTCAGTGCCCGATCAGGAAAAGATCAGGCGAGGGTAAATCAGTATTCCCAGAACATCCGTTGCAGCTCTTTGCTGTCGTTGGTCTTGGTCAGTGCGACCATGGCCAGGATGCGGGCTTTCTGCGGGTTCAGGTCGTGAGCAACCACCCAGTCGTATTTGTCGTCAGGCTGTTCGGCGTTGCGCAGAACGAAACCACCGGCATTGACGTGAGACGAGCGAATGATCTGCACGCCGTCCTTGCGCAGCGCTTGCAGGGTCGGAACCACGCGGGAGGAAACCGAGCCGTTGCCGGTACCGGCATGGATGATCGCCTTGGCGCCGGACTGGGCGAGGGCCTTGTAGGCCGTGTCGCTGACATTGCCGTAGGAATAGGCGATTTCCACATCAGGAAGGCTCTTGATGTTTTTGATGTCGAATTCCGAATCCATGGTGTGGCGCTTGGCTGGCAGGCGGAACCAGTAGGATTTGCCTTCAACCACCATGCCGAGCGGGCCCCAGGCGCTTTTGAAGGCTTCGGTCTTGATGTTGATCATCTTGCTGACATCGCGACCCGACTGGATTTCATCGTTCAGGGTCACCAGGACGCCTTTGCCGCGAGCTTCTTTGCTGCTGGCAACGGCCACGGCGTTGTACAGGTTCAGCATGCCGTCCGCCGACATGGCGGTGCCTGGGCGCATGGAGCCGACGACGATGATCGGCTTGTCGGTTTTTTCCACCAGATTCAGGAAGTACGCAGTCTCTTCCAGCGTGTCGGTGCCATGGGTGATGACGATGCCATCAACGTCTTTGCTGTCGGCCAGTTCGGAAACGCGGCGACCCAATTGCAGGAGGTTTTCGTTGGTGATGCTTTCCGAGGCGATTTGCATGACCTGTTCGCCGCGCACATTGGCCAGCGTGCTCAGTTCGGGAATGCCGGCGATCAATTGTTCGATGCCCACTTTCGCGGCCTGATAAGTCGCGCTGTTGGCAGCGCTGGCGCCCGCGCCGGCAATGGTGCCGCCGGTGGCCAAGACCACAACGTTGGCCAGTTTGGCCTGGGTTTCAGCTTCTTTTGCCTGGAGGGCGGTTGGCAGGAGCAGGAGGAGGGCCAAAGCGCCCGGAACGAAACTCTTCAAAGCAGATGTCATTATTTTTCTCTCTAGTAGTGAGACGGTGCTGATGCAGGTTCATCTAGATGCGCCCCGGGCCGATCTGAATGCCAGGGGTGCAGGGAGGGAGCAGGATCTGTACCAGTCGTACTCTGCTTGAGAGAAATGTTTAACCTTATGATTTAAATCAAGATTTATTCGAAGAATGGCTGTGAGCTTCCCTAGCTCATCCGGGTTTCCGAACGTGGGATGTTTTCTCGTTCGGCTCACCGAAAAGGACTACGAGCCTCGTCCACAGACTGAACTGGCTGCTTTCCAGATCTCTGCTAAAGAAAACAGCGCGCTGGCCGATGCGCCTTGATAGGGATCCAATTTTTTCAGGAGTTCAAATGTCATTGACTATCGGTTTTTCAAATCCCGGTTCGGTCACGATCGGCGGCAAAACGGCCGCTACGATCAATGCAATGAATGAAGCTGAGGCCGATGCGTCCGCCGAGGCACTGGGTACTGAGAAGGTTGAAACCAATCAGGTCAGAACCGGTGGTCCTGCCCAGGAAGCAAGCGCGAGCGAGGCTGAAGGCGGTGACAATCTGAGCGTCACTATCAAGACGCTGCTGAAACGGATGCAGGAACTGCAGAAGCAGCTTCAGGAACAGCAACAGCAACTGGCTGCCGCGCAAGCTGCGAGTTATCCAACCCCCGAAGCCAAGTCGCAAGCGGTGATGTCCATCCAGGGGCAGATCGCTCAGACCAGCGGTGCGCTGCTGGAAGTCTCGGCTGCACTGGTCAAGGAAATGTCGAAGGGGTCTTCTGCCGGTAACGTGGTCAACACCACGGCTTGAGCACTCAAGGGGCGGATCGATGGATTCGCCCCGCAACGCAATACCGATTTCTGATTGTTGACAAATGACGGCGTGATTCGCATAGTTCGGTCTACGCAAACGTTTGCGCGGCCTTCGCGATGGGTTGAATTGTCGTGGGGGTGCAGCGAGCTTACGCCAGCGCAAGCGTTGCTCACAATAATCATAAGATCGGAGTGAACCCATGAAGCTGCCATTCGCTGGACGTCTTCTTGCTGTCGCCATGCTGGCTGCCGCATCCGCCGCACTGCCTGTCTCTTCGGCTTTCGCCGAATCCCCTGAAAAACCAAAAGTCGCCCTGGTCATGAAATCCCTGGCCAACGAGTTCTTCCTGACCATGGAAGATGGCGCCAAGGCCTACCAGAAAGAACATTCCGCCGATTTCGACCTGATCTCCAACGGCATCAAGGACGAAACCGACACGGCGGGGCAGACGCGCATCGTCGAGCAGATGATTCTGGCGAAGGTCAACGCGCTGGTCATCGCACCGTCTGACTCCAAGGCGATGGTGCCAGTGATCAAGAAGGCTGTCGATGCCGGTATCACCGTGATCAACATCGATAACCAACTCGATCCGGCTGTGATCAAAAGCAAGAACATTAGCGTTCCGTTCGTAGGCCCGGACAACCGCAAAGGCGCGCGTCTGGTGGGTGAGTACCTGGCCAAGCAACTGAAGGCCGGTGACGAAGTCGGCATCATTGAAGGTGTCTCCACGACGACCAACGCCCAGCAGCGTACCGCTGGCTTCAAGGATGCGATGGAAGCTGCACAGATCAAGGTTGTCTCCCTGCAGTCCGGCGATTGGGAAATCGACAAGGGCAACAAGGTGGCCGCTTCGATTCTCAGCGAATACCCGGACGTCAAGGCGCTGCTGGCCGGTAACGACAGCATGGCCGTGGGCGCCGTTTCCGCCGTGCGCGCTGCCGGCAAGGCCGGTCAGGTGAAGGTGGTCGGTTACGACAACATCAATGCCATCAAACCGATGCTGAAGGACGGTCGCGTTCTGGCGACTGCCGACCAGTACGCCGCGAAACAAGCGGTGTTTGGCATCGAGACCGCGCTGAAAATCATCAAGGGCGAGAAAGTCGACAGTGGTGCGAATGGTGTGATCGAAACACCGGTCGAGCTGGTCACCCAGTAAGTCCTTTGGCGACACAATGGCGCTCGTCCGTCCGGGCGAGCGCATGGAGATTTTTATGTCAGTTTCCGCTCCGAACGCTGTCCTCTCGGTCAGCGGTATCGGCAAGACCTATGCGCAACCGGTTCTGACCGGCATCGACCTGACGTTGATGTGCGGTGAAGTGCTGGCGCTGACCGGTGAGAACGGTGCCGGCAAAAGCACCCTGTCGAAGATCATCGGCGGGCTGGTCACACCGACCACCGGCCAGATGCAGTTCCAGGGCAAGGAATATCGCCCCGGCAGCCGCACGCAGGCTGAAGAGCTGGGTGTGCGCATGGTCATGCAAGAGCTCAATCTGCTGCCGACGCTTTCGGTGGCCGAGAACCTGTTCCTCGACAACCTGCCAAGCAACGGTGGCTGGATCAGCCGCAAGCAGCTGCGCAAGGCCGCGATCGAAGCCATGGCTCAAGTCGGCCTCGATGCCATCGACCCGGACACGCTGGTCGGCGAGCTGGGCATCGGTCATCAGCAAATGGTCGAGATCGCCCGTAACCTGATCGGCGATTGCCACGTGCTGATCCTCGACGAACCGACTGCGATGCTGACTGCCCGTGAAGTCGAGATGTTGTTCGAGCAAATCACCCGGTTGCAGGCGCGTGGTGTCTCGATCATCTATATCTCCCACCGCCTCGAAGAGCTGGCCCGGGTCGCGCAGCGCATTGCCGTGCTGCGCGACGGCAACCTGGTTTGTGTCGAGCCGATGGCCAATTACAACAGCGAGCAACTGGTCACCCTGATGGTCGGTCGCGAGCTGGGCGAGCATATCGATCTGGGGGCTCGCCATATCGGCGCGCCGGCCCTGACGGTCAAAGGCCTGACCCGCTCCGACAAGGTTCGCGACGTGTCCTTTGAGGTTCGCGCCGGTGAGATTTTTGGTATCTCGGGTCTGATCGGGGCAGGGCGCACCGAACTTTTGCGGCTGATCTTCGGCGCCGATGTCGCGGACAGCGGCACGGTGGCGCTCGGTTCACCGGCAAAAACGGTGAGCATTCGCTCGCCAGTCGACGCCGTGCGCAACGGCATCGCCTTGATCACCGAGGATCGCAAGGGCGAAGGCCTGCTGCTGAGCCAATCGATCAGCGCCAACATTGCCTTGGGCAACATGCCGGAAATTTCCAGCGGCGGGTTCGTCAACAACGGCGATGAAACGAAGCTCGCGCAGCGGCAGATCGACGCCATGCGCATCCGCAGTTCCAGCCCGACGCAACTGGTGTCCGAGCTGTCCGGCGGCAACCAGCAAAAGGTGGTGATCGGGCGCTGGCTCGAGCGCGACTGTTCGGTGCTGCTGTTCGACGAGCCGACTCGCGGTATCGATGTCGGCGCCAAGTTCGATATTTATGCCTTGCTCGGCGAACTGACCCGCCAGGGCAAAGCGTTGGTCGTGGTGTCCAGCGATTTGCGCGAGCTGATGCTGATCTGCGACCGCATCGGTGTGTTGTCGGCAGGGCGCCTGATCGACACGTTCGAGCGCGACAGCTGGACCCAGGATGACTTGCTTGCCGCCGCGTTCGCCGGCTACCAGAAACGTGATGCGCTGCTCAACGAAGCAGCGCCTAGGGATCTCCCATGAAAACTGCATCTTCCGCCGGCAAATCCAGTGGCAATTTCTACGGCCTCGGCACTTACCTGGGCCTGGCCGGCGCGTTGCTGGCAATGATTGCGCTGTTCTCGGTCATGAGCAGCCATTTCCTGTCGTACAACACCTTCAGTACCCTGGCCAACCAGATTCCCGACCTGATGGTTTTGGCGGTGGGCATGACGTTCGTCCTGATCATCGGCGGAATCGACCTGTCGGTGGGCTCGGTACTGGCACTCGCGGCATCTACCGTCAGCGTAGCGATTCTTGGCTGGGGCTGGAGCGTGTTGCCGGCGGCCTTGTTGGGCATGGCCGTTGCGGCGTTGGCCGGCACGGTTACCGGTTCGATTACCGTGGCGTGGCGAATTCCGTCGTTCATCGTGTCGCTCGGTGTACTGGAGATGGCCCGTGGCCTGGCCTATCAGATGACCGGTTCGCGCACGGCCTACATCGGTGACTCCTTCGCCTGGCTGTCCAACCCGATCGCCTTCGGTATTTCGCCGTCGTTCATCATTGCCTTGCTGGTCATCTTCATTGCCCAGGCGGTTCTGACCCGTACCGTGTTCGGTCGCTACCTGATCGGTATCGGCACCAACGAAGAAGCGGTGCGGCTGGCGGGGATCAATCCCAAGCCCTACAAGATCCTGGTGTTCAGCCTGATGGGCCTGCTCGCCGGCATTGCGGCGCTGTTCCAGATTTCCCGGCTGGAAGCAGCCGACCCGAACGCCGGTTCAGGCCTTGAGCTGCAAGTGATCGCCGCTGTGGTGATCGGCGGCACCAGCCTGATGGGCGGACGTGGTTCGGTGATCAGCACCTTTTTCGGTGTGTTGATCATCTCCGTGCTGGCGGCCGGTCTGGCGCAGATTGGCGCGACCGAGCCGACCAAGCGCATCATCACCGGTGCGGTGATCGTGATCGCCGTGGTGCTCGACACCTATCGCAGTCAACGCGCAAGCCGACGGGGCTGATAAATGGCAACGATCAAGGATGTGGCGGCACTTGCAGGAATTTCCTACACGACCGTGTCCCACGTAGTAAACAAGACCCGGCCGGTGAGCGAAGAGGTACGGCTCAAGGTCGAGGCGGCCATCAAGAGTCTCGACTATGTGCCTAGCGCCGTGGCCCGTTCGCTCAAAGCGAAAACCACCGCCACCATCGGTTTGCTGGTGCCCAACAGTCTCAACCCGTACTTCGCCGAACTGGCGCGCGGGATCGAGGATTACTGCGAGCGTAATGGCTACTGCGTGATTCTCTGCAACTCCGACGACAACCCGGACAAGCAACGCAGCTACCTGCGGGTCCTGCTGGAAAAGCGCATCGACGGCTTGATCGTTGCCTCGGCGGGCGGCGACAGCGGTCTGGCGCAAGGACTGGCGGGCGTGAAGACGCCGATGGTGATCGTCGACCGTGGACTCGAAGGCGTGGACGCCGACCTGGTGCGCATCGATCACGAATATGGCGCGTACCTCGCGACGCGGCATTTGCTTGAACTCGGTCACCGTGACATCGCCACGATCGGTGGTCCGGCCAGTACCAGTGTCGCGCAAATGCGCCAGGCCGGTTTTGCTCGAGCGCTGAAAGAGGCCGGTGTTGAAGTATCCCCGTCGCGCATGCTGGAAAGCGACTTCACCAGCACCGGCGGTTACAACGCGGCTTCGATCCTGCTTGAGCGCAACCCGCCGAGCGCGATTTTTGCCGGTAACGACATGATCGGCATTGGTGTGCTGCGAGCGGCGGCGGAACGTAACGTGCGTGTGCCCGCCGAGCTGTCGGTGATCGGCTTCGACGATATCCAGATGAGCCGTTACGTGTATCCAGCGCTGACGACCGTGGGCCAGTCGATCCTTCAGTTGGGTGAGATGGCGGCGGAAGTCTTGTTGCGAAGAATTGCCACACCGGGTCTGGCGACGGATCAGCGGATCGTGACCCCGAGTATTGTCCTGCGCGAATCGACTGCACCGCTGTCCGGCGTGTTCACCGAATACCGCTGAAACGAATTGAAGAGTAGTGATGTATGTCCGCAAATGTAGTGGTAATAGGCAGCCTGAACATGGACCTGGTCACCCGGGCGCCGCGCTTGCCCCGGGGCGGTGAGACGCTGATCGGCCATTCCTTCGCGACGGTGTCCGGTGGCAAGGGCGCCAATCAGGCCGTAGCTGCCGCCCGGCTGGGTGCACAGGTGTCGATGGTCGGCTGTGTCGGCAACGATGACTATGGCGTGCAATTGCGCGACGCATTGCTGGCCGAGCAGATCGATTGTCAGGCGGTCAGCGTGGTGGAGGACTCCAGTGGCGTGGCGCTGATCGTGGTCGATGACAACAGTCAGAACGCGATTGTCATCGTGGCCGGTGCCAATGGCTCGATGACCCCGGCGGTCATCGATCGATTCGACGCCGTGCTGCAAGCGGCCGACGTGATCATCTGCCAGCTGGAAATCCCCGATGCCACCGTAGGCCATGCGCTAAAACGCGGACGTGAACTGGGCAAGACGGTCATCCTCAACCCGGCGCCGGCCACTCGCCCGCTGCCGGCAGACTGGTTTGCCGCCATCGATTACCTGATTCCCAACGAGAGCGAGGCCGCCGCCCTCAGCGGTTTGCCGGTGGACTCTCTGGAGACCGCTGAAAAAGCCGCTGCGCACCTGATTTCACTGGGCGCCGGCAAGGTCATCATCACGCTGGGGGCTCAAGGCTCGTTGTTCGCCAACGGCACGGGTTACCAGCATTTTCCTGCACCCAAAGTGAAGGCTGTGGATACCACCGCCGCCGGGGATACCTTTGTCGGCGGATTTGCGGCGGCACTGGCGGCCGGCAAAACCGAGGACGAGGCCATTCGTTTCGGGCAGGTTGCTGCGGCCCTGTCGGTTACCCGGGCAGGTGCCCAGCCGTCCATTCCCACCACCTCCGACGTACAGGCATTCAAACCCGCATGAAAAAGACTCCTTTGCTCAATGTCGCCCTGTCGCGGCTGATTGCTTCCCTAGGCCACGGCGACATGGTCGTGATCGGTGATGCCGGCCTGCCGGTGCCGCCGGGTGTCGAGTTGATCGACCTCGCGTTGACGCACGGCGTGCCGGATTTCGTCAGCACCCTGAAAGTCGTGCTCAGCGAAATGCAGGTGGAAAGCCACGCGCTGGCCAAGGAGATCTTCGACAAGCAACCGACCGCGCTGTCCACGCTGGACGAGCTGAATGACGAAGGCTCGCTGGGGCGGCGTGACCTGCTCAGTCACGAGCAATTCAAAGTACTCAGCCGACAGGCACGAGCGATTGTTCGTACGGGCGAATGCCAGCCGTACTGCAACATCGTTCTGGTGTCTGGAGTTACGTTCTAAACAGGGTTCGCCCCTTTTGATTTCATCTGCACAAGGAATGCGCCATGCACCGCTATGCTCAAAAAATGCACCAACTGATTCGGAGTCTGCTGCTTTTGTCCGTGATAACCGCGACCGGCGCCCAGGCGGCGGAAAAGATCGACCTGATCATCGACACCGATCCGGGCGCCGACGACGTGGTCGCCCTGTTGTTTGCCCTGGCCTCCCCGGAGGAGCTGAACATTCGCGCGTTGACCACCGTGGCCGGCAACGTGCGTCTGGACAAGACTTCGCGCAATGCGCGTTTGGCCCGTGAGTGGGCAGGGCGGGAAGAGATTCCGGTGTACGCCGGCGCGCCGAAACCGCTGATGCGCACGCCGATCTACGCCGAAAACATCCATGGCAAGGAAGGCCTGTCGGGTGTCACCGTGCACGAGCCGAAAAAAGGCCTGGCCGAAGGCAATGCGGTCAACTACCTGATCGACACCTTGAAAAAAGCCAAGCCACACAGCATCACCATCGCGATGCTCGGTCCGCAGACCAACCTGGCCCTGGCCCTGATCCAGGAGCCGGAGATTGTTCAGGGGATCAAGGAAGTCGTGATCATGGGTGGCGCCCACTTCAATGGCGGCAACATCACGCCGGTGGCTGAATTCAACCTGTACGCCGACCCGCAAGCAGCGGAAGTGGTGCTCAAAAGCGGGGTGAAACTGACGTACCTGCCGCTGGACGTGACCCACAAGATCCTGACCAGCGATGCGCGCCTGAAGCAGATCGCGGCGCTGAACAACAATGCGAGCAAGATTGTCGGCGACATCCTCAACGAGTACATCAAAGGGGATATGGAGCACTACGGCATTCCGGGTGGTCCGGTGCACGACGCCACCGTCGTGGCTTATCTGCTCAAGCCTGAGCTGTTCACTGGCCGGTCGGTGAATGTGGTGGTCGACAGCCGTGAAGGCCCGACCTTCGGCCAGACCATTGTCGACTGGTATGACGGCCTCAAGGCGCCGAAGAACGCCTTCTGGGTGGAGAACGGCGATGCCCAGGGTTTCTTCGATCTACTGACCGAGCGTCTGAAGCGTCTGAAGTAAGTCATATGCCCGCAGGTGCCAGCTTGCGGGCTTTTACTCCCTCTCGGTGTCCGATGTTCCTTTGAAGTCATCGGGATACTTCTCGAACAGCTGGGCGATGAATGACTGCGCGCCCTGTGTTCCCAGTGTCTTCACCAGCAAGTCGATGCTGATCAGTGCCAATTCCTCCGGACTGCCCGGGCTGTAAGAACTGTGCCCTTGTGGCCAGGTGGCCTTGATGTCGGCGGTAATGCTTACGGTGGTCATGGCAAGGCTCGGTCGCGGGATCGGAGTTTTGAGTTAACCACTTTGCCGAGCGTTTGGCACTGCGACTTAGGCATGAGCGCAGGGCTATGCGACACTTGGTCGTTTCCGCAAAAAAACAAGGATTGCGCTGTGCAGATCGATTTGAATAGCCCCGACGGCCTGACCCTTGATGCTGTCCGCCGGATGCTGGCATCGGCCAGTGATGACGAACACACCCAGTTGCGCGTGACCAAGGGCGGAATCGCCTATATCTCTTCGGGTGTCACTGGCGGCCAGGATATCGATGGCCTGCTGTTTCGTCTGGAGACCTGGGCAAAAGGCTCGGGATACGTGGGAAATGTCGCAGCCAGCGACGAAGTCTGGGTCATGCAGATTTTCAATGCGCTCAAGGACAACTGGCCGAATCCGCCCTACGACTACATTGATGTCTACTGAACGTCATTAATATTCAGTGACGTTTTACCGGGTGATGCTTCAGGCGTTGCTCAGGCACACTCGGCGTTTTTCCGATCGTGGGGCAGGGTGATAGCACTCAGCGTGAAACCAAACGCCGTATTGGCGGTCGCACGATCTCTGCTCAAAATTGAAATAAGGAGGCTTCAATGCCTTGGAAGTTCGCGTCACTGGGTGCACTGATGGCCGTTGCTCTGTTGGCTGGTTGCTCTACGACCTCCAGCGAGTCGCAGAAGGATCCCGTGGCGACTGAGGCTGGACATGGTCGTTGTGAAGCATCGGCTGCGGAGTTCGCTCTCGGCAAGAAAGCTTCGCCGGAGCTGTTGGAGCAAGCACGCAAGAAAGCCGGTGCGCAGAACGCCCGGTTCCTCAAGCCGAATGACATGATTACTTTGGAGTACCGTTCCGATCGCCTTAACCTGAATACCGATCAGAACCTGGTGATCACCCGCGTCAACTGCGGCTGAGCCTTCGGGCTTTTGTTTCACCCATAAAAAACCCCGTCACATGGACGGGGTTTTTTTAGTGCGCCGAGAAATTACTCTGGGCGAACTTGTGCAGCTTGCATACCCTTTTGGCCTTTCTCAGCCACGAAGGAAACGGTTTGGCCTTCTTTCAGGCTTTTGAAACCGTCAGTTTCGATAGCTTTGAAGTGTACGAACAGGTCGTCACCGCCACCTTGAGGAGTGATGAAGCCGAAGCCTTTTTCATCGTTGAACCATTTAACGGTGCCGGTTTGGCGATTAGACATGGTGTATCTCCAAGAAACATATATTTTCAGTAGTACTGTGCTGCTCAGGCCAACTGGGCACACCGGGGTATCATAGTCGAAATGTTCGCTTTGGTAGCCCCCCGGACGTGCTGTTTGCCAATCAGTCGTGTTTTCTTTCCTGCCTGTTTCGGCTGGAGGCCCCGGTTTAAAAGGCTTCGAGCGAAAAATAAAGACAATAAAAAAACCTGTAAAACCTGCATAAAACGTTCGAAAAAGCCTGATTCAGATGCTTTTCAGCGGTGCTGGGGGCATTGAAAAGGCCTGATTCATCATTTTTTCGCCGGGGTATTGGCCTTGCATTTGGCAATTTGCCCCAGGGCTTTTTGCTGCAATTCCTGGCTGGCTTTGTTGTCCATCAGCGCCTGAATGTCGCTGGCAGGGTAGGACTTGATGGCATCGGCACCGCACGCGCAGTGAGATTTTGCAGCAGCGGCACCGATTTGCGGGGTGGCCGCCTGGGTGCACTGAGCCATGTATTTCTCACGCTCGCCCTTTGGCCAGTCGGCGTGGGCGCTCAGCGGCAGCAGAAAAACGAGGGGGGCGACTGCGGCAAGCAGGGTGTTAAGACGCATGCGAGGATGCTCCTTGTGGGTCAATGTCTTGTTATCTGAGGGCCCAACGGCCGATCAAGTTCAGCACTCTGGCATAAAACAGACGATTTGCCTCTCGGTAAAACCTGAGTGCATCGGTGACCGCTCATCTGTGCTAGCATGCCTCGCTCGGGCGTTCGCAGGCTCCGGATGACCTTCAGTCCCGGTAGCGGCAGTGCACGAATTTTCTGATTTGAATCCCAGTCACTCTGGTTCGGTTTTCCGGTTGGCCGCAAGGCTCCTGCCGCTGTAAGGCAGGCGTTCGTCATTGAATGGCCTGGATCGGATCTTGTACTGGCTCATCCCAACCCACGTGACCTTTGGTAGGGGTCACCACTAGGAGAGGAGGCGCCATGCCAACTATTACTCTTCCCGACGGCAGTCAACGTTCATTCGATCACCCGGTTTCCGTAGCCGAGGTCGCCGCATCCATCGGTGCCGGTCTGGCCAAGGCCACCGTGGCCGGCAAGGTCAACGGCAAGCTGGTCGACGCCTGCGACATCATCGACAGCGACGCGACGCTGCAAATCATCACGCCAAAGGATGAAGAGGGGCTGGAGATCATTCGCCACTCTTGCGCCCACCTGGTCGGCCATGCGGTCAAGCAGCTGTACCCGACTGCAAAAATGGTCATCGGGCCGGTTATCGACGAAGGCTTCTATTACGACATCGCCTTCGAGCGTCCTTTTACTCCGGACGACATGGCGGCCATCGAACAGCGCATGCAACAGCTGATCGATACGGAATATGACGTCATCAAGAAAGTCACTCCGCGTGCCGAAGTGATCGAAGTGTTCAAGGCCCGTGGCGAAGACTACAAGCTGCGTCTGGTCGAAGACATGCCGAACGAGCAGGCCATGGGTCTGTACTATCACGAAGAATACGTCGACATGTGCCGCGGTCCGCACGTGCCGAACACCCGCTTCCTGAAATCCTTCAAGCTGACCAAGCTGTCCGGCGCCTACTGGCGCGGAGATGCCAAGAACGAGCAATTGCAACGCGTTTACGGCACCGCGTGGGCAGACAAGAAGCAACTGGCTGCTTACATCCAGCGTATCGAAGAAGCTGAAAAGCGCGATCACCGCAAGATCGGCAAGCGCCTGGGCCTGTTCCATACTCAGGAAGAAGCACCGGGCATGGTGTTCTGGCACCCGAATGGCTGGACGCTGTACCAGGTACTCGAGCAGTACATGCGCAAGGTGCAGCGCGACAACGGCTATCTCGAGATCAAGACGCCGCAAGTCGTTGACCGCAGCCTGTGGGAGAAATCCGGGCACTGGGCCAACTACGCCGACAACATGTTCACCACCGAGTCGGAAAGCCGCGACTACGCCATCAAGCCGATGAACTGCCCTTGCCACGTGCAGGTGTTCAACCAGGGCCTGAAGAGCTACCGCGAGCTGCCGATGCGTCTGGCCGAGTTCGGTGCCTGCCACCGTAACGAGCCGTCGGGTGCGCTGCACGGCATCATGCGTGTGCGTGCGTTCACTCAGGATGACGCCCACATCTTCTGCACCGAAGAGCAGATGCAGGCCGAATCCGCTGCGTTCATCAAGCTGACCATGGATGTTTACCGCGACTTCGGCTTTACCGATGTCGAGATGAAGCTGTCCACTCGTCCGGAAAAACGCGTCGGTTCCGACGAGCTGTGGGATCGCGCCGAAGCAGCCCTGGCTGCAGCCCTTGATAGCGCTGGCCTGCCGTACGATCTGCAACCGGGTGAAGGGGCGTTCTACGGTCCGAAGATCGAATTCTCGCTGAAAGATTGCCTCGGCCGCGTGTGGCAGTGTGGTACCTTGCAGCTCGATTTCAACCTGCCTGTGCGTCTGGGAGCTGAATACGTCTCCGAAGATAACAGCCGCAAGCATCCGGTGATGTTGCACCGAGCGATCCTCGGTTCGTTCGAGCGTTTCGTCGGGATTCTGATCGAGCACTACGAAGGTGCATTCCCTGCGTGGCTGGCGCCAACCCAGGCAGTGATCATGAATATCACTGATAAACAGGCAGATTTCGTCGCTCAGGTCGAAAAAACTCTCAACGAAAGCGGGTTTCGTGCCAAGTCCGACTTGAGAAATGAAAAGATCGGCTTTAAAATCCGCGAGCATACTTTGCTCAAGGTTCCATATCTCTTGGTTATTGGGGATAAGGAAGTCGAGATGCAGACTGTCGCTGTGCGTACTCGTGAAGGTGCTGACCTGGGCTCGATGCCCGTCGCCCAGTTCGCTGAGTTTCTCGCGCAAGCGGTTTCCCGGCGTGGTCGCCCAGATTCGGAGTAATTATTATTAAGCGTGAAATGAGACAAGATAAACGAGCTGCACCGAAAGCCCCGATCAACGAGAATATCTCGGCACGCGAGGTTCGGTTAATTGGCGCTGATGGCGAGCAGATTGGCATCGTCTCGATTGATGAAGCGCTTCGTATTGCTGAAGAAGCAAAGCTTGATCTGGTAGAAATCTCTGCAGACGCAGTCCCACCGGTTTGCCGGGTGATGGACTACGGCAAATCGATCTTCGAAAAGAAGAAGCAGATTGCTGCGGCGAAGAAAAACCAGAAGCAGATTCAGGTAAAAGAAATCAAGTTTCGTCCAGGGACGGAGGAAGGGGATTACCAGGTAAAACTGCGCAACCTGGTACGTTTCCTGAGTGACGGGGACAGGGCCAAGGTATCCTTGCGATTCCGCGGCCGTGAGATGGCCCACCAGGAGCTGGGGATGGAACTCCTCAAGCGGGTTGAACAAGACCTGCTCGAGTACGGTTCGGTCGAACAGCATCCTAAGATGGAAGGACGCCAGCTGATCATGGTCATCGCCCCGAAAAAGAAGAAGTAATCAACAGGGCACGGCAGGCCTTCTGATTATGTTTATCAACTGAATGCGGAGTATCCGAACATGCCAAAGATGAAAACCAAAAGTGGTGCTGCTAAGCGGTTTCTGAAAACTGCTAACGGTATCAAGCACAAGCACGCTTTCAAGAGCCACATCCTGACCAAAATGTCGACCAAGCGTAAGCGTCAACTGCGCGGTAGCAGCTTGCTGCATCCGTCTGACGTGGCAAAAGTCGAGCGCATGCTGCGCCTTCGTTAATTTTTGGATCAAGAATAGAGGAAGTAACTCATGGCTCGTGTAAAGCGTGGCGTCATTGCCCGTAAACGTCACAAAAAAATTCTGAAACTTGCTAAAGGCTACTACGGCGCACGCTCCCGCGTATTCCGTGTTGCCAAGCAAGCGGTAATCAAGGCAGGCCAATACGCCTACCGTGACCGTCGTCAGAAAAAACGTCAGTTCCGCGCTCTGTGGATCGCTCGTATCAACGCTGGTGCTCGTGTTAACGGTCTGTCCTACAGCCGTTTCATCGCTGGCCTGAAAAAAGCGTCCATCGAGATCGACCGTAAGGTTCTGGCTGATCTGGCAGTGAACGAAAAAGCGGTGTTTGCTGCGATTGTCGAGAAAGCTAAAGCCACCTTGGCTTAAGTACCCCCGACAATCACCCGGCCTCACCTCCGTGGGGCCAGGTGGTAAACGTCTTAAATAGGGGAAGAGCCTTCAAGCTCTTCCCCTATTTTGTATCTGGAGTCTGTACATGGAAAACCTGGATGCGCTGGTCTCTCAAGCACTAGAGGCTGTGCAAAGCGCTGAAGATATCAATGCCCTGGAGCAAATCCGGGTTCAATACCTTGGCAAAAAGGGTGAATTGACTCAGGTGATGAAGACCCTGGGGAATTTGCCGGCAGAGGAGCGTCCGCAGGTCGGCGCCCTGATCAACGTTGCCAAGGAACGTGTCACAGGCGTTCTCAATGCGCGCATGGCTCTGTTTGAGGAAGCCGAACTGGCTGCCAAACTGTCTGCCGAATCCATCGACGTGACCCTGCCGGGCCGTGGTCAGACCTCCGGTGGTCTGCATCCGGTAACCCGGACTCTGGAGCGTATCGAACAGTTCTTCACCCATATCGGCTACGGCATTGCCGAAGGCCCTGAGGTCGAAGACGACTATCACAACTTCGAGGCGCTCAACATCCCAGGCCACCACCCGGCCCGGTCGATGCATGACACCTTCTATTTCAACGCCAACATGTTGCTGCGCACCCATACCTCGCCGGTACAGGTCCGCACCATGGAATCGAAAAAGCCGCCGATCCGCATCGTCTGCCCAGGCCGTGTGTATCGCAGTGACTCCGATATCACCCACTCGCCGATGTTCCACCAGGTCGAAGGCCTGCTGGTCGATCGCGATATCAACTTCGCCGACCTCAAAGGCACGATCGAAGAATTCCTGCGGGTGTTCTTCGAAAAAGAGCTGGCCGTGCGTTTCCGTCCTTCGTACTTCCCGTTCACCGAGCCTTCCGCCGAAGTCGACATGGAATGCGTGATGTGCAGCGGTAAAGGCTGCCGCGTCTGCAAACAGACTGGCTGGCTGGAAGTGATGGGCTGCGGCATGGTTCACCCGAACGTGTTGCGCATGTCCGGGATCGATCCGGAAGAGTTCTCGGGCTTTGCCTTCGGCATGGGCGTTGAGCGTCTGGCCATGCTGCGTTACGGCGTGAACGACTTGCGTCTGTTCTTCGACAACGACTTGCGGTTCCTCGCGCAATTTCGCTAGTCGTAACGAATTCTTAGGAGAGCAGGATGAAATTCAGTGAACAATGGCTGCGTGGCTGGGTAAGCCCGCAGGTAGATCGCGACGCGCTGGTTGCACGTCTGTCGATGGCCGGTCTTGAGGTCGATAGCGTTACGCCGGCCGCCGGTGTTTTCAGTGGCGTGGTGGTGGGCGAGGTGCTGAGCACCGAGCAGCATCCCGATGCCGACAAATTGCGCGTGTGCCAGGTCAGCAATGGCGCGGAAACCTTTCAGGTCGTGTGCGGTGCGCCAAACGTGCGTCCGGGCCTGAAGATTCCATTCGCGATGATCGGTGCCGAGCTGCCGGGCGACTTCAAGATCAAGAAGGCCAAGCTGCGTGGTGTCGAGTCCAACGGCATGTTGTGCTCGCAATCCGAGCTGCAGGTCGGTGAAGGCAATGACGGTCTGATGGAGCTGCCGGCCGATGCGCCGGTGGGCGAAGACTTCCGTGTTTATCTGGACCTGGAAGACGCCAGCATCGAAGTCGATCTGACTCCGAACCGTGGCGACTGCCTGTCCCTGGCCGGTCTGGCCCGTGAAGTCGGCGCGCTGTACGACGCCCCGGTCACTCGCCCGGTGGTGATGACCGTTCCGGCGGTGCACGACGAAGTGCGCTCGGTAGAAGTCCTGGCACCTGCTGCCTGCCCGCGTTACCTGGGCCGTGTCATCCGTAACGTTGACCTGTCCAGGCCGACGCCGCTGTGGATGGTTGAGCGTCTGCGTCGCGCCGAAGTCCGCAGCATCGACGCCGCCGTCGACATCACTAACTACGTGATGCTCGAGCTGGGCCAGCCGCTGCACGCCTTCGATCTCGCCGAAATCAATGGCGGCATCCGTGTGCGCATGGCGGAAGATGGCGAGAAGCTCGTTCTGCTCGACGGTCAGGAAGTCAGCCTGCGCAGCGATACGCTGGTGATCGCCGACCACACTCGCGCTCTGGCGATTGCCGGCGTGATGGGTGGCGAGCACAGTGGCGTTTCCGCGACCACTCGCGACGTGTTCCTTGAAAGTGCGTTCTTCGACCAGATCGCAGTGGCGGGCAAGGCTCGTTCGTATGGTCTGCACACCGACGCTTCGCACCGCTACGAGCGTGGCGTGGACTGGCAACTGGCCCGTGAAGCCATGGAGCGCGCCACTGGCCTGCTGCTGGAAATCACCGGTGGCGAAGCCGGCCCGATCATTGAGACCGTCAGCGAGCAGCATCTGCCGTCGATCGCGCCGATCACCCTGCGTGCTCAGCGCATCACCCAGATGCTGGGCATGGAAATGGATTCGGCGGAAGTCGAGCGTCTGCTCAACGCTTTGGGTCTGAAGGTTTCCGCCGACGGAGCAGGGCAGTGGCGCGTAGAAGTGCCGAGCCATCGCTTCGATATCAGCCTGGAAGTCGATCTGATCGAAGAACTGGCACGTCTGTACGGTTACAACCGTCTGCCGGTTCGTTACCCGCAAGCTCGTCTGGCGCCACAGGCCAAGGCCGAAGCGCGCAGCGATCTGCCGGAGCTGCGTCGTCTGCTGGTCGCTCGTGGTTATCAGGAAGCGATCACTTACAGCTTCATCGATCCGAAGCAGTTCGAACTGTTCAACCCGGGCGTCGAGCCGCTGCTGTTGGCGAACCCGATCTCCAATGACATGGCCGCCATGCGTTCGTCGCTGTGGCCGGGCCTGGTCAAGGCGTTGCAGCACAACCTCAACCGTCAGCAGGATCGTGTTCGTCTGTTCGAGAGCGGTCTGCGATTTGTCGGTCAGCTGGAAGGTCTGAAGCAAGAGCCGATGATCGCCGGTGTGGTGTGCGGCAGCCGTCTGCCGGAAGGCTGGGCGCAAGGTCGCGATACTGTCGACTTCTTCGACGTCAAGGCTGACGTAGAAGCGGTGCTGGGCTTTGCCGGTGCGCTGGATCAGTTCACTTTTGCGCCGGGCAAACATCCTGCGCTGCATCCGGGCCAGACCGCGCGCATCGAGCGGGAAGGGCGTGAAGTCGGCTTTATCGGCGCGATTCACCCTGAGTTGTCGAAGTCTTTGGGTCTCGACCGTCCGGTCTTCGTCTTCGAGCTGGTTCTGGCTGAAGTCGCTCTGGGTAAGATGCCGAAATTCCACGAGTTGTCGCGCTTTCCTGAAGTGCGTCGTGACCTGGCACTGATTGCGCACAAAGACGTTGCAGCCTCGGCTGTACTGGACGTAATCCGTGAAAATGCAGGCGAATGGCTGACAGACCTCAGGCTATTTGACGTGTATCAGGGTAAAGGCATTGATCCTGATAGAAAAAGCCTCGCAGTCGGCTTGACCTGGCAGCATCCATCGCGCACTCTTAATGACGATGAGGTGAATTCGACGACGCAAAATATCCTCACCTCGCTCGAACAAAGGTTGAACGCCACGTTAAGGAAGTGACGTATGGGGGCTTTGACGAAAGCTGAGATGGCGGAACGTCTGTATGAAGAGCTGGGCCTGAACAAGCGGGAAGCCAAGGAATTGGTTGAACTGTTTTTCGAGGAAATCAGGCACGCTCTTGAAGACAACGAGCAGGTCAAATTGTCGGGTTTCGGCAATTTCGACCTTCGGGACAAACGCCAGCGGCCTGGCCGCAACCCGAAAACGGGGGAAGAAATCCCGATCACGGCTCGCCGTGTGGTCACCTTTCGTCCAGGGCAGAAGTTGAAGGCCCGAGTTGAGGCTTATGCTGGAACCAAGTCATAACGACGAACTACCCGTCATCCCGGGCAAACGCTACTTCACCATCGGTGAAGTCAGCGAGCTGTGTGCGGTAAAGCCGCATGTGCTGCGCTACTGGGAGCAGGAGTTTCCTCAGCTCAACCCCGTCAAACGCCGCGGAAACCGCCGGTATTATCAGCGCCAGGACGTGCTGATGATCCGGCAGATCCGCGCGCTCCTTTATGATCAGGGGTTCACCATCGGCGGCGCGCGCCTGCGTCTGTCCGGCGATGAAGCCAAAGACGACACCACCCAATACAAGCAAATGATCCGCCAGATGATCGCCGAGCTCGAAGATGTTCTGGTGGTTCTCAAGAAATAATTTCCTGCTTTTAAATACTTCCAGTTTTCAAAAGCTTGCGATATATTCTTGAGCGTTCTTCGAGATGGAGAACGAGTTTCAAACCTAGTCGGGGCGTAGCGCAGTCCGGTAGCGCACTAGCATGGGGTGCTAGGGGTCGAGTGTTCGAATCACTCCGTCCCGACCATATTTTTCAATGACTTAGCCGAACTCTCACCAGTTCGGCTTTTTCATGCGTAGGGACTTTTGCGGGGGTTCATCCCGTTTTCCTCCTCAAGATGGTCAGTGCCGGTCCTCTCGAATCGGTCGCTGATACTTTATTAGCCGCCTCAATCAACTGCTCAAGCTCTGCGGTAGAATAGTGGCTCGTAACGCTGCCATTCTTGTGCCCCAAGAGCGCCTTCCGATCCTCCAGTGTCACGCCCGCTGCACGAAGCCTTCTGCCAAAGGTGTGTTTGAGGTCGTGAATCCTGATCGATCTGAACCCAGGGTGTGCCGGTGACTTGTGTTCCATTTCCCACTTCGCCGCCGCTCTCACCCTGGCCTTCTTCCACGCTGTGTCATTCATCCGGTGCATCGGAGTTTGGCCGCCTTCGTCCGGCTGCCCATACGGGAAGACATACTTCGAATGCAGGCCGCGCTGTCCATCGATGACCGACATCGCCACCTTGTTCAGCACCACCAGCCTTTCATCGCCATTCTTCACGCCAGACTTTTCACTCCTCCCGCCAAAGTCAGCAGGGATCAGGAACACACTCGTTCCCAGTTCCGGCACTCGGATTTCCCAATCCCACTGAAGTTTGCAGACTTCCTGCTCGCGGCAACCTGTGTTCACCTTGTAGAGCGACATCCTCAACAGGTGGTCAGGGATTTCCGAGAACAACATCGACTGCTCTGCCCATGACATGGGGTAGGGCTTCCTGCTCGACTTCCTTTCCTCCAGCATCGAGATCATCGGCACGCTATCCAGCCACGGCCGTTTCTCTGCGTCTCGCCACTTCCTGTGGCACAGGTTCAAGATCCGAACGATTCGCTGTAAGGCGATGTTCACCGTCCGGTTCGAGACGCCTGGCTTCACCTTTCCCTTTTCGTTCTTCGTCGGCTTCTGCCTGTCGCGCTTGAAAGCAGCCAGTGTTCCGTCATCTATATGGGTGATCGGCAGATCCCCGATGTACGGGTCCAGCTGTTCAATGTGTGATGCGGACAGGCCGATCGACGCCTGATCCTTGAACTCCACCAGGAATCGCGTCGCTGCCTCACGCCAGGTTCGCACCTGGCGCACACCGTAGACCTTTTCCTGCCTGAGCTTTTCCAGCCGGTGAATCAGGTACTGCTCCGCTTCCTGCCTTTCGCTTGCTCCAGTGCTTTCCTGAAGTCGCTGACCTCTGACGACCTTGTCGATGTGCCAGATTCCGTTTCTCTCGTAGAGACCGGAGATCGTTTTTCGCGCCATTTATTGACTCCTTGGCGCCCACTGCGGGGCTGATTGTTGTCCTGATTGGCGGCTTTTTCAATTGCCATGGACTCGACGTAGGCGTCTGCCCACTGGTCCAGCTCGATCCGGTCGAAGCCAATACCCTGTTTCCCAATCGGGAATTCCCGAACGTTTGGCCTGACCGTTTTGTTGAATTCATCCCGGCACATGCCGAGGTAGCCGTAGGCCTCGCCGGCACGGATGAAGCGCGGGAGGATGGGCGCGATCTGAGCCGCGCTGCGATTTGACATAGGGATGCTCCATGCCGCGCGTGGCGGCAGAAGGTGGTTATTCGGTTTTGGTGGGGAACCACTCGTTCTCGTATTCGAACTGGGTGCAGCGCTCGACCTCGATGCTCGGCAGTTGCCGGCGGAAGGTCTCAGTCCCGTAAGGCTTGGCCACGTATTCGGCCGCTTCTTCCATGAACGTTTCTTTGAAGATGCGCAGGAAATGATCGGCGGCCTTTTCGTGATCCTCCTCGCGATAGTTGCCCACGCAGATAGCCCCGCGGCACACGCGCCAAACGATTCGCTTGGGCTGCTCTTCCGCCGCTTTGATCTTGTCTGCGGCCGTGTTGCGGGCGAAGCGAAGCTGATCCAGCGTCATCGTGTCGAGCCATTCGACGGTGCCCATTCGCACTGTGTGGCCGTGTTCGCACTTGATTTCAGACATACGAATACCTCGCCCGCCGTACACCGGCAGGCTGTTGAGTTGGGGGAGGGGTTACGCGGTGCCGAATAGGTCGAGCTGGTCGGATTCGGCTTGTAGCTCTTGCTGGCGGCTCACTTCGTGTTCAATCCGCACTCGCGCGATCGCCGCGTACTGCTCGTCGATCTCGCAGCCGATGAATTTGAAGCCTTCGCGCATTGCGGCCTTGCCGGTGCTTCCGCTGCCCATGAATGGATCGAGAGCAACGCCGCCGGACGGTGTCACCAGGCGCAGCAGGTAGGCCATCAGGTCAGTCGGCTTCACCGTGGGATGGCTGTTGCCGTTGCGAGTACTCCACTCGGCGGTTTCGCAGTCGCGCATGGTTGCTTCCTTGGCGACAGCGGGAGCGTCCGAGCTGAGCAGGCCTTCGTTTCGATCTTTTCGGCTGGTCTTGGCGCAGTAGAAGAACCGGGCAGCACTCCCACTGTCAGAGTGGAAAGCGCCGGGCACCCGCTCGCGCATCCCGCTGTACTTGACCGGGCCGCTGAAGCCGTTGGCCGTCGGTTCGTTGCCTGTCACCGGTGCCGATGCGCCCGCCTGAGCGGGGAACAGCGCGACTACCTCGGCGCTGCCGTCGTGGATTAGATTGGCGGGCCAGCGTCCATCTGAATGTCCGCCGGCGATCGGGCCGGGCGCAGATCCACCCGCGGCGAAGTTTCCGCCCTTGATTGCTCCATTACTGATCCGAGCCGTGTCGTCTCCGGTTTTTACCCGGCATCGATCGATATTCAAGGCGCCGGTCCCGTGCGCTATGACGTTGGCAGCGACCGTGCTGGGAAATGGTTTGCGAGCCACAGTGATAGGCTCAAGCGCCGGCTTCAATGCTGTGCCCCAGCCCTCGTGCGAACCTCCGAGATTGTGCGATTTCGGGAATCCGGAGCCATACACCCACGCAATCATGTCGCGGATCTCGAACCCGGCGTCCTCGATGCGGACGGCCATGCGATGTTGGGTTCTGGTTCCGGCGAAAGCCAGCAGATGGCCGCCCGGCTTGAGTACTCGCAGGCATTCGGCCCAGACCTCAGTCGCCGGTACGTCGTAATCCCATTTTTTGCCCATAAAGGACAGTCCGTACGGTGGGTCGGTGACCACGCTGTCGACGCTGCAGTCGGGCATCCGCCGCAGCAGTTCCAGGCAGTCGCCGATCAGGATCTGGTAACTGTTCATCGCCACGGCCCCCTGTAGATCAGGTAGGCCATGTAGAGCGGGGCGAAGATCATGGCGTCACCAATTTGTCAGGAACGTCGAAGAAGTTGAGCCGGCCTTTCACTGGAGCGAAAGCCAGCGGCTTTGGATCGC
Organism: Pseudomonas aphyarum; assembly: GCF_028657055.1. Taxonomy (NCBI): domain Bacteria; kingdom Pseudomonadati; phylum Pseudomonadota; class Gammaproteobacteria; order Pseudomonadales; family Pseudomonadaceae; genus Pseudomonas; species Pseudomonas aphyarum. Next base: position 235,849 of record NZ_JAMDGS010000007.1, read on the forward strand.
GGAGCAAGAATGCTTTCTCGCCCATGTACCAAGGCGAGTCGCTGCTATCGACGCTGTCAACCAACTCCACCGAGCCGACGATGCCGCCGAGCAGCAGTTCATTGATTGGTGGAACCTCTGCCGGGTGATTGATCAATCCGGCCTTCAGGGCAAATGAAACGGCCTCGGACCATTGCTTGCGGGTGCAGCTCGACGAGGCGTGAACCAGGAACCGGCCTCGATGCTTCGTGTGCCAGGTGCGGTTCTCGATGTCCTTTCCGCCGTGGAGGATTAGCCATGCCCAAGGTTGGCGGATTGATAGAGCCTTCATGGCGTCACCTCGCGGCGTGCCCACCAGCAGACAGGGCCATCGTCGGTGTCGTGGATCGACAGGCAGAACCAGCCTTCACCATCTGGACGATCCGGCTCCCAATAGCTGCAATCCGGATCGTGGGAGTCGAAGTAGCGCTCCGATATCTCGTCCGCGGCATCCTCAATGCTGGACATCTTCACAACTAAGCCCTGTTCGGCGATCCATTTCTTGCACTTGTCGCCGTCACCTTCTTCGAAAGACGGCAGATCCGGGTGCCAGAACATACCGTTTTCATCCCGATTTACCGGCCAGTGCTTGATCAGGCCAACGCGATCAACTCGCTCAATCTCGGCCAGCAGCAGTGCCGCCGCCTTCACAAGGTCGCGGCGCCGATCAGCACTCGGCTTGAACTCACCGACCACACGGGGCCAGGCCGTACTCCGGCAGCGCGGCTTCCCGGCGAGACTTGCATAGACGGATGCTGCTTCGGCAAGTTCGCCATTCACGTACTGGTCGTCGCGATACAGCGAGAAGCCCTCGTCAGATACTTGGCGCTGTCGCTCGGCGATGACATCGCGCGCCGCGCTGTTGAGGCGAATTTCATTTTCTTCAGGCATGACTTCGTCCTTGCCGCTATAGCGGCTGACTTTGAAGGGGGAGGGAGTAATTTTGCGGGAGGAGTACAGATGTACTCTTGTCAGGCGGTGGCGGACTTTTCCGCTTTCTTCTGCTGACGAGCCCGGTGCCGCTCGTATGGCCCATCCGGCAGATCGGCGATTGCGTTGGCCGCCTTGATGAGCAGGTTGCCCAGCTTCTCTTGCGCTTTCGGCACGAAGTGTTTGAAGCGTGAGCCGGCCGGGTAATAGGTGTCGTACGCCATGCGGCTGCACAGGGTCGAGGCCTCATCGAGGCCATTGCTGCGACCGTATGCGATCAGGCTTTTGCGCTCCTGGTTCAGCTCATCAATCCGCTGATCCGCTGCGTTCAGTCGCTCCTGCAGGGCGTCACGCTCGGCGGTGACCCGGTCGAAGTCACGAAGCAATTCCTGCGCAATGCTGTGGAACTGTCGGCGCGATAGCTCGCTCTCCATCGCCATCTCAAGTGGCATGCCGATCACGCCTCTGGTGATTTCGCTCATCCTGCAATCTCCATCGATACCAGATCATGGGCATTCACAACCTTCATGCCGAGCTCGCGGGCAATGTGCACTTCGAGCCGTGCACCTTTCGAGTTTTCCCAGCCGGGCAGCACCGCGACCTGACCGCACAGGCCGAGGCGGGTCAGGTCGTCGTGAAGCTCCAGCAAGTTGATCTCCATGTCCTTCTCGAACCGTCGAGCGCTCGCGGTGTTCCGCTTGTTCCGGCGACAGTCGTAATACGCTTGGACGAGATCCTCGAACTGGAAGGGTGCAACACTTAAATCTGCGGACAGGGCGCACGAGGCGCTCGTCGCTCTTGTCGTTGTTGTTGAGCCAGCCATCTTCAAAGTCCATGTTGTAGGCGTTGTTGGCGGAGAACTGCGACCTATCGAGCTATCTACATCGCCCTGCCGAAGGCTGCGCCGATCAGCAAGGAAACTGCACAAGACCTGCGCGGACGCTTTAGACCGGCGGTTTCTTTTGTGTGCATGGCGGTGACCCAAGGGTCAGCGGCTCGACCAGATTTTGCGCACAGACGAGAGAGCCTTAACCCTCACGCAGCGGGCGCGGCTGCGGACTTCTTCCAGGCATTTGCCTGGCGGCCTACAGAGGCCGTTAACTTCATCGCTTTGGCGTGCTGACTCTTGCTGATGAGCGCTCTGTTAGTGAGCGCGCGCAGCAAGTAATTCAGCATCCAAATGCTTTCCAGCAGGAGGTTCAGGTGGGGCAGTTTGTCTCGCGACATATTGGCCCGACCGATCAGCACTAGAACTTGCAGGCATTCATCCCTGATCTTTGCTCCGACCACCTGCTTCAGGTCGCGCGGGATATTTCGGACCAGGTCGAGCGACATGCCCAGCAGTTCTTCGGCGACCTTGTGGATCTCCAGATCCATGTGAAGGGCCATCCTGGCCTCCTTGAAAAGCGAGGGCGCTATCGCGCCCATGAATGAAGGATTGAATGACTAAATAAATCGTCTGCGGACAGGGCGCACGAGGCGCTCGTCGCTCTTGGCGTAGTAGCCGAGCCAGCCACCTTCAAAGTCCATGCTGTAGGCGCCGTTGGCGGAGAACTGCGTGCTGGTCCAGTGGTAGCGCTTACTGAAGACCTCCTTGTCACCTAGCGTTATTTCGAGGAAAGAAGCCTCGCGGCGGGACATCAGGTAGAAGTCGCTGTGTCCTTCACGCTCGAAGACGGAACAGAACTGGGCAGCCGGATGGGAGTCATCGGCGCCAGTCAGGTCGGCCGTGTTACCCATCCCATCCCAATGACTTTTCGCGCCGTTGAGTTCGCTGCGGTAACCACCCCACTCAAACTCGCCTTCCGCGTCGGCGCCGGTCGGCACGATCAAGTAGTAAGGCTTGCCATTGCCTGGAAACAGACCTCCGTTCACGCCGCCTTCACCTGGCCAAATCTCGCCGACAGCAGGGATAGCAGTTGCTGAAACATTCGGTGCAGCGCCGATGGCCATTGTCGCCAGCTTCAGCACAACCGCTTCATCGGGACCGCTGATCATCAGGTCGCCATGAGTGTAGGTAGCCAGTTGATTCGATTGCATTGGATGCTCCTTTGAGCGAATTGGGCGCAGGCCGCCGGCGCTACCCGGCAAGCTTCTGGTCTGAGCGTCGTCCTGACACTCCCGGGAATCGCCTGCATAAAAGCAATGAAGGATTGAATTACTGAATAGGAAGGCTGCGGACAGGGCGCACGAGGCGCCCGTCGCTCTTGCCGTAGTAGCTGAGCCAGCCATCTTCAAAGACCATGCCGTAGGCGTAGTCGGCGGAGAACTGCGTGCTCAGCCAATGCCAGCGATCTTCGCGCAAGGCGATCACGCCATCGGCCTTGGCCGCCATCAGCAGGGATCCTTCGAGGTAGGAGGGGATGTGCGCATCCAGCTCCAGAGCCTCCACTGCGATATCGCTGCCGGCTTCCGCCATGGCGCGAGTGTTGGCGGCTCCGTCGCTGAAGCTCTTGGCGCCGGAAACGTCTTCGCCATACTTGCCCCAGGCACCGGCCAGTTCGTTGTCGAGCAACACCAAGGCGCGCTCTTCGCCGTTCAGCCAGTAGCGCGTCACAAAGGTGCCACCGGCGAGCGGTTGACCGCGTTCTGGAAGTTCGGCGGCGGCTACGGATTGCTGTGCATGTTCAGTCATGGTTTTCTCCGGGTGTGCGCCGCCCTCCGTGACCGGATGCGCAGCGTGGTTAGGGGTTATTTCGGAATGTCGATTTCGTCTTCAGGTTCTGGCGGATCGTCAGCGAGCGACTTCCTTCCGGCCGCCTCGATCAGTCGCGACACCTTTTCTGTAACAACATAAGGTGTCGTGACACAGCGCAGCATCTTGGCCTGGGTTTCGAAGTCGGCGGCGATCAGGTTCATCAGCAGCAACTGGTGAACCTCTTGCTGGCTGTTGATGCCGTGGGCTTTCATGACTGCCTTCAGGTCAGGCTTGAACACGCCGGCCACTTCAACCGTAAACTTCTCGACGCCCAATGCAGCATCCTTTGCTGCAGACTTCTCGCGCTTTTTCTTCTGCTTGATCGCTTCCTTCGTCGGCTCCTGTGTCTTGGCCATGGCCTACCTCTTTAATTCCGCTGGCCGGCAAGTCCAGCCAGGTCTGTCGTTTGCGTTGTTGGGTGCGAAAACGTCTCACGCTGCGACCTTCACCTGATGCCAGGCGCCGGCGGCGTAGAACAGCTTCGCGGCTTGGGCTTCATCCATCGAAACTTCGTCCGGAATGGCGATCCAACCTGACGCGACCAGATGACTAGGGTTCGCGCTATTGCGCAGCTCCAGGTAGTAATGCTCGATGGCGTCGGTCAGGCGCTCAACCTTGTAGATGCCCTCCGGCGAGATCTCCATCGACTTGATGTACTCGGCGCCGCGCTCGTCGCGACACATGGCGCCGATGTAGATCGTCCAGTGGTAGGAGAAGTCGAATATCGCGTTGGCGATCGCCAGACTGCGGATCTGCCGGCAGCTCTTCCAGTTCGCCATGATCTGGCTGCCGCTGGGATCGATGTTCACGACCGCGACGTGGTTGGTGCGCAGCAGCGCCCGGCAACTGCGCTCAGCCCGGGCGAAACCGTTGTTTGGTTCGCGTTTCGACTTCATAGCGCGTCCGCCATTTTGCGCAGGGCTTTGCGGTCAGCAGCCGATATCGGCTTCGGACGCCGCTTGAGGACCGTTTCAGGGTCTATTCGAGTCGAGCGAGGCGGCGGCAGATGATTGCGAGGCGGGCTTTTCAGTTGGTCGATCTGCCCGCCGGCGGCAAGGTATTGCGCGATTCGTTCAGAGATCGACTCGGCGTCGGGTCGGTGCTGCTCGACGAGGTTGAGGTGGTTGCTGATCATGCTGCGATCCCCAATACCTGGTTCATGCGATCCTCAAGGATCTCGTAGAAGGTTTTCACCCGCTCCGAGAGCTTGCGGATCATTGCTTCGTCGCGGTAGGCGCGCTTGATAAACAGCGGCATGCCCGGCCAGTAGCACACAAAGTCGATCCACTCGCGCTCCGAGACCCAAAGTCCGCCTTGGCACTGTGCGACGTGTTCCTTCGGAATCTCGCCGGACAGAATCACTTCCACCTGAAACTTTGGCAGTTTTGTTTTGATTTCCGTCAGGCCTGTAGGCCCGACAAGCGAATCAGGCGAGTAACCGGCGCCGTGGTTGAGGATGATCGCCACCTGCTTGGTTTCAACTTCCTCGCGCTGCTCATAGAGGTTCCGGGCGACACCTTCCAGCTCATGGCCGCGCTCGGTGTGTCGATTCCCTTGGAAAGGGTCGGCAGCCTCGCCGGTGATGCGCTCACCGATAAGCGTGTTCATGTAGGTGAAGGCGCCGGCGCCGAAGCCGGCTTCACCTTTGCCGTTAACCAGCAAGCATTCCAGCTCCGAGCAGGTGACGATGCCCAGCCGCAGAGCCAGCCATTCCTGCGAGCCCTGCTCAACCTCAGTGATGATCTGCATCTGAATTCCCCTGAGCCGCGGCGTTCTGTGCGGCTGACTTAGTGAGCATGCCCAGCACCTGGTCAAACATCGCTTTCTCAACAGAAGCAGGCGCGCCGTGGATCTTCTTGAATGCTTCCTTGGCCTTGTCGCTGCACTTTTCCAGCAACGTGGCTAGCTGCGTGGCCTGGGCGGACGTAACTCGCGGCGTGATTTGAGCTGGCGGGCCGTTGCCGTCGTCATCTTCACCGGTCGTGGTGATGTTCAGCAGCAGGCCGGCGGTGTACCGCTTGCCGTAGCTGACGCTGGATGCGACTGCCTGAACGCCGTTTTTGCTACCGGTAGCGTCCACCGGCAATACAATCGAGGTAGTTTCGCGATGACCGCCGCGATGGCTAAGCACGCCCTCAACCTCGATGCCTCGCTCATTGCGCGGCGTGCGAAAGGTGATTGCGAAGCCATGCTTGGCCATTACGGGCTTTATCATTTCGTTCACGTCTTCCCAAAGCGCATACGTGCTTTGAATCCGGCCGTTCTTGTCTTTGATCCCACCGCGCTCTCCGATGACAGGCATTTCTTCCTGCATCTGCGCGAGCGCCTCGTCGTACAGTTGTTTCGCGTTCTGAGCCTGCATGCGCTCATGCATTTCCATCAGGCGCTCAAGCTTGTTGATGTCGCACGTCGGATCTGAGGCCGCTCGACTGATTACAGCCATGATGCTTGTGTCCGAAGTGATTGGTGTCACCGCCTGGCGACGCTGATCCGGCATGATGATTTCCGTAGACATGGCGACCTCAGTAGCTGATTGAAATGGCGGGAATCTTGCGCTGGGCGATCAGGGTGATTGCCTGCTTGGCGCATTCCTCGGTCATGCCGCCTTCGATGAAGGCTTCCAGAGCGGCGCGGTTGATCTGCTTTTTGTGTTCCAGGTCAGCCTCTCGCGCCTGCTGCTGGCGAACGATTTCGGCAGCCGCTGCATCGGCGCGGCGGCGCTCATCGGCACGCGCTTGTTCTGCGGCCTGTTCGGCACGTTTCGCTGCGGCTTGGCGCTCCTGTTCGGCACGCTGCTCGGCGGCGATGCGGTTCGTTTCCGCCTGCTCTGCCGCCAGTCGAGCCTGCTCGGCCTGCTGCTCAAGCTGGAGGCGCTGACGCTCTACCTGTGCCTCTGCATCTCGGGCCGCTTGCTCGGCGGCGCGCTGCGCAGCGGCAGCCTGATCAAGCAACTCCTGCTCGCGGCGGATGGCGGCGTCTCGCTCAGCTTGGGCGCGTTGTTCAGCTTCGCGGCGGGCACGCTCTTCAGCTTCCCGGGCGATCTGTGCATCACGATCACGCTGCGCCTGTGCTTCGGCTTCGGCGCGCAACCGGATCAGTTCGGCCTGTTCAGCCTCGTAGCGCGCTCGCTCGGCGTGCAGGGTGCGCAGCTTGATCAGCGTCTGGTCCTTCACCTGGGCGGCTTCGGCCAAGAACTCTTCCCAGCTATCGCCCATTTCGAGCGGTTCGAGTTCGGCGATGATGTTGGCCAAGTGCTCGGCCGTTGGCGCCGCTTCGAAGATGGCCAGATCCTTAATGCGCTGTATCGCGTCGACATGAGCGTCTGTGCGGGCAATCTCGGCCTGCTCCCAGTCCGTCAGCGGCTGGCGAGTGGCGTCCCGCAGCGCATCCATCTTGTTGACGAAGTCGCGCAACTCGGCCTCGACGACCTTTGGCATTTCCTTCAGGCGTTTGAGGTAATCGCGGCCCGGCTTTTCCACTGCTGTTTTCGACTTGCTGACCTTTGCAGCCAGAGAGGCGATGCGCTCGCGGCCTTTGCGAGTGGTCAGGTCTGGAACCTCGGCGGTGACTTCAGCGGCTACCGCGTCGAAGAACTGGCCAAGGCCGCCGGCGACGTAAATGGCCGGTGCGTTTTCTTCGCTGATGTCGTCGATCTTGATGACTTGCTGTTGTGCGGACACGGGGGATCCTTGCCGCGGCGTGCGCAGCGCTTGAAGTTTAAAGTCAGGAAGTGATGCGGTCGGCGAGGGCGCTGAGCAGCATAAGGAAGGTGTAAATCGAGAGGACTCGAAACGAACCGCGGCGAATCAGGACGCGGCGTGCACGCGGAAGGCTGGTCATCGGAACACGTTGTAGGTGGTGGAGCGCGGCACTTGGCACGTACCCTGGCCATCGCGAACGATGCCGTAAGCGCCTGCACCGGCTACCAGGACCGCAACGAGAACCCAGTAGACGAGATTCATGGTCGAGCCCTCACGGCGATGCGGCCTTGTTTGATGGCAGCTACCAGCGGAGGGGGGAGCGCCGAAACAGGAAGTTCGCGGGGGATGCCCGCACCGATAACCGCGAGGCTGCGTTCAATCTCCTCCAGTTGCTCATCAAGAAGTGTTTTAACCGGTGCAGTGGTCATGCCGAAACTCCTTTCAGATGCGCGTTGCGCTCGACGAACTTGGCGTCCAGCGCATCCCGATAACGATTGGCGGTGCGGGTGTCGATGATCTCGGCGAACTCCGCCATTTCGATCATGCCCATGACGAAGGTGCGATCCGGCACCGGAGTGCAGGTCTTCTTCATCTTGGCGATCTCAAGGCCCAGCCGGGCCAGTGCTACCTGATTGCTCATAACTTGTCGTCCTCGACAGCCTCGCGCTCAGCTGCCACTGCTTCGGCGGCGTGCGGACGGAGGAGGTCGGCTGCGATCGTTTCCAACTCCGTGACTGGGCTTTCGGTGCCTAGCAGGCGCTTGGCGTGTGTCAGCGCCTCGGCCGGACTGCCGACCACGACGGCCAGCACCAGGTTGGCGAACGAGTCGCGATCATCCAGCCCGTCGATCTGGCGCTGATTCAGGTGCAGCTGCAGGTGTTCGGCATACTGCGCTGAGGTCACTTTCTGCGCCGGGCCAAACCGACGCTTCCATTCCACATCCGAGCCGCACACCAGCTGTTCAGCGGCGCTTTCCAACCATTCGCGCTGATCGTCCGGCTCACTCACCGTCGGAGGCAACTGCGCGTCGTACATGGCCTGACAGAGTTTCAGTGCTGCGTTCATGCTGCCTCCGGCCAATGGCGCTCAATGCTCTCTTTGGCGTACGGCGATAGACGCGCATAGCCGTTTACCGATCCGCACCCCGGCATGGTTCCTTCCAGCTCGACGCAGGCGCGGATGTCGCAGCGGCGCGAGCAAACCCAGCCGCCGTAATGGCAGCGGTGGACTTCACCTTTCGGCTCGGGGTGATAGGCGAGGCCGCCTTTCCACGATGGCGAGCCGCGCAGCTTCAGCCCGCAACCTCGGCAAACTGCTTGTGTGTCGGTGCAGTTGTGCATGACGACCTCCAGTGTTTGTGGTTATGCGGCTTTCGGATCGCCGTTAAATGCGTCGATAACCGCCTGCGCCTGATCTTCGCCATCAATGAACAGAATGTTCGAAGGGAGAAAGGTGTCGACGCGACCGTCAGGGAACTCAACGACCGCTACCTTGAAATTTCCAAACCCAGTTTCCGCTTCAACTGTCTCAACGCCCCAGTGATGGAAAAGCGCTTCGCCAGTGCCTTTAAAGCCTGTGTGGGGATTGCCGATTCGCGTCATTACGGGGCGCATAATTGATGCCTCTGTGGTTGATCCAACAAAACTCGGATGCACTCTTCCGCTCTGCTGGTTGCCGTTGGGCGCGGAGGGGAGTGCATTCGGGATTGGTCGGGGAGGTGGGTGCAGATGGCCGGGCGCGATTCCGGCGAGAGCGGACCCTTTCGGGACGACCGCTCGGAGGAGCAACCAGCAAAACTGGCGCCTATTAACCTGCGTTTCTCCAGGGCCGCCGAAGCGTTTAACCCAGCTTTCAACGCCGCATCTATTTGCCGGTTACGTCTCCGGCGCCGAGTTCCACGGCCGTATTCAGTTCACCAGCGCTCGATAACAACCGATTCTGGGATTTGATGCAGGTGGGCGGTTATAGGCCGCAGTTTCGTCCGCATCGGAGAGTGATCGAAACACCGGGGCGCTACCCCCGCTTGTTTCCCGCCGCGTTTCTGGTATTGGCTGGCAGACCCAGCTCAGGAGATTTACGGGGCTTTGCGATCCTAGCGCTGCAGCCCGCTTGGGCACGCTTCGATCACTCTCCGATGCAGCCTCTTTCGAGGTGATCGGGCCAGTCTTTCCCGGCTGTCCGTCGTACTCTTCCGACTGTCAGCGTTCTTGATTTGGCTCATTGGCTAAGCCTTCGCTCATACGGAGCGAAACGAACACTGCTTTGGAGTGCCCACAAAGACCGTATTGTCCGACGGTCGTGGCGGAGGCGGCTTAATCCCCGCTCAGGATTCTTCTCATCCCTCGCGAACCCTTGCTACTGGGTTGGGCTCATTCAGGAAAGGTGAAAGCCGCAGTTGCAGCATCTTTACGTGATCGGCTTGCTGGTCGATCAAGCTGCGGATGTCTTTCACTTCGTAGAACTGCATCAATTGCTGAACCTCAGCGTCAGGCATGGGCATTGTTCGAGGCTTCATATCTGCCACGCGAACCGTGTAGACGCTGTCCTCGCTGATTCCGCAAACGATGACTCGGGCCACAGCCTGCATCTCGCCCTTGTGAATCACTGCAGTTGGCGGCGACTGGATCGGCACGTCCACCCAAGCGTTCGACTGATATGTGCCAACCACCTTGTGGGTGTAAATCTCGTTCGGTACACCGTGGCGCTTCATTTCGATCAGCGCGTAATCGCCGAAGCTTGGAAACGAGGCCTTGGCCAAGTCGTAGTTGAACTCGCTCATTTGTGGCTCCCGGTTGTTTTCCCAATGCACCCGTCACCAGGTGCATCAGTGAAAAATTCCGTGTTGCTGTCCGCCCCATACTCGGCGCCGCGGTTTCCCCACCTAGCCGGCGTCACACATTTCGTGTTCGGTGTTATTCGCCGGCTGGCTTGCATGGTTTGGCGTCCTCCCATTAGGGGAGTCCGGCAGGTTCCAGAGCCTGCATGGGGATCGAAGTTTGTGTTTCGCGCTATGCCCGTTTCCGGGGATCGATCCGCGAAGATTCCTGACTGTTAAAGAGCGGCGGGTCTCTTGAGGCCCTTCGCAGTGGCTGTGTGTCGCTGCGATGGGTTAAATATGTACCAATGGTTCACATTGCGTCAAGTACCAAAAGTACATATTTTTCTCGCGGGCATGAAAAAGCCCGCTCAATGGCGGGCTACGGATCAGATCGGGGAGCGCAGAAACAAGAAGCCCGGCGCTAGGCCGGGCTGCTATTTAGTGGGCGTGCCTACGTGGCGGGTGATGGTAGACCTTGGCGGCTGTAGTCATGTAGACGGCAGACGGCGAAGGAATCGACCGCAACCTATTCGCAAAAAGGCCGAGCAGCATTGCCGCTGACACCATCACGAAGAACGCCAAGAAGCACACGGCGCCAGTGATTGGATTGCGAAACATGTACATCTTCATCATTTCATCAATGATCAAGTCCTTATCTTTGCCGCCGTCACTGGTGGAGGAACGCTTCGACAGCGTTTTACCAAGAATCACGGGGAATGCCAGAACAGTCATGAGAGGCATGAAGAACCAGCTCGCAGCAAAGCGGAAGAAAAATTGTGCCGCGTCTTTGTCGCTTTCGCTTACGCCCTTTTTATCAAAAAACTCGACCAGCAGGTCTGCTGCCTTCTCTCTATGGACAAGAGAGCGTCGACGGCAAACGACCCAATACGCCACGATCAGCATCGCTGAAACGAGGGCTATCAGTGTGTGTGTCATGTTCTCGGTCCTCCGGAAATTTTCTTCGCGCCTTTCTTTGCGGCCTTCCTGGCATCTTTGACACGCTCAGTAGCGTGTTTCTCCCTAACGCTAATCCCCATATGTCGGCAAATCAGCCAAAAGAATGGCAGAAGGAAAACCAATATCACCACAGTATCGGCTACGAACGGTGATTTCGCAGCAACGGTAGTATAGAGATTTGTAACCGCGTCAATAATCGAAGCAACACCATCAACCCATGAGGTCGACGATTCTTTGTCTGAGGTCGCCATGCTACTCCGTTAGTCGGCTAATTATAATTTTTTAGACGCATGGATGTTTTCAGGCTTCATTTCCTGCAATGCACTACAGCATTCCGCCGCGCCACACGACGCGACCAATGATCCGAACTTCGTTTATTTCACCATCCCGCAGAACCTCGTCGCCGTAGCGCGCCTTATCCGAATTGTCGCTTCGAATAATCCAGCCGTCGATATCCGACTTCACCAGGCGCTTCACGATCGTGCCTTTGGTGGCGCTCTGCATGGCGAAAATCTGGCCGTCTTTCGGTTCGATTTTCGACTCGTCCACCAGCAGCACATCGCCGTCATTGATGGTCGGCTCCATGCTGTGGCCGGTCGCATAAATGACATCGAGGTGTCGCTGGTTGAGATGGTTGGCGCGCAACCAAGAGGACTTGAACGCCATCACGCCGCGAATCTCGACATGAGTGTTGTCTTCGCCGGTGCCGGCCGATCCCTGAGCAGTGAGCTGCAAGACGCCCGTGTAGCTTGGGTCATCCTTTAGATCGAATCCTCTCGGAGGGATTCGAGGGTCTTCAGCCGGTGGGGGAGTGGAGCTTTCGACCATTTCGCCACGACCGTACTCCAGCCATTCAACGCGTACGCCAAGAGCATTGGCCACGGCGAGCATCTTAGCGCCACCAGGCATGGACTCTCCGTTCATCCACTTGCTGGTGGCCTTTGGCGTGACGCCAGCCATTTTCGCTAGGCGAGCGCCTGCACCCCATTCGGGGATGTCTTTTTCTGCCAAGGCCTTTTTGAGGCGGGCAACGAACGCAGCGCGCAAATCTTCTATTTGAACCATGGGTACATGGTTGCATGCGCTTGCATGTACTTTCAGTTCCGACATAATATGTACCGCAAGTTCATATTTAACTCGGAGGCCTTATGCGGCCGCTCAAGAAATCGATTGATGACGCCGGTGGTGTTCCGTCTGTAGCGCTGGCTTGCGGAAAGACCCCGCGCGCCATCTACAAGTGGCTGGAGGCCGACGCCTTGCCGCGCACCGAGTACACCGGTGAAACCGATTACGCCAAAAAAATTGCCGATCTGGCTGCCAAGAAAGGCAAGCCGTTCGACCCGGCCTGGCTGCTTGCCGAGGCCCACCCAAAGAAATCCGCTGCATAACCAATTTCAACCACCAAGGAGCAATCCCCGTATGGGCTTCAAAGACCCCCTCAACCAGCGCCGAGACATCGCCAGGAAGATCCGTCTGTATCCATTGCTCGATCGACAGCTGCAGCGCGCCGCCGACAAAAGCCGCCGGGAGTACGCGACGTATCTGTTCGAGATGTTGGAGTGGGCCGCAGTCAATGGCGCGATCGAAGCGCTCATGCCCGAGGACCTCAAGGACCTCAAGAATATCGCGGGCTAGAGGCCCTCAGGAGGGCACGAATGCAGTTCACAGAAGAAAACGTGCCGCCAGAGACCCGCGCCAAAGTTCACCAACTCATGGAGGCAAGAGGGTGGACGTTTGAAGAGGCGGTAAACGAGATCCTTCTCGAGGCGATCACCTCGGGAGCAACGGTCTTCGTTGGCAGGCACAAAGCGCCAGTCCTGACGCTGGTGGGACTTAAGAGGCCCTCTACCGGATAGGTGAGGCCCTCACACAGGGCCTGAAGAAGGGCCCACTTTTCAACAGGCATAAAAAAACCACCGGACGAGGGTGGCTTTTTCAACAGCAGTAACAACTGGAGCGAATCATGCACCAATCAATCCAAACGATCAATACCCCGGCCAGTGTCGCGACACAATTTGGCAACGGTGAAAACGTGTCGCGTACCACGATGTCTTCCCGCGAGATCGCCGAGCTAACTGGGAAGGCTCACTTCCACGTGAAGCGCGACGTTCTTTCGATGCTGAAAGACCTTGGCGAGGATGCATCCAACTTTGGATGCATCTATCTCGACCCGCTGAATCGTGAGCAGACCGAGTACATGCTTGATCGTGAGCATACCGACTGCCTGCTCACCGGCTATAGCGCCGCCATGCGGATGACAGTTATTCGCCGCTGGCATGAGCTGGAGGCCCAGTCCGCGCAACCTGTGTCTATACCGTCCTACGCGGAAGCGTTGAGGCTGTACGCCGACCAGATCGAGCAGACAGCAGTTCTGCGAATCGAGAACCACCAGCAAGCCTCGAAAATCCACTCCATGGAGAACCTCTTCAAGGAAGGGATGACCCACACCCAATTCTGCAAGGGCCTCAATGGGGTCAACGTCATGCAGGTTGGAAAATTCCTTGAAGGCCGTAACTGGCTCTACAACGAGAGCAAATCCGGCCTGCGCTTCCGTGTGGCGTCCTACGCCCGCGACAAGTACATGACCGAGCATCAGCACGAAGTCACTCCCCACGGCAAAGAGCCGTTCGTTTCCTTCACGCCAGTTCTGCTCAAGAAGGGGGCCGTGCGCCTGTACGACCTGTATCTGGCTGGCGAGCTGCCAATGAAGAAGACGTGGGACGGGCTGTTCACCCATGACAAAGCACTCAAGGGGGCCGCGTGATGGCTCGCATCCGTACCGTCAAGCCGGAGTTCTGGTCGAGCGAGCAGGTCATGTCCTGCACGCCGCTGGCCCGTCTCCTATTCATCGGCATCTGGAACTTCTGTGACGACGGTGGCAATCACCCGTTGTCGCCGCGGACCATTAAGGCCCTCGTGTTCCCTGGCGACGACATAACCGTTGAATCGGTTGATGGCCTGCTGGGCGAACTGAAATCATCCGACCTGATTGCTGTTTACTCAGTCGAGGGCAAAACCTACCTCCATGTGCGCGGCTGGCGGCACCAGAAAATCGATAAGCGCACCTTCAAGTACCCGGCATTTATCGGAGGCCCTGATGAAAGCTCGCCGAGTGGTAGCCGAGTACTCGACGAGGAGTCGTCGAATGGTAGTCGAGCCCTCACCCCCGGAAGGGAAGGGGAAGGGAATGGAAGGGATCAACACCACTCTCACAACGCGGGCGAAGAAATTCCGGGCTCAAGCTTCGAAGGCTTCGATGATCTTGAAGACCTTCCCCTAGATGAAGACGAGCCGCCTGTTGACCCAAAGGCCCCAGTAGAGATGACGCTGGATTGGACGCCTGACGCCAATCTGCTGAAGACCTACTGCGTCCACTTCGGTGTATCGACTGACCTGTTCACCAAGGAGGCCGTGGCACCTTTCACCGCTCACCATGAAACAACTGGCCTCCTGCAAACACAGTCCAAGTGGGTTTCCCTTCTGGTGAAGTGGGTCAAGGACGACAAGAACCGGTCCAGCAACGTCCGACCGTTCGTGAAGCGTGAGGCGCAATCTCGCCACACTGGCTTCGCCGAGCGCGATTACACCTCCGGATTGAAGCAGCGGGAGGACGGCAGCTATGCGCTCTGAGCCAGTCCAAACCACTCCGGAACTGCCGCCGGGAACCCGCATCCAGCCTGCCGAGTGCGAAACCCACGGCGCCTACGAGCAGAAGGACTACGCAGTGCTGGGCCGGGAACTCAGAAGCAATTGCCCTGAGTGCAGCCGTATCGCCCGCGAGAAAGCCGACGCGGCCGAGAAGGCCAACAAGGCCATGGAACTGCGCATGTCCCTCGCTCGCAAGCTGGGCGATGCGCTGATCCCGAAACGCTTCACCACTCGCACCCTGGGCAACTACCAGGCCGAGAACGAAGGCCAGCGCAAAGCCCTCCGGTTCTGCCAGCACTACGTGCAGATCTTTGACGAGATCCTGAAGACCGGTCGATGCATGGTGATGATCGGCAAGCCCGGTACCGGGAAAACGCACCTCGGCGCCGGCATGGCCAACGAGCTGCTGCACAACACGTCTCGGACGGCCGTGTACCGCACTGTCGGCGCAATCCTTCAGGCGATCCGCTCCACGTACGACAAGCACAGCGAACGCAGCGAGGCCGAGATTCTGTCGAGCCTGATCGACCCCGATCTCCTGGTGCTGGACGAGGTAGGCGTGAGCAAGGAGCAGCCGAGCGACTTCGAGCTGACAACCCTGTTCGCAATCATCAACGGCCGCTACGAGCAGGAGCGCCCCACGGTTGTGATCTCCAACCTCGAAGCCAGCCAGTTGCCGGCCGCAATGGGTGACCGCTGCGTCGACCGTCTGCGCGAGGGCGGAATGATTGTGGTCCCGTTCGACTGGGAATCTCAGCGCGGCAAGGAGGGCTTTTGACATGACCGTAAAACTTTGGAGTATGCGCGAGCAGTGTCACATCGTCCGAGGTGTTCGCGGGACGGTGTTCGAGCTGGCAAAGCACTTCGGGATTCCGCCAAAGGTCGCGCAAAGCCGAATCGCTCGGTATGGCTGGACCGTTGAGAAGGCTGTCACCGAGCCGATGCGTGAAGACTCTCGGAGGAATCGTCCATGAACGAGTTCGCAATCCGCAGCCAGCGCGACATCAGCCGCCTCATGGGCGTCCTGCACGCAACCGACTTCACCAAACCCAAGATCGTGGTCATCAAGGACGAGAAGCGCCCTGACGTCTGCAACCGCAAGATGTGGGCAATGCTCAAGGACGTTTCCGAGCAGGTCGTCTGGCACGGCAAGAAGCTGACGAGCGAAGACTGGAAGTGCCTTTTCAGTGCCTCGCTGGAGAAGCAGCGTGCAGAGCCTGGCCTCGACGGTGGCTTCGTGGTGATGGCGGTATCGACCCGCAAGCAGTCGCAGAAGTGGTTCAGCGATCTGTTCGAGCTGATGCATGCCTTCGGCGCTGAGCATGGCGTGCGCTGGACTGAGCAGGACAAATGGGGGGGAAGGTATTGATGCGTACTGCCCTCAAGGATGTGAAGCAGAAAACCTGCAAGGCCTGCGGCGAGAAGTTCGCGCCGATGTTCAACACCACGCAGGTCGTGTGCAGCCCGAAATGCGCGCTGGCCCACGCGCCGGCGAACACCGAGAAAGCCCGGAAGGCGTTGGCTCAAATTGGGCGCGCCGAGATCAAGGTCCGCAAGGAGAAGCTGAAGAGCAGGGCGGATCACCTGCGCGAAGCCCAGGCGGCGGTGAATGAGTACGTCCGCCTGCGTGACGCGCACCTTCCCTGCATCAGCTGCGACTCGATGCCGAACGACAACGACCTGATGACCGGCAGCCGCTGGGACGCTGGTCACTACCGATCCGTTGGAGCGTGTCCTGAACTGCGTTTCGAGCCGCTGAATATTCACCGCCAGTGTGTGAAGTGCAATCGCAACCTGTCCGGCAACGCGGTCGAGTACCGCATCCGGTTGGTGCAGCGCATCGGCGCCGAAACCGTGGCATGGCTCGAAGGGCCTCATGAGCCCCGCAAGTACACCGTCGAAGAAATCAAAATCATCAAGGCCGAATACCGAGCCAAGACCCGCGAACTGAAGAGGGCTGCAGCATGATCTATCCAAGTGTTCTGAACGCAGTTGTCTCGGCCCTCGCGGCTGAGGCAATCGACAACACCAGCAAGCAGGCGTGGCAGAAGCTCTACAACTCTGCCGATGAGGAGGAGGGCGGGGATCTGGCTACACTGGTCCGCTCCCGTGGTGCTGACACCATCGACCGCACTCAGGTGGATTGCTGGGTATCCGCCCGACTGCACAGCGCGCTTGAGCAAAAGCACTGGGATGCGCTGGTGGCGAAGTACAGCACCCATAAGGGGCGCAAGGTGCAAGCCATTGCGGCACTGCAAACCCAGATCAACACGCCGGCGCCGAAGCTGTTCCTGTTCAAGGCGACCACTGCTTGGGCTATCCCGCAACTGAAGGGCGCGCGGCCGAAGGTTGCGACCTCCGTGTCCGTCGAGATCCCAATCGATGCGCCAGAGTGGCGCCGTGAGGCAGTGGTGAAGGCTGCGCTGGCTGCTGGTCAAGCGAAGGTCAAGCGTGACAGCTCCCGATCCGCCGACATGATCGTGCTCAAGGACAGCTTTTACGACATGAACACCTGGGACAACGACGGCACGCCGGAGTCAACTCGCCGCCGGTGGCGTCAGGATATCGGCAAGGCTGCTGATGACCTGGTAAACGAAGCTCTGGCACACGCCGCGGACATTCTCGGAGGCGAGGGTTTGCTGATTGAACAAGCTGCGTGATTGCTTGTTGACATCAGTGAGCGAATGAGCGAAATTAATCCCATCCTGTCATTCCTGCGCGTATCGAGGAGTGACAAACGAAACCCGGCCACCGCGCCGGGTTTTTTATTGCCTAAAAATCACCGCAGCCAGAGCGGCCCTCGGGAGGTCTGGACACTGATAAGCCGGTAAGTACAGTGCTACGGATAAACACCGGCAGCCCGCGCGCCCTGACCTCACAATGCTGCAGGGTGGCGCGAGACTGGATCAGCGAGATCGATGCAAAGGGGCGTCGACGTTGAGAAGGCCTTTGGTCGACAGCTCGGAAAGACGAGCGCACCTATTCAGGGCCTCTGCACTCGCAGGGGCTTTTTTCGTTTTCGGCTCCCCACACCCATAGCCCCGAGCTGGGAGTGCAGCGGACGCCGGATTTATCAATCTCCCCAAGGGGGAGGCAACCCGGATGCCAAACATGCCTGACAAGCCAGACACATGGGCCAAGCTCTGGCTGGCGTTGAGCAATCCGCTTATGGCGGGCGTCATCATGGCCATCACCGTTTGCTTGCTTCGCGTCATCTACGACGGAAAAGAAACCAGCGTGCGCCGGATTATTTTCGAGGCGCTGATCTGCGGATCGCTGAGCTTGGTCGCGTCCAGCGTTATCGAGTGGATGGCCTGGCCTTCAAGCCTATCGATTGCCGCCGGAGGGACTATTGGGTTCCTCGGCGTGACAGCCATTCGCGAGCTGGTGACCCGCTTCCTCGGTCGCAAGGCGGATGCCGCATGAAGGCCTTCGCTGCTGCAATCATCATCGCCCTGGTAGCAGTCCTGCTCGTCGGGATTCAGCAGTACCGTGTGATCGCCCTACGCGCCGACGTGAAGTTCGAGGCTGGCGAGAAGCAGAAGGCGGTCGACGCCAACCTCGAAAGCCAGGCCACGATCACCACGCTACGCGCCGAAGCCCAGCGCAACGCCGATTACCAGAAAGACCTGAACAAGCGTCTACAGGCCAGTCAGGCAAAAGCCAAAAAGGCGGAGAAGAACTTTGAAGACCTCAAACGTAACAGCAAGCCTGTTCGTGATTGGGCTGCTCAGCCTCTGCCTGACGGCCTGCGCGGGAAAGCCGGCGGTGGTAACAAAGACCCAAGCCGTAAGAATTGAAGCGCCTGAGCTGATCCCTTGCGAGCGGATAGATACCGATGACTCGGATCTCCGCCTCAACGGTGACGTGTGGGAGCTGAAGGACCGCGCCATCCAGTTGCTCGACACCTGCGCAGATCAGGTGGACGCGCAGATCAAGCGCAGTCAGAGCAAGTAGGTCGCGACACGTTTCGCGAGAGTGCAAATTGTGTCGCGACACTGGAGTGAGCCATGAGTGACGAAGCAGGTGAGCACGTCCATTGGGCGGATGATGGCCGAGGTCAGAGAGAAGTGTTTCTCGACGGCCGGCGAATTGACTGCGTGGCCTACTGCGACACCAAAGCCGGTATCGCTGTAGTGGCCGACGTGCCTCTGCGCAGCACTGACGGTAAGCACATCGACTATCGCCCCGTGTGGGGCGAGATCAAGGTGATCTCCATTGAACAGGCCACACCCCCCAGCGAGCCTGCTAGAGCTGGCTGACCTGAGCGACTTCGGTATTCGCCTGATCCCTGCGCCAGAGGTGTGTGACTGGCTCCAAGCCGAAATCCTTGCCGACACCGGCAGCATCCACAACGAAGACCACGCCCATCTGATCGATGCGGACATCCGCGTGATGTGGGCGTCTGCCGCTTTTACGAAGAAGGGGCGCACGGTCGTGGGTCAGGCTGAACAGGTAGCGTTCCGCGCCGGTGGCTGGCAGAAAGCTCGGATGGAGCAGCAAATGCGTGATTGGTTCGGCCACGTGCCGGCCTACATCATTACCTTGGCTGCTGACTACTGCGTCCAATGCTCCGATGCTGACTTCTGCGCACTGGTGGAGCATGAGCTGTACCACATCGCCCAGGCGAAGGATCAGTACGGCGCACCCAAGTTCACCCAGGAAGGATTGCCCAAGCTTGAGATGCGCGGACACGACGTTGAAGAGTTCGTCGGTGTGGTGCGTCGATATGGGGCGAGCCCTCAAGTGCAAGAGCTGGTGGACGCTGCAAACAATCCTGCTGAGGTGGGGAAATTGAACATTTCGAGGGCCTGCGGAACCTGTCTGCTTAAGCTGGCCTGAATGTGAGACAGGCATGAGACGGAATCCAATCTATGGCAGCCCTGAAAAACGATGTGAAAGCCTTCATCGTTCAGGCTTTGGCGTGTTTCGACACTCCCACGCTCGTCTCACAAAACGTTAAGCAAGAATTCGACATCGATGTGACCCGCCAGCAGGTGGAGCAACACGATCCAACAAAGCGCGCCGGCGCCAATCTGGCAGCTAAGTGGCGCACCCTGTTCGAAGACACTCGCAAGCGCTTCCGTGAAGAGACGGCAGAGATACCGATCGCCAACCGGGCGTATCGACTTCGCACCCTGGGGCGCATGGCCGAGAAGGCCGAGAACATGAAGAACATGGCGTTGACTGCCCAGTTACTGGAGCAGGCAGCGAAGGAAGTCGGCGATGTCTACGTCAATCGCCAAACCAAAAACGAAAACCCTCACGACAACCTCCCGCCCACCCGAGTGCAGGTAGACGTGGTGGACGCGAGGAAGCCTGATGCCGACGCTTAACGTCCCGCAGGCGAAATTCCTCCAGATGGAGAACAAGTTTCGCGGCTTTGTCGCTGGGTTTGGTTCCGGGAAAACGTGGGTAGGCTGCGCGGGTATCTGCAAGCACGTATGGGAGTGGCCGCGAATCAACTCGGGGTACTTCGCTCCGACCTATCCGCAGATCCGCGACATCTTCTTCCCGACGATTGAAGAGGTGGCTTTCGACTGGGGCCTGAAGGTCAAGACGAAGGAAAGCGACAAGGAAGTCGAGTTCTACAGCGGTGGTCAGTACCGCAGCACGACCATCTGCCGCTCGATGGAAAAACCCCAGACGATCGTAGGCTTCAAGATTGGCCACGCGCTGGTGGATGAGCTGGACGTCTTACCCGCGCTCAAGGCTGAGCACGCCTGGCGCAAGATCATTGCCCGTATGCGCTACAACGAGCAGGGGCTGAAGAACGGCGTAGACGTGACCACGACCCCTGAAGGGTTCAAGTTCGTCTACCAGCAGTTCGTGAAGCAACTGCGCGAGAAGCCTTCACTGCAAGGCATGTACGGACTAGTACAGGCCAGCACGTTCGACAACGAGTTGAACCTGCCGCCCGATTACATCCCATCCTTGATGGAGTCTTACCCGCCGCAGCTGATCCTGGCCTACCTCAACGGGCAGTTCGTCAACCTGAATGCCGGGTCGATCTACCACGCGTACGACCGGAAGCTGAATGGCTGCTTCGACGCGGTGGAGTCCGGCGAACCGCTGTTCATCGGCATGGACTTCAACGTCGGCAAGATGGCTGCGATCACGCACGTCAAACGCGCAGACGGGAAGCCTCGGGCAGTCGACGAGCTGATCAATGGCTTCGATACCCCGGACATGATCCGGCGAATCAAGGAACGCTACTGGCGCTACAACGGCAAGGACTACGAAAAAACCTGCGAGATTCGGATCTATCCGGATGCCTCGGGCGGCTCCCGCAAGTCAGTAAATGCCAGTGAGACGGACATTGCCATCCTGCGCCAAGCGGGATTCAGCGTCATTGCACCAGATGCGAACCCGCCGGTGAAAGACCGCATCAACGCCATGAACGCGATGTTTTGCAACGCCAATGGCGAGCGGCGCTACCTGGTCAACCCGCTGCGCTGCCCAACTTATGCCGATGGCCTGGAACAGCAGGTATGGGCGCCGAATGGCGAGCCCGACAAGAAGTCAGGCGTCGACCACGCGAACGACGCAGGCGGCTACTTCATCCACCACGACTACCCAATCATCAAGCCGATGACCCACATTCCTGTCACCTTCACTTTCTGAGGCCCATATGCCCAACTACAGCGCCATCAGGCAGGAGTACAGCGATGCCTTGCCCGGTTGGCAGCTGGTCAAGCGTTGCGTAGCCGGGCCGCGAGAGGTTCGCAAGTACAACGAATACCTGCCCATGCCTGACCCGCTCAATCAGTCGCCCGAGAACATCGCGCGATATGAGCAGTTGAAGAAACGGGCGATGTTCCTCAACGTCACCGGCCGCACGCGTACCGGCCTGCTGGGGGCGGTGTTCCGCAAGACGGCGGAAATCAAACTGCCACCGGCCATCGACTACCTGCTCGAAAACGTCAGTGGCGACGGCTCAAGCCTTGAGCAGTTGTGCAAGGAAGCAACCGGCGAATGCCTCGACACTGGTCGCGGCGGGCTGCTGGTGGACTTCCCAAAGGTAAAGCTGCCAGAGGGGCAGACGTCTCTCACAGTCGCCCAGGCCGCGAATGCGCGTGCCTACGTTCACTTCTATCCGGCCGAGAGCATCGTCAACTGGCGCGAGGATGTGATCGACGGTGTACGCCGGCTGACGCTGGTAGTGCTGCACGAAAAGATCAACGAAGCCACGGCTGACGGGTTCGAGTTCACCGCCAAGGATCAATACCGCGCGCTGATGCTGATCGACGGCAATTACGTTCAGCGTGTGTACACGGAAGACACCCCGGACGGCGTAGAGACGAACCCGACCGACAAGACTGGCAAGTCATTCGATCACATCCCGTTCCACTTCTTCGGCTCCCAGAACAACGACGCCAGCATCGACAAGGCGCCGCTCGAAGACCTGGCCGAGGTGAACATTCTCCACTACGGCAATAGCGCCACGGTGGAAGAGGCGGGATTCATCAGCTCGCAGCCGACGCTGTTCATCACCACGGACATTCAGCCTGACGAGTTCATCAAGCTGAACCCGAACGGAATGCACATTGGTTCGCGACGCGGCCACAACCTCGGCAAGCAGGGCTCCGCTGTCATGCTCCAGGCCAAGGAAACGCAGCTGGCCCGCGAGCTGATGAAAGATAAGCAAGAGCAGATGCTCATGATCGGCGCTCGTATCGTCCAGCAGGGCGGCGGCGCAGAGACGGCAGAGGCTGTTCGCATCCGCTATAGCTCGGATAACTCGGTGCTGGGCACGATCGCCGGCAACGTATCCGAGGCTGTGCGTCTGTCACTGTTCGATGCTCAGCGCTTCATGATGGACGCGATCGACGAGACTGGAACTGTCTTCTGGCTCAATCAAGAGTTCTTCGATCAGGTCATGGACGCGCAGTCGATCCTGGCTCAGATGCAGCTCTGGCAACAGGGCATCATCGCCAAGAAGGACTTGCGCACGAACCTGCGTCAGGCGGGTGTGCTGGAGTCTGACCGCACGGACGACGACATTGACGACGATCGCGAGGGAGAAGCGCCGGTACCGGGAAGCGAGGATGACCCGCTGAAGCCGAACGAGCCGCCAGAGGTGAAGGATGAGTAGTGAAGGCTATCTGACGGATGCCACCACTCGGCACCAGGTGTATGTCCAGCGATACGCCGGCGGCAACCTGAAGCGGGTGGCGTCATTCATCAGCAAGGCCATCAATACGGCGAAGGCTCGCGTTGCGGCCGGGCTGAGCGCCTACGGCACGCGTCGGTACACATCGCAGATAGAAACGCTCCAAGGCGATCTGCGGGGCATCTATGACGACATGAAGGGCAGGGCGCAGCTCGACTTAGGCGAGTTTGCGGTCTACGAGGCTGAGTTCAACAGCAAGATGCTCGGCAAGGTCATCAAGGCCGTTGTTCAGTTCAACGTGCCATCGGCTGAGATGGTGAGCGCGGCGGCACTGGCTGACCCGATGCTGCTGGAGGCTCGCAAGGGCGTGCAGCGGATCAGCATCAGCGGTGCGCTTGACCAGTTCGGCACGAAGAAGGCAGCCGAGATCATCGGCGAGATTCAAATCGGCTCCAGCCTGGGCGAGACCAGCCAGCAGATCGGTCGGCGTCTTACCAGTATCCACCAGTTGCATCAGGATCAGGCTTCATCGCTCGTTCGCACCATGACCAACCATGTCGCCAGCACGGCGCGCATGGAAACGCTCAA
The DNA here is from genome assembly GCF_028657055.1 of Pseudomonas aphyarum. Taxonomy (NCBI): domain Bacteria; kingdom Pseudomonadati; phylum Pseudomonadota; class Gammaproteobacteria; order Pseudomonadales; family Pseudomonadaceae; genus Pseudomonas; species Pseudomonas aphyarum. Next base: position 259,320 of record NZ_JAMDGS010000007.1, read on the forward strand.
GGCCAACGACGACATACTGCAGGGCTGGCGCTGGATCTCCACGCTCGACAGCAAGACCAGCGCCATGTGTCAGGCGAGGGATCAGCACATCTACGGATGGGACGACCCCAAGCCACCCGGCCACTGGAATTGCAGGTCAGGCGCGCTGCCAGTGCTGAAAGATCAGTTTGCCCGCGAGATTCCCGGTTCTACCCGGCCCTCAATCGGCCCTGACGGCGTCACGCTGGTCTCCAGCAAGACGAGCTATCAGGAGTGGCTTTCGCGCCAGCCTGCTGCGTTCCAGCGAGATATCCTTGGCCCGAACCGCTACGCGCTCTTCACCAAGGGCGAGCTGACGCTGGAGAAGTTCGTGGATGACAACGGCAAGACGCTGACCCTTCAGCAGCTGAAAGACCTTGAGCCGCTGGCTTTCGAGCGAGCAGGGCTCTGACAAAGAACCACACAAACGACCGGCCTTGAGCCGGTTTTTTTATGCCTGAGGCTGAGCCAACGGCAAATCATCCGGGGGATGACATGAAGTACAAGATCAGCAAGGCGGAATACGAAGCGCTCGATGCGGCCATGCAGGCGCTCTACAAGGCCATGGGCGATGACTTCGTTCTCGTCGTTGAGGGCTTGCCTACGATCAGCGATGACCTCGAAGGCTTGCGCAACCAAGTGCAAACGCTACTCACCGAGAAGAAGGAAGAGAAGCGCAAGCGCGACGCAGCTGAAGCGGAACAGCGACGCCTGCAAGAAGAATCGCAGCGAGCGAACGGCGAATACGAGCAGCTGTATACCAGCTCTCAGCAAGCCCTTGAGCAAGAGCGTACGCGCTTGGCCGAACTGACTGCAAACATCGAGCGCCGCGACCTGACGTCGGCAGCCTCGAAGGTTTCCAGCAGCATCGCCGACGGCGAAAACGCCGAGATCCTCGCCGAGTTCGTCCAGCGCCGCCTGAAGATCGTAGAAGGCCAGGTCAAGGTCACGGACGCCTCCGGTAACCTGACCATCGCAACACTCGATGACCTGGCAAAAGAATTCCAGCAAGCGCCGCGCTACGCATCACTGGTGCGCGGCACGCAAGCGAACGGCGGCGGGGCTGCCGGGGGTAAGGGTGGCGGGGCCACCAAAACGTGGGACCAAATGACCGGCATGGAGCGCGTAGAGCTTCGCCGAACCAACCCCGCCGAGCACGCGCGCATGAAAGCCGCTGCTGAGGCCAAGTAAAAGGAAATTCAGCAATGCCAACCATTCTCTCGGACGTCGTGTTCCGCGACGAGCTGCGCGACTACATCACCGTCAACACCGTTGAGCGCACCGCGTTCTTCCAGTCGGGCATCCTGACCACCAACTCGGACATGACCACTCTGCTGGCCAGCCCGTCGAACACCTTCACCATTCCGTGGTGGGTTGACCTGGACGCGTCCATCGAGTCGAACTACTCGAACGACGTGTACACCGACATCGCGGTGCCGCTGTCGGTCACCAGCGCTTCCATGCAGGCGCGCGCCGCGTACCTCAACGAAGGCTGGAACTGCATGAACCTGGTGAAAAACATCACCAAGCAAGACCCGCTGGAGTTCGTTGCAGGTCGCCTGATCTCCTACTGGCAGCGCGTGGCCCAGCGCCGCACGATTGCCACCGCAGTGGGCATCTACAACGACAACATCGCCTCCAATGGCGGCGACATGGTCGTAGACGCCGGCGGCATCATCAACCCGGCCGCAGTGATCCGCGCCAAGGGCACGATGGGCGACTACACCGGCCAGCTGGGCGGCCTGAGCGTTATCGCCATGCACTCGGCAGTTCACACCGAACTGTCGATTCAGAACCAGATCGACTTCGCGCCGGTTGCGGATCAGACCCCAGAGTTCGGTCGCTTCCAAGGTATGCCGGTCGTTCTGGACGACGGTCTGCCTGTGATCGGCACCGGCCCAACCGCCAAGTACCTGTCGATCATCTTCGGCCCGGGCGCTATCGGCTACGCCGAGCAGCAGCCGGAAGGCGAGGATGGCCTGGAATACGACCGCACGCCTGATCGCGGTAACGGTGGTGGCGCTGAAACCCTGTGGACTCGTCGCAACTTCGTTGTGCATCCGCTGGGCTTCTCGTTCACCAGCACCACCATCACCGGCACCCCGACCACCACTCGCCCGATCTCGGCGAACTGGGCGGATCTGGCTCTGGCCACCAACTGGGAGCGCAAGTTCGCTCGCAAGCAGGTGCCTATGGCGTTCATCACCTCCCTCGTTACTGCGCCAACGCCGTAACCGAGCGCGCGGCGGATTAGTTGTCCGCCGCGCAGCACTGATCCAGGAGAAACCCATGACCGTAAAAAAAGACAACCACATCGACCCGAACATTAAGGCCCGCTGGGGTTTTTCGGGTGATGAGGGTGAGATCACTGTCGGCCCGCAGACCGTCGGCGAAACCGGTGGCGTGGAGCATGCTCGATCGCGCATCGCAGAAGGTGGCGGCCGTAACAGTGGCGGTGGTGCTGAACCGTCCCACGAGGCTTTGCAGCTCGACGCTGTAAATGCGCTAGCCGCTGGCCTTGAAGCAGGCGTGCTGAACCCTGTCGAGGGTGATGGTCCAGCGCTGCGCCTCTATCAGACCCTGTCCGGCATCCAGTCGAGCATGCAAGGCCTGGCAGATGCCCGCGACGCTGCGGTAAGTAAGTCTGATGAGCTGCAGAAGCAGGTCGATGACTTGCTGGCGCAGGCAGAGAAAGATCGCTTGGCCGCTGCCACCGACCCGCTCGAAGAGCTGACCGTCGTGCAGATCAAGGAGCAGCTCGATGCCAAGGGCGTGGCCTACAAGGTCAACGACTCGAAGCCTGAGCTGCTCGCTCTGCTGAAAGCCAACAAGTAACACTCGGGGCTTCGGCCCCACTCATTCAAGCGGAGGCCTGATGGCTACCTACATCACCGTGGCGGACGTTGACGCCGAGCTCGGGCCTTCATGGGCTCCAGATGACAAAAAGGCCCGGGCGGTCCTGCAGGCCAACGCCTATCTGACCTCGCTAAACCTGACTGGCATCGACATGGATGCCATTCCCGATGAGGTGAAACAGGCCGGCGCCGAGCTAGCGGTTGTCGCCTCGGAGGGCAAGCTTTACCAGCAGCGCACCGAGGGATCACTGGAGGCCAAGACGGTGAAAGCCGGATCGGTGACTACCAGCAAGACGTTCGCCTCGATCGACACCAGCAAATCAACCGCGCTACCCGATGGCGTCCAGTTCGCACTGGGGCTGCTCGCACCATGGCGTGCCAGCGGCTTCAGCTTCAACGTGTACAGGTGACCCATGGGTCTACGTGAAGAGATCCAGGCGGATCTGGCCGAGGCTTTCGACACTGATCTGGCGGACGCAGTGCAGCCATTCAGCGGTGGCGTGACGCTGCCGGGAACGTGGGATCCGGTCACTGAGGCGGCGGGCGACCCTGTTGTGATCGCATACACCGGCCGGGGCGTGTTCGACGCGTTCAAGATTGCTCAGGTCGATGGCGTGAACATCCGCGCCACCGACCAACTGCTGATCGCTCTGACCAACGAAACGATCGGCGGGGTTCCGGACATCGGCCACAAGATCAACGATTTCGACGTGGTAAACGTCCAGACCGACCCGGCCGGCGCCCATTACGAGATCCAGCTGAGGAAAGTCTGATGACGAACAAGGCGGGCTGGAGCCATAGCCTCACGGACTTCGCCGACCAGGCTGGCGAGGACATCACCCAGATGGCGCGGGTCATCGCGACCGCCATGCTCACAGAGGTGGTGAATCGCTCCCCGGTCGGAAACCCTGACCTGTGGCAGGCCAACGTGGTGTTGCGCACGAAGAACGTAGCACTGGCTGATGCCTATGACGCGAACGTCGATGCACGCAACGCTGCGCGCACAGGCGGCAAGGCCTTCAAGAAGCTGACCAAGCGCGAGCGCGAGGAAAACTATTTCGTCAAGGCGCATGCAGCGGGGAAGGGCTACATCGGCGGCACGTTCCGAGGCAGTCACCTGGTATCGATCGGCGCGCCTGACATGACGGTGACCGACAACGTCGACCCGTCCGGCCGCGAAACGATCAGCAAGGGCAGCATGCTCATCAAAGCATCGGGCCAGTTTCCCGTCATCTACATCCAAACGAACAGCCTCTACGGCGAGATGCTGGAGCTGGGGCATTCCACGCAGGCGCCCGGCGGGGTTTATGACCTCGCGTTCATCGGCGTATCCGAGGCCTACAAATGACCTTCGAGCAGATCAGGGCGCTCATCACCGCACGCATGGTCGCCTTCACTGGCATTGACCAGGCGCGGATCGATTATCCGAACCAGCCGGAGGTGTTCACGCCGCCGGCGACCGGCCTCTGGTGCCGGCTGAATATTCAGTACGCCTCGGCATTCATGGCTGGCATGGCCGACCGACCGCATACCCGCAAGCCCGGGCAGATCAGCATTCAGTGCTTCGCCCGCGAGCGAACCGGAACCAAAGCCATCAACGAACTGGCCGATGAGCTCGAAGCGCACTTCGCCTACTGGATGTCCGGGGACCTTGAATGCATGGAAGCCAGCCAAGTGGTCGCCGGCGAGTTCGAGGGCTTCTACCAAATCAACGTCAACATCCGGTTTCGCGCCGGCTGACAGCAAAGCAACTGCCACGCCCGCGCCTGCGGGTTTTTTTATGCCCGCGAATAGGAGGCTCCAATGAGCTCTGGCGCAAAAGTTGTAAGCCACATCATTGCGGAGGTGACGCCCGGCGTTACTCCCGCCGGCACCTGGGACACGCTGCGCCTCACCGGCAACGCGCTGACCCCGACCGTCAACACCGAAGTCAGCGATGAAATCACCGACACTCGCCTGAGCCAAGGCTCGGTGGCCACCAGCATTGATATTGGCGGCGATCTGACGGCCGAGTTCTCGTTCGGCTCGTTCGACCAGCTGCTCGAAGCTGCCTTCTACGGCGTCTGGACGGCTGACGTGCTGCGTGTCGGCGATACCCGCCACACCTTCAGCATCGCCAAGGGCTACAACGACGTCGGTGTCTATGGCGTGTTCAAGGGCGCGCACGTCTCGACCTTCGCGCTCGACATCCCGTCGGAAGGTAAGGTGACCGCCACGTTCAACATGGCGTGCCTGGACTACACCGACGGCGACACCCCGATTGTCGTTTCGCCAAATGCGCCGACTACCACCCCGTTTCTGTCGAACAACAACGTCGGCACGATTCTGGTGAACGGCCAGTCGCTGGAAGGCGTGGCCTGTGTCTCGGCCATGACCGTTAATCTGGACAACAGCCTGCAGACTCAGCGCTGCCTTGGCTCCGATCGTCTGGGGCCGGGCGCGCACATCGCCACCGAGGCGGCGGTCACCGGCAGCATCACGCTGGCCTGGTCGAAGCGCGCCTGGGAGATCTGGAAGAACACCTTCACCCGGACGCCGATCGCAGTTGTCTTCCCGATCACTGACTCGCTGGGCAACAAGTACACGTTCAACTTTCCGGCCGTGGAAGTGGACGGTGAGCTGCCGAATGGTGGTAAGCGCGACCTGATCGAAGTCACGCTCAACTACACAGTCGCCAAGCTCAGCCCGACCATCAACCGCGAAGCGGCTGATCCAACCCCGTAAACCCCTTTGGCTCCCTCGGTTAAAACGCCGGCCGGGGGAGCTCTTTTATTGGCGTGGCGTTGAGGAATTGAAATGGCTCTGCAACTGGGCAAGAAGAAGCCGGCGATCGCCGGTGAGCGCTGGGCGAAGTTCGACGACGAAACCAAGATCCTGCTCGCCAGCATCGACAACCCTGAATATCAAGTCGCCCTCGAGCGCATGCGGCGCCGCATTCAGCGTAATGACGCGCGGTTTGAGGAGGGCCAGGTAGGCGTGATCGCTGGAGAAATGACCGAGCACCAGAACCACGCAATGCTGCTCAGCCACTTCATCGTGAAGGACTGGGAAGGCGTACTGGATGCCGACGGCAACCCGATCAAGTACAGCCCGTCAGTGGCCGCCGAACTGCTGGAAAACAACATCGAGTTCTTCATCTTTGTCCTGCGCGAAGGCGCGCTGGCCGCCAACGATGCCGCCGAGGAGCGAGCCGAGTCGGTGGGAAAGCAGTCGCCCGCTTCGAGTGGGAGCAAGAGTGGGGCGGGGAAAGCGAGAAGCGCCGGGCGGTCTACTCGCGCCTGAAGATGGCGATTCCCGGCGAACCCGAGAATGACCCTCTCACCGCATACCTGCTCAACCTTTACCGGAACGTGTCTCGCGGCCGCCGGTACATCGCCGGCATGGCCGGGGCGTTTCCGCTGCCACTCTCGGCGCGGGAGATCTCCGATTGGCTGGAATCGCACCCGTCGCCGCTGCCGCGCGATGAGATTGATGATGTGATGTTTGCGCTGGATGCGGTGTGCTTGGCCGCAGATGAGGAGTGACGCCCTAACTTAAAGTTAGGACTACTCCTTCGGAAATTTTTTCCGAGGTTTTGGGCCTTTCGATGATGAGGCGTTTCCCATCAGTACATCCAAGGCTTGAATAGCTTCGTAGGCGCGCCGAATCGCATCACTTACACCCGGCTGATAAGGGTCAAACTCTTTCAGAGAGTCTGAGAGCAGCTGCTCCTTATCTATTTTGGTTGTGATGCTGGGCGGAGATGATGGATCGGTGAAGAAAACGCTTTCAGGGTCCATTCGATCCCTGTCGCTGATCCCCATGTCGTCAGGGTCGTTAATGCTTCGCTCCAGGCGCGCGACTATCTCCGCCGTTAAAGAGCGGTGGTTTCGTTTTGCCATCGCCTCAAGCTCACCCTTCAGGGAAGCCGGCATTCTGAAATTGACCTGCAGTTCTTCTTTGCTCATGCGGCGGATTCTGTAGCACTTTGCTATAGACGGCAATAAAGCAAAGTGCTTTAATCCAGACCAAGCAAAGTGCTATACAAGGAGTGAGCTGATGAGCAGGAAAGATCCGCAGTTCAATTTGAGGTTGCCGGAGGAGGTAAAGGAGTGGGTAGAGCAAAGTGCAAAGGAAAATTGCCGGTCCCAGACCGCCGAGATTGTTTTCTGGCTGACGGCGGCGAAGAAGCGGCAAGAGCAAGCAGCAGCTTAAAAATGAAGAAGCCCCAGTGCGGGAACACTGAGGCTTCGGAAAACGAGATCAACTTCGAGGAAGAAATCGTCATGTCGAATCATAGCACAGCGGAATCTAATGTCATCCCGTTCAGGTTTGACAAGAAAGAGGTGCGCACTTTGCTGATTGATGACCAGCCATGGTTTGTCGCAGCCGATGTCTGCAATTCGCTGAGTATTGTGAATACGACGCGCGCATTGAGCCGTCTGGATGACGACGAGAAAGCCCTTCACAGTATGAAGGGCTCCCGCAACATGCAGGAACTCAACGTCGTCAATGAGTCGGGACTCTATTCTCTGATCCTGACCAGCCGGAAAGATGATGCACGCCGCTTTAAAAAATGGATCACCTCAGAGGTTCTTCCTGCAATCCGCAAGCACGGACATTACGTCGATCACCACGGAGCCATGGGTGATCTCGTCGGGGCCGTCATCGGCACCAGTGGCGAAAATGTCCTAGATCGCGTGATTGATCAGAAGGCCTCACCAGTCCCTCATTCGCTCCAGCGCAGCTTCAAGCAGACTATGAAAAGTCGTCTGCGCTCTCGCTTCAATGTGCACCGCACTGCGCTGATCCCAGCTGAGTGCCTGGCCGACGCGTGCAACTTCGTCGCAGCCTACGCGCTGGAAGGCGAGTGGATTGGGCGACCCGATACCGACGGCTTGTTCTTCAACAATCAGGAAGTCGCCCACATTTACCTGTTGATGAGTCGTCACTTCTGCCTCATGGATGATCGCGAGGCGATTCTGGCTTCGGCGCGAACCCTTGATTCGCGCGTACTTATGAGGGTGTTCGACCAGATCAACGAGGGACGAAGTTCTTTCGCCGCGCTCGATGCTCGGAGGTCGGAAATTTACAGCATCTACCGCGCAAATGGCTGCTCTCCCGGTGGTTATGCAATTGTTGCTTGATCTTGACTGATCCACGACCCCGCACCTTCGGGGTTTTGGCGCTTCCGGCGGATAGTGGTAGATTGCTGCCATTACTTCAGGGAGATTTGGCATGCAAAACGATACCGGGCCGCTGGGGATGCTGGTTTTGTTGTTCGTAGTGTTCATGGTTTATTTCATGCCATGCCTTAACGCGTATCACCGCCGGCACCCGAACTTCAACTCAATCTTTTTGCTGAACCTGCTCCTCGGCTGGACACTCATTGGATGGGTGATCGCCATTGTATGGTCAGCGTCATCCATTCCGCCGGTTGAGCCCATCAGGGTGCGTCCTGAAACGGAGCCTTCGGAAGATAAATATCAGAAGATAGAGCGCCTCGGCGGCCTTAAAGATAAAGGGCTACTTACCGAATCCGAGTACGAGGCTGAAAAAGCCAAAATCTTGCAGAGCTGAATGCCTGCACAAATAACCCGCTTCGGCGGGTTTTTTTATGCCTGGAGAAAAGCATGGCTCAAACATCGCGCTTGGTTTTGGAGATTGATAGTCGGGACGCAGAACAGAAAGCAGCGGACACGCGTAAGGCCCTGGAGGCGCTAGAGAATGCCGGGCTTCGCGTAAAGCCAGCTATGGACAAGGCTGGGGCTGGAATGGAGGGCGCCGGCAAGAGTGCCGATAAGGCGACGAAATCTTTCGCCTCTGAGCGCGAAGAAGTTGAATCGTTGCTCGCACGAATCGATCCTCTGACAAAAAAACTCAATGAGCTCGACCGGCAGGAGCAGGAGCTGGCTCGCCACCGCGCATCTGGCAAGCTGGAGCTGGACACTTATACCGACTATCAAGCAAAAATCAGTGCTACCCGAGCTGAGCTCACCCGCTTCAACGATTCCATGACTCGCACGGGCAACACCTCAAAGCAAACTGCCGCCGCAATGAGAATGCTGCCGGCCCAGTTCTCCGATATTTTCGTCTCGCTTCAGGGAGGGCAGGCGCCGCTGACGGTTTTCCTTCAGCAGGGATCCCAGATCAAAGACTCGTTTGGCGGGATCGGAGCAGCTTCCAAAGCGTTGGGTGGCTACCTGATAAGCCTCGTTAACCCTTTTACTGTTGTGGCCGCGGCAGCGGGTGCTTTAGCGCTGGTTTATTACGATGCCGAACAAGAGGTCAGCGCCTTCAACAAGGCCCTATTTTCAGGTTCAGCAAGCTCTGGGCAAACTGCAGCAGGCCTTTCAAAGATCTCAAAGGACACCGCTACGATCACAGGAAACTTGTCGCAGGCTAAAGACGCTGTGGTGGCACTTTCCGCAAGCAGCGGGCTCAGCCAGGTCCAGTTCAAGAATCTGGCCGAGGCATCAGCTTCAATTTCAGAGTTCACCGGGAAGGGCGCGGGTGAGATTGCCAAGTCTCTGGGCGACATGGGTGACAACGCTACCAAGGCAGCAGAAAAGATCAGCGCCCAGTATGGGCTGCTCACGTCGGCGCAGTATGAGGTGATTGTTGCGCTGGACAACCAAGGCAAAAAGCAGGAGGCGCTTGATTCCCTAAGCGAGTCACTGAACCAAAATGCTCAGGAGCGACTGAAAAAGTATCGCGATTCACTTTCAGAGGTTGAGCGCAACTGGAACGATATCGGCACCGCGATTAGCAACGCTTATTCCAACGTAAAGAGCTCTCTATTCCCTGACCTGAATCAGGAGATTGCGAATCTGGAAAAGGTTCTGGAAGGGCGGAAGTCCGGAGGCTTCCTTTCGAGCTTCTTCAGCGATGAGCTCGGCCCAGACAGTCAATCGACAAAATTCATTGAGGCTCAGCTTAAGTCGCTGAAGCAGCAGCGTGATGTCGCTGCATCAAAAGCAGAAATCGATGCCGCTGCAACTCGCCAGAATCAAGATCGAATTGCTGCCGAGAGCAAGTGGGCCTCAATTACCAGCAAAAACATGTCGGATCAGAAGAAGTTGGCGCTGGGAATTGCCGAGGCGAGGAAAGTCGGCGTTGAGGCCGGCAAGTCACAGGCGGCGATCGATAAGGAAGTGGGCGACATCCAGGCAAGGTTCGACAAGAGCCAGCCCAAGGCAAAGGCCTACAGCGAAAACGCCGGCATAAAAGCGCTCGATCAGGCCAAGCAGCAATACGCGGTATTGCTTCAGCAGAATTCTCTGATCGGGGCGCAAGGAGATGGCGTTCAAAAGCTCGGGGCCGCGCAGCAAGCGCTGATCAAGTGGGAGCAGGAGCTCGCTGATATCAAAGGAAAGAAAACTCTGACTGCGGATCAGCAGTCGCTCTTGGCAAATCAGCAGTTGATCACGGCACAACTCAAGCGCAACGCGGGTCTGGAGAAAGAGAACGAGCTCAAAAAGATCTCGGCTGACCAGACGCAGAAACTGCTGGCATTCCAGGAGAATCTGAATTCACAGCTCAAGCTTGCGCAAAGCGGGTTGAACGATAAGTTGGCCGGCGCAGGCTTGGGGGATAAGGCGCTTCAGCGGTTGCAGGAGCAGCAGCAAATCCAGCAGTCGTATCAGTCGCAGATGGATCGTTTGACCTATGACTACAACAAAGGCGACAAGTCGGCGAGCAAGACCGAGCTGTACAACCAGGAGACCGAGGCCCTGCGTTCGGCCCTGCAAACCCGCCTCGCCATGCAGCAGCAGTACTACACGGACGTGGACAAGGCCCAATCGGACTGGGCGCTCGGTGCTTCGTCGGCGTTTCAGACCTACTCGGAGCAGGCGCGCGATGTCGCCGGCCAAACCCGCAACCTGTTCACCAACGCCTTCAGCAACATGGAAGACGGCATCATCCAGTTCGTAAAGACTGGCAAGTTGTCGTTCAAGGATCTAGCCGACGGCATCATCGCCGACCTGATCCGCATCCAGGTGCGACAAGCGGCGGTGGGTATCTTCGGCACGATCTTCAGCGGGCTGACCGCCGGTGGCGCTGCTGCCGGCAACGGCCTCGCGGCCGGATCGGCGGGCGCAACGTCCTCCACTCTCGGCGCATCGGCAGCCGGATACAGCTCGAAGTTCGGCTTCTCCGACGGCGGCTATACCGGTGACGGCGGCAAGTTCGAGCCGAAGGGCGTTGTGCACGGCGGCGAGTTCGTTGTCCGCAAGGAAGCGGTCAGTCAGCCGGGCGCCCGAGAATTCCTTGAGCGCATGAACGCGAACGCCAAAGGGTACGCGGATGGCGGCTACGTCGGCGCTACTGCTGCGGGATCTACCTCCAATGTCGTTCCGATCTCATCGGGGGCTTCCGCTGCTCCGGTCATCCAGCAGAGCTTCAGCTTCCAAGGCACGCCAGACGACGCCACCGTCAACATGGTGCGAGAGGCCGCAATGCAGGGCGCCAAGGGCGGCTACGAGCTGGTCGTGCGCGACCTGAAAATGAACGGAACCATCCGCCAGCTGATCGCGCGGCGCTAAGCAATTTAAGGAGTACTGCATGGCTCTCACGTGGCCGGCTTCGCTGCGCCCGTCAGAAATGACGTGGGGCATCGTCAACAACAGCAGGGCATTCACCTCGACGCTCTCGAACGCCCAGCAGATCGTCGGCTACCCGGGCGCGTATTGGCAGTGCACCTTGACCTTCGGAGTGCTGACCAGAGAGCAGGAGCGACAGCTGACCTCTTTCCTCGGGAAGCTCGACGGCATGATGGGCACATTAAACCTGCCGGCGTTCACCCGCCAGCGCACCAACAGCGTCGGAGCGCTTTCAGTGGTCACCGGCAATGCGCAGGCCCGCTCGATGGTTATCGGCGGTGCAACAGCGAATGCCCCAGCTTTCAGCGCCGGCGACTACATCACCATCGCGGGCGAGATGTTCGAGGTTACCGATCCTGCATCGGCGAACGCGCAGGGCAGGGTGACGGTGTCAGTCAACAAGCGCATCCGCAAGACGCTCACCGCCGGCACCGCTGTCGAATACCTCAATCCGTATTCGGAAATGCGCATGACCACCGATACGTGGGCGATGTCCATTAAGCCGGTTATCGCGAACGGCAGTTACCAATTCAGGGAGGCGTTCTGATGCCCTCAGCATTTCCGTTCAGCCAGAGTGTCGTGAACATCATCGCCACGGGCCGCTTCATGCCTGTGTACGCGGTGCAACTCGATTTCGTCGACGGCATGGTCTTCGCGCACACCGGTACCGGTGATCTGGTGGTCGACGGCATCACCTATCAGGGGGTGGGCAACTTTGGCCAGGTCAGCCAGTCGCAGGAAAGCGACAACTCCGGCTCGCCCATGTCGGTCGAGCTTACCCTTAGTGGCTTGGACGCCTACATCCTCTCCGAGACGAACGTGCGAGGCTGCCGAGGCCGCATGGCCAAAGTCATGTTCGTGGTGTTCGACGAGGCCGGCAACTACGCAGCGGACATTCTGTTCTCCGGCCGGATGGACGCTGCGAAGTTCTCCTTCGCCGGTAATGGAGAGGACGGCAACAGCATCACCGTCCCAGTTATCGATCGCATGGCCGAGTGGAGTCGCACCGGTACCGAACGATTCACCGACGAAAACCACCGCGCGCGCCATCAGGGCGACCGGTTCTTCTACGCCATCGCCCAAATGTCCGAGTGGCCCATTTACTGGGGCTCGAAGAAGGACGCACCGACATTCACCTATGGAAGCTAGCCATGCGCTACCGAGACTGGACAACCCGTCTGAACGAAACGATCAAGGCCGCCCAGGAGCGGCCTTTTTCATGGGGCGAATTTGACTGCTGCCTGTTCGCAGCCGACTGCACGGCGGCGACTTGTGGTGTCGATCCGGCCGAGAACTATCGCGGCAAATACACCACGGAAACCGGCGCCAAGCGGCAGCTGAAAAAGCAGCACGGCAGCCTTGAGGCGGCGTGGGATGCCCATTTTGCAAGGGTACCGCTGACGTTCATTCAGCGCGGAGACGTGGTGCTGTACGACGCACCCGGCGGCCGAAGCATGGCTGTTTTCTGGGCTGGCGATTATTGGGCAACAACCGACGACGGCGCAGCCCGTGTCGTATGCGAGCCATTGGCCGCATGGAGGGTTGAATGAGCGGCGGCGTCAGAAAACTTGCTTCGGTAGTGGTTGGTGCAGTTGTTGGTTTTGCCCAAGGCGGCCCGTGGGGCGCGGTCGCCGGCGCTGCGCTGGCCTTCTACGCATCGGAGCAGCAGGAAAAGCTCAACACCAAGTCACCGCTCCGCGACAACGAGCCGTCGGCGCAGACCGTACGGTCTTCGAAAGCCCCGGTGCGCTTCATCCTCGGACGGGTTTCCACCGGCGGTGTTCTGGTTTGGGCGCAGGAAGAGCTTGGCGCTCAAGGGGAGGGCGAATGGCTTCACCTCGTATATGTGCTTTGCGAGGGGCCGATAGCGGCGCTCGAGAACATTTATCTTGGTGAGGAGGACATCAGCAGCTACGGCGCACAGGCAACTTTTGAGCTGGTCGTAAACCCTACACAAGTGAATGCTTTCCTGAAGGCGCACTGCCCCGACTGGAAAGACAGCCAAATCGGGCGTGGCCTTTCTTTTGTCCGAGTTTCACTGCAGTACAGCGCGGAGAAATTCCCCTCAGGCATTCCGGATGCCCGGTTTGTTGTGCGGGGCCGAAACGATATCTACGATCCGCGTACCGGCACCGCTGTGTACACCGGCAACACCGCACTGCACCTGCTGTGGTTCTTGCGCGCGCGCTGTGGCGTTCCTGATAGCGAGATTGTTTTTGAAACTTTCGCCAGCGCGGCAAACGTCTGCGATGAAGCGCTGACGAATGCTGACGGCTCGGTCAGCCAGCGCTACAGGACTGGCTGCGTGATCGGTGCGGACGAGCAGCGCACGGGAGTGCTGCAGAAGCTGGAAGCCGCGTCGGGCGGGCACTTGATCCGCGTGGGCGGCCGCTGGATGTTCCAAGCGGGTGCTTACTACGGACCGTACGATTTCGAGATCACCGAAGACATGGTGATCGGCACGGTCACCGGCAGCACCGAGCCGACCAATGATTCAGCAATCAATACCGTTCGCGGCACATTTATCGATCCATCGCAGTCCTGGACTGAGACGGATTACCCTGAGATCAGTGTCGATGAGTGGATCGTCGAGGACGGCGGGGAGGCAGCGGAAACGCTGACTTACTCCTACGTCACCGATCCGTATCAAGCGCAGCGCCTGGCCAATATGGAGCTGCGCAGGCGCCGCGCTGGTGGCGCGATCAGTATTCCGATGAACTTCTCGGGCTACAACTGCCGGCCGGGTCGGGTGGTGCGCGTAAATCTTCCGTCGCTGAACATTCTTGGCGAGTTCATTGTCTCGGACTGGTCAATGGGCGACAGCGAGGGCTGCACCGTCCAAGTCAAGCAATACGAGGCGGCCATCTTCGATGATGCCGTGGGCCAGCCGTACAACCCGATCGGTTTTATCAGCCTGCCGGCGGGTGGTCTCGGTACGCCGACCGCTCTGACGTGGACGCAGGACACCACGGCCGAAGTAACTCAGGGTGTGCTGTCGTGGCTGCCTCCGACTGGAATCGTGAAGGAATACGTCGTCATCGTCCGGCAGGGCGCGAAAGCGGTGCAGTCGCACAATGTGCCTGCCACCTCGACGGAGATCGCCATAAACGGCCTTCCGTCTGGCAACTACACGATGAGCGTAGCCGCAGTCGGTCCGATGGCGCGGTCTGGTGAGGCAACGATCACCGTCAGCATCAATGGGCCGCCCATCCCGGAAAGCTGCGTGGTGCAGTCCTCGATCGACAACATGGTGCTGATCCCGCACAACGCTCAGAATGGCCTGAACGGCGGCACCTACGAGTATTTCTTCAGTACATCGCCGACAGCTACGTCGGATGATGCGGAATATCTGGGGCAGGGCCTGACTTTCACCCACACAGGGCTGGGCTTCTGGACGAACTACTACTACTTCATTCGATCATCGAATGCCTACGGAAAAAGTTCGTTCCTCTACGTTCCAGCACAGACGTCAAACGATGTGTCGGCGTACCTCGCAGCGCTGCTCGGGAAGATAACGCGAACTGAGCTGGGTGAGGATGTCCTGAGCGAAATCGACAAGATCCCAGGGCTTCAAGATCAAATCGATGCGCTCGACGGGCTGAAGGGTTATGAGCCTGATCAGGTTTATCTCAAGGGTCAGATGATCGTCGAGAATGGCCAGATTTATATGGCTCTTCAGACCGTGCCTGTTGATACGCCCCCGCCGAATCCTGCTTATTGGGAAGATGTTGGCGACCTCCTTGAGACAGCTAATGGTCTTGCGGAGCAGGTTTCGACAAATACCACTGACATCTCCGAGATCGACGGCGTGGTGACCGCCCAGGCGACTGCGCTCCAGACCCTGCGGGCAGCCTCCCGTGATGACAGCGGGGAGGGCGACGCGCTCGATGCTCTGCGCGGCTGGAACGCCACCACCAGTTTTGCCCAGGAGGTGAAAGTCCGGACGACGCAGAACACGGCGACGACGCAGCGGCTGACGACCCTGGACAGCAAGGTCGGCGAGAACACGGCAAACCTCACTGAACTGGAGCAGACGGTCGTTACCAACGAATCGGCAACGGCGCAGAAGTTCACTCAGTTGACGGCCACCGTCGGCGAGAACACCTCGGCGATTCAGGAAACTGCAGAGGCCTTTGCAGATCTTGATGGCAATCTAAGGACGATGTGGTCGGTCAAGATGTCGGTCAACGCGAGCGGTCAGTACGTCACTGCGGGGGTCGGCCTGGGGATCGAGAACATTGGTGGGGTTTTCCAGAGCCAGTTCATTGTCAGCGCCGACCGGTTCGCGGTGGTCAACACCATTGCCGGCGGCGCCGTCGCAGTGCCGTTTGCGGTAGAGGGCGGGCAAGTGTTCATCAACACGCTTCTGGTAAAGGATGGATCAATCGTTAACGCCAAAATTGGCTCGTTCATTCAGTCAGACAATTTCATAGCTGGCTTCCTTGGGTGGCGCCTGGACAAAGCCGGTAACTTGGAGTTTAACGGCCCAGCACCAGGCGGCGGCCGCTTAACTATCACAAACCGAGCTATCAAGGTGTTTGATCAGAATGGCGTGAAACGTGTCCAGCTTGGAGATCTCGACGCATGACTTATGGAGCTAGGGTCTTTGACGAGAATGGCAACTTATCCATGGACACGACCACGTTCACCTACCAGGTGATCTGGCAGGGCGTGATCGATTTCAGCGGGGCGGTGCCCAGTTACACATTCAGCATCCCGGGCTTCAACCCGGCGAACTGCGTGTTCATGATCATCCCGACGAGGGTGCAGGACGTGCAATCGTCGGAGACAGATGGTTCCGGTAACCAGAAGTCGTATCCCTATGTCACGCCATCAGTCGGGCAGGTCGTAGTGCGCCCGAAAAATCCTTCATCCGGCGCCTCGACGCTTCAGTCGAGAATTGTCGCCAAGGGCTACGCGATCAGGTACTCGACATGAGTTATGGCTTTCAGAGCATCAACGACAACCAGTTCGTGCAGATCGATTCGGACGCGCCAAGGCTTTGCATGCTGACCAAGGGTTCGTATTCCGGCAGTACCAACGTCACCGGCACCTTTGCTCGCGCGGTAACGAGTCAAGACCCCCCTATTGTATTCATCCGGCCAAACCAAACTGGGGCGATTCAGGTTCCGATATCGGTCTGGTTCAACGGTGGTCCGGGGAACTGGACGGGCTTCTCGATGAAGGCTTCGGTCGTCGACGCAAACCTCAGCGGTCTGTATTTCGTCGCAGCTTGGGCTTCGATGGGGACGGCGGCTTACGGCCTGCGTCTTTGGGATGGAGGCGGGACGCTTGTCTATGACAGCGGGGCACCGGCGGTGGTTGTGACGTTCGCAGCCGGAAATTGGACTTATGCCGGATTCGAGCAGCTGACCGTTGGCCGTCGCTATATTTGGTCGATTGGCAAGGCTCTTGGCGCCGATGAATACATTTCCCTGAATCCCTTTGCGATGAACTGCCACAACGATTCAACGGGTGGCGGTTGCGCGCTGGGCGTTGATTACGGCGGTGGCCGAATCCTGATGTACAGCCTGGCAAGCACTGCCTGGACTGACCAAGGCCATCGGCCGTTCCTCTGCGCCAAATTGCTGGCCTGATTCATTTTTCTGGAGTTATTCAATGACCTGGTACAAAACAGGAACGGTCTCTGTCGTCCAAAATTCCGACACCGTGATCGGTGCCGGCACTGCATTCATCAAAAACGGCCGAGTCGGTGATGCCTTTCGTGGGCCAGACGGCAAATGGTATGAAGTCATCAACATTGCCAGCGACACCGCGCTGGCGATTGCGCCGAATTATCAGGGGGCGACCAGCACGGATGGCGCATACGCTCTTGCGCCGATGCAGGGCTACGTGAAGGACACCGCCGACGCCCTGCGCCAGGCTTCGCTTGAAGTCGGGGACGCGCTGGATGGCCTAGAGGAAAGCGTTCAGCAAGCTGCGGATTCAGCCGACGCAGCATCCGCCTCAAAGGATTCAGCTGCGACATCTGCCTCAGGTGCCAGCGGCTCAGCCGCCGCCGCCTTGGCTTCCAAGAACGCTGCGGCAACTTCTGAAACGAATGCATCTTCCTCGGCAGGAGCGGCGCTGAGTTCCAAGAACGCCGCAGCCACCTCTGAAACGAATGCCAGTGGCTCGGCTGCCGCCGCCCTGTCATCCAAAAACGCCGCCGCACTCTCCGAATCGAATGCTGCCGCATCCGCCGCTACTGCTGCCTCGATCGGTGTTGGCAAGGGCTACATTGACGGCCTTCGACTGGTTTACACCGGCCGGAACAGCCTGACAATCGAGGCAGGCGCCGCATTCATCAACAGTGCCGGAAAGGTGGTGAGGCTGGCGTCCGACAAGGTCCTCACCGGACTGACCCTGACCGCGTCGACGTTTCACCATGCCTACCTCTATGACAACGCAGGCGTTGGCGATATCGAGCTTTCCACGGTGGTTCCGGCAAAGGTGGGCGGGTCGGTGTACCAGAAAACTGGCGATGCCTCTCGCCGGTACGTGGGCAGCGTACTGGCGAGTGCAGGCTCTCAGATTTACAAGTTCAAGCACGACCCACAGATTTCTACGATGACTTACATTGAGGGCACGCCGGGTACCGCGCCTTTTACGCTGTTCGCGTCGTTCGCTGGAACATCACCCACCGTCACAAACTGCGATCTTGTCTTCCCTAAGCAAGTCAGTACATGGGCCATAGCAACATCCAGTGGCGCCAATATAAATTTCACGGTGGCTGAGCAAGCTTCTGCGTCAGGGGGGGCGAACTGGGGTGTTCAGGCTTCGGGCACCAACTCCGTTCAGTTTCCGCTTTCGCGAGAGGCGGCGACTCTTGGCCAGTACATTGTCTGGGTCACGGCCACATCTTCGCTATATGGCCGAGGCTATATTTTTGAACGTTAACCGAGGGGAAAACGATGCCCTACGCAATCCGTGAAGACGGTTCATTCATCATGCGAAGTGATGATTACCAGCCCGAGGAGGGTGAGGCTTTGTATGACGATGTCCCTCAGTGGGCATACGACGCCCAGGAAGCAATCAGGCTTCGGGAAAAGCAGATGGTCGATGAAGTCGAATGGCAGGCTACGGAAATGTCGCTCATCGCCAACCAACTGACAGCCATAGAAGACGAGGATCCGACAGCGCTGCCTGGCACATCGAAGGAGTGGCGCGACTACCGGGTAAAGATCCGCGCCTGGGTCGATGGAGCACCAGACTTCCCTGATTCCGCACACCGCCCGGTTCGCCCGGCGTAAATCAGTAAACGATTCAGCAACCCGCCATTGAGCGGGTATTTTTTTGCCTGGAGAAAAGTGATGCCTGTTACTGAGAAAGACCGAGACATCCTCGCCCGCACGATTTGGGGCGAAGCGCGCGGAGAAGGAACGGCCGGCCAGATCGCCGTCGCCTGGACGATCCGCAACCGCGTGTTTGATGGGAAGGAGAAATCGTGGTGGGGGGAGGGCTATGCCGGTGTTTGCCAGAAGCCATACCAGTTCAGTTGCTGGAACAAGACCGACCCGAACTATCAGTTCCTGATCGGCGTGAAACAGATCCCGATCCGCGAGCTGGCGCAATGTCGGATCGCTGCTGACCAAGTGATCGATGGCAAGGTTCCAGATCCAACCGGCGGCGCCACGCACTACTACGCCACCAGCATCAGGGCGCCGGCCTGGTCGGCGAAGGCCAAGCAGACCTTGAAGCTCGGGCACCACATCTTCTTCAAGGATGTCCCGTAAGCGCGATCATTCTTCCTCGCTATCGCGCCGCTCCCTGAGCAGGCGTTGATTTTCCTGAAACAAGACGTCGGCCTGATGGGCGATGTTGGCAAATCTACTGAGCTGGCCAGCTTGCTCACTTGTTTGGCAGTGGAGCCGGGCAACGTCGGATTGGGCTTTCTTCAATTCAGCCTTGAGCTGGTCGTTTTCCTGCACCAATCCCTGCACGTTATCGAGAGCTCGCGCCAATTGAATGGTGAGCGCCTCGAATTCGTTTTCGTACATCCTGAGCTGGTGACGGCAGGTTTCAAGAGGCTCAGGGGTTCCGAGCCAGTCGTCGGTGTCTTCTATATAGAGGGGATCCACGGGAATGCCTTGCTGAATACTGGTTGCATATACAGTAATCGAGGCGGGCAGGACGGGCGAGCGTGAAGCGACGAGCTGTAGGGTTTTGGATTGGTGTTCAGTCGGCAGGACGCCGGGAGGGTGCCAAAAAGGCTCAGTGACTTTCCGAGTGACTTTGTAAAACGCGGTTGCGCACAGTTAGGCATCGTTGCAGCGAGCGCCCGGCGCGAAGCCTCTGGTTTGGCGGGCTGTAGAGCAGTCCGCTTGCATGGGGTGCTAGGGGTCGAGTGTTCGAATCACTCCGTCCCGACCATATAATTCAAGGGGTTGCGAGATTTTATCTCGTGACCCTTTTTTATTTTTGATCGTTTTTACCCCTACAAAACTACTGGCTCTGGGTGGAATTTTCACGGCTTCCGCGTGGGTGGACGTAGGCTTTGGCGCTCACGCGTAGTCTCTTTACCAATCTTGTGTGGTCTTTTTTCTTCAGGTCCTGACGTTTTTGAGTGTTTAAGACTATTTTCCCGCTTATTGAACTACATACAGGTAACCATCAGTTTGTTTATCTCAGGTCGCTCGGGTCATCCTGCGTACCCGGTAGTTAGGCTTGGGCGGCACTGGGATCGTATAGCCGTCGGGGACTAGACTGCGTAGGTCATAGCCCATCATGAACAATCCAGCTTCAAAGGCGTGGCAGCGGTCTACCAGTTGGGGCTGCTTGGCGAATAGTTCGGACCCTTCTAGTACCGCGCGGATGATCCAACCTAATTGGAGCTGGCGCCGTGCCCAAAGGTGGCGACTGGTGGTGGAGAGTTGCGGTGTACCGTTGTAGCCAAGCTTTAAGTGTTTTGGGTTTCGAATCTGGTCGCCGATCCCCGGCCCCCAGGCGAAGTCCAGTGTCTGCGGCGCAGTGGTGCCGGTGCCTTGGCGGTACAGGTGGTAGAGCAGCGCGATGGCGGCACCGACCCGGCCGTCATAGATGGGAGAGCCAGTGGTGTCGAGCAGGGCATGGATCTTAGTCATGCCCGAGTCGAATCTTAGGATGTTCTGCTTGGTGAGGTGGTTGAGCTGCTGCGTGCGGTCCAGCGCGAGAAGCGCCTGGCACCGCTTTAGGTAATTCACCAAGTTCTTGTCGTGCATTTGCTCCTTGAGGAATCCGACGGCGCCATCGACATTTCCCCACGCTAGAATCGCTTCGCAGGCCCCATGCGTGGCGAACTCATCGCGGGCGCGAACCGCCAGGCGCAAGCGAATGCGCAGCCGGCGCAGCTCCGCCTTGACCGTCTCCCAGTTCCCGCCCCACTGATATTCCGCCTGAACCGCTTCGATACCTTGAACCTTGCAGTCGATCGCTTTGCGCACGAACCTGCTGCGCGCGACCTTCAGATGCACTGGTAAAGTGGGGAGGTTTTCGATTAGCCACTCGATGAGGCCGAGCACGTCCGGCTGTTCCAGAAACTGCTTGCGATTCATTCCATGGTTCCTAGTCGCGTCGTGATGAGTATTAAGTTCTAAGGTAGCGCACGACGGGGAGTGTTTGAGCGCCTGTGTTTCGATCCACAGTGGATTTTCACTATTGACTACACTCGGCGAGCGGGCATTCGCTTTGGCTAATCCTAAAGGTCACTAGAGCTGGCATTTGGGCGAAAGAGCATCTGAATGGACTTTTTTTGAGGTCGGAATCAAATTCAAGGAAAAGAGATGTCTACGTAGCCCGGGGGGACGGTAGGCGCGAATGGGTTTCAACAGACTATCAAAGCCCGGTGTCCTCGAAGCCGCAAATGTGGCTACACTGGGCCATCACGATCTAGGAGCCATATCCATGAAAACATGTACCGTCTTTGGAGATATGCAGTCCGATCGTGCAGCCGAACAATACCCGACCGTGACCCTGTGTAATGATTGCGTCGAACAGGACTCCTTGGCCAAGGAGGATGGTCAAATTGTCAGCCAAGGAGCCTACGACGAATCCTTCGGCGACAGCTGTGAGTGGTGCGGAACCACAGCCGAGGAAGAGGCAGCAATGTAAGGTGCCTCGGAACTAGGCCTCTATCACAGAGCCCCGCCTAAACAAGCCACCAAAGAGGGCGGCTTTTCTGTCTATGCTGGCTCAGTTTCCATTGCCGTCATGCACCTCGAACGGGGTAAAGCAGATTACTGCTCGGCCCAGCCATTCATTGATCTGCAGCAGCCTCGCCTGCCTTGGCCCAAGCTAATAATTTATAGTCAATGCCTGAGTCACGTCACGTCACGTCTTGCCCGTCTGCGTTTTGCGGCACCACGCCCATCAACTCTGTTGGTATGCGCAGCATGGTCGCTCGTTTTATCATCCAGTTCGGAGTTACCTATTCCCTGAACTGAGTTCAAAGCTCGGGCACGCTAAGGTCAGAACGCGGAAAACTGATCGAGAAGGCCCGGGTTGGTTGTGTATCGATGGCCCTCGGCGATATCTCCGGCTGGATCCTGTTTTAGCTTGATCTTCACCTTGACGCGCTGCAGAAGGAAGCTGCTGCGGTATTTTTTGTTCACGCCGATCGCCCCCGCAATGGACTCATTAATGAGAGCAAGAGCTTCCTCGAACTTATCCAGTTCGAGTTTCACCTGTGACAGATTATGAGCCAACCAGATCCGGCCGCTCTTGTCTTTGATAGTCTCGAGGATAGTCTCCGCCTCCGCGTAGCGACCAAGTTTGTAAAGCGTCTCGCCCCATTTGCGCTTCTGATAGGGGGCCGGCGCTTTCAGCGTCTCAAAAGCTTCTAGAGCACGGTTCAGGTAAACGGGTTTGTCGTCGGCGCCCGCTGCGAGCAGCATGATCTCCGCATAGGAACCGCGGCTCTGGTCATCGTCCAGCATCAATGGCGTTGGTTCGGGCAGGCGCGCCAGTACGCTTTCGACCCGCTCCGGTGCGTGCCAGACCATCGCACGGACGAAGCTCGCGACAGAGTGATAGCCTTGCGGTATACCGATGGCTGCACTGTACAGCGCTTCCGAAAGAAACAGCTCTTCATGCTGTTCGATGAGTTCGCCCGCCCAGGATTGACGCGCACCATTGAGCGCGTCACCTAGTGCCATCAGCAGTGAGGGAGACACGCTGCCGGTGTCCAGCTTCTCAGCGATGATCTCTGACGCATATTGCTTAGCCGTCTCATAGCTTTGATCCCTGAAACCGGCAAACCTTATCAGTTGAAGTTTGGCGTCATTCAGCGAATGGCTGGCTACTACCTCCTCGAACAAGCGTTCGGCTTCAGCATGTTTCCCCAAGCCGCGAAGAGTCTTTGCATGGTGGTGTTTGATTTCAGCGGCTTGACGGGCACCAAGGTCTGCCATGGTTGCAAGGTCGCCATAGGCTTGCACGACCGTTCCTAACCATTTGACGGCAGCCGCGTTCCCTGCCGTTTGACGCAGATAGCGTTCCGTTGCTTCGATCGACTCGAGGACTACCAGGATGGCCACGTCGTTGTTGGTCGCGCCCAAAGACTTCAGCCGCTGTGCCTCTTCTACTGGGTTGGGCAGCAAATGGATCTTAATGGCGCTACCCATCCAGACCATCGACAAGGCGTATAGGAAAGCCGGCCGTCGATCACCATTCTCGACATTGCTGGCGATCTTGCCCTTCAACTGCGATGCGATCAGTTGTAGGCCGTGTCCGTCCTCACTGATCTGCCTGAGAATGAACGCCTCGAGCTTAGCGTCGATTTGTCGTGACTTCTCGTCGGTTAGCCAATTCAACGAGTTCAGGGCCGTAAAGACGATATCGTGGATGCGGATCGACGCTTCGCTCTCGGGCGCGGTAAGTCCATGACGTTCGAATGATCTCAAGCGCAACGTTCCGACAACGTACTTGAAGAACGCGCGATCGCAGTGACTCTGGCCTGCCCACTGGAACAGGCACAGCTCCTCCCCTAACGCCGGTTTCAGCCGTCCGAGAATACGGTCAGCGAGCCGTGCGCCGTCAATTTGAAGATTAGCGACATTAGCGCAGTCCTCGGCTAGTTCGTTCCACGACACGCCCTCGTGCGCAGCGGCATTAAGCATCACCAAGCTCAGAGGGTGACCGCCGACTGCGCCCCAGATCGTCTGGAACTCCTCCATAGATGGCTGGGTATCAAGCCCCTTACCAAGCAATTCGCGAGCCTGTAGCTCTTTCATAGTCGGCATAGCGAACGCTCCAGGTGACGGGTTTTGCCGGGTGATCAGAATCCGAGAGTTCGGTCCACATAATGCGGCTAACTGTTCGACCACGAGGCTCGGGTTTGCATCGTCTACGACTAGGAATGTGCGGTTCCTGCGCAGCAGCGCACTGACGTTACGCTCGGCACCGCCGCGCTGGACCGGAACCGACGAGAGCCGTTCGACACTGTCGATGTCGCGACCGCTGACCCAAAACCTGTACTCGAAACGGCGTTCGCTACGCAGTAGGCAGGCGGCTGCGGCTTGTGACTTGCCAATGCCGCCAATGCCGCCGATCTCGACACACGGGGCTGTTTCTAGGAGCCTGTCCAGTTCTGCGTCAATCGCTTCATTCTTAACATAAAGCGTGCTCAGCGGCGGAGCGTTCAATGATGCGGGGTGGTCATCGCGGATCTCGGCAAGGACGGGTAGATGTTGGGCCAGGTCGTCGATCGCGTCGTCCCGTAGCATCAGCGTGTCAATGATGGCCTCGGCGATAGCGCGGCTGTCCATCAGGTGGAGGCGTCGCCCGACCATGCGATCCTGCTGGAGGGCCGCATTTACCATCGCTTCGATCACGCCAGTTTCTGCGCGCTGCGAACTCAGCAGATAGATGTCTTGGGCAATGGTGCCAGCGCGAGAGTGTGGTCGAGATCGCTCCAAGGCTTTTTCATTGCGCCCGAAAAATAACCCTTCACGATCGACGCCTCGACGACGATCCGGCCATCTTCGGAAACGGCATCCAGCGCTCCCCCGACGGGGCTGCCACCTACTGACGAACCGCGCTGCACCAACCTGACATCGTTCATTCGCTCAATCAGGATGACCCCAAAACGCTCGAAGATAGAGCCAGGTGCTAAGATGCCAAGCGAGTCAATCACACGCTGGATAAGCAGATTTCGGGTTTGTGGATTCATGAAGTGTTCCGGGTATTAGTAGATCTGAGGCGACGTGCCACGGCCGTTTAGTGCGTTGCCGGAGAGTCTCGCAGAAAAGGTTCGACCAATTGCCAGATATCGCGTGCAACCGCACTTGGCGACTGGTCCGCGTCAATTAAATGACAGCGTCTCGGGTTCTCAAGTGCCACCGTTAGTAGCGCGTCTTGGATGGCCGCGAAATCCCGCGTCGCTTCCGCCGGGTCGGCAACGCCGTCGTGACGCTGGCCCCGCCGATTCCTTGCGACCTCGATCGGAAGGTCGAGGATGATCGTCAGATCGGGGAGTGTGGATCCCACGACGATGTCGCGGGTCGACCGGAACAACTGGTGCAGGTCGACATCGGATACCGCAACCTGAAACGCGTAAGTCGAATCGATGAAGCGATCGGAGATGACCCACTGGCCATTCGCTAATGCTGGCCGGATAATACTCTGTACGTGATCAAAACGAGCAGCGCTCACCAGCAAGAGCTGCTCTACGGGATCGAGTCGGCGGTCGGGTCGTGTCAGTATCGCCCGCACTTCCGCACCCAGTTGTCCACCATCCGGTTCCTTTGTCTGTAGCACCGATTGACCGGCGCTTCTCAGATGCTCAACAAGTAGCTTAACCTGCTCGGTCTTTCCGCTGCCGTCGATGCCCTCGATACTTATAAATGGCATGTGCGTCCTTTCTGCTCAAACACAAGGAAGTGGTACTTAATGAAGCGTTCGAATTCGGTTGCATTCGTATCTGCTGGTATGTTATCGCCGAAGAAGCGCGATCATATGCTTGCGCGCCGGCAGCTATATCTCAACTACGGTGCATTATCGCTGGCAACGATCCTGGATGCCATGGGGACCGAGACCCTGCTGTTGCATGGCGAGCACAGCGAACCCGCCGAGGTGCTTGGCGTGCTGCTCGAAGAAGGCGTATTTCCGTCTCGGTTGCCAATAATGCTATCCATTCCCAGTTTCTATGCTCTTCCTTGGGCGCAGACTTTTTGCCGGCTGGTGCGTAGCATTGATCCAGACGCCAAAATCATTGTTGGGGGACGTTGGGTAGTTGGGCCGGATCCTGACTGGTTGCATGCGAAACTGCCCGAAGCGAACCTGCTCGTCCCAGGGCTGGCAGAACCGCTTATAGCAAGCCTCCTCACGAGCACGCCGGACTTGCGCCGCCTGCCTGCGCCAACACCAGATTTCGTCCTGAAGCATCCCTTGATATCAGGTTTCGAGCGCTATCAACCGAGTATTGAGGCATCGCGCGGGTGCGGAATGGGCTGCGCCTTCTGCGAGGAGCGAGATATCCGGCTTGAGAAACTACGTGCGCCGGAGCAGATTGCCAGTGCATTTGCAGCGGTCGCTAGCCAGTATGGTGACAGCAAGATCCGACCCTATTTCCAGTCATCGATGTTCGCGCCTAATGAGAAATGGAGAACAGGCCTAGCGAATGCCTTTCGGGCAGCGGGCCTCAATGTCCAGTGGCGGACGGAAAGCCGCGTCGATGCGCTCACGCCTGAAACGATCGCCTGTCTCGCTGAGGCAGGTATGAAGGTACTCGATCTCGGGCTCGAAACAGCGTCGCCGACGCAAATCATGAACATGCGCAAATCGCCCAATCCGGATCGCTACTTAGAGCGAGCGTCTACTTTGCTCAAGGCATGTAGCGATCACGGCATCGCCGCCAAAGTCAATGTCTTGCTTTATGCCGGGGAAACGACCAAGACTTTAGAAGAAACGCGTTCGTTTCTCGATGATCACAAGGGTTCGATTACCGGTGTCTCGGTTGGCCCGGTCGTGGCCTATGGCCCACCGAAAACTGCGGACATTCTTTTACGTGAATGGTCGAGGAGCGGTGCTGCGCCGGTCGACCCAAGGAGCGCGAACGACAGCGGGATATCAATGATTCATCTCAGCCATGATTTCGACGCAAAGTCGGCTGAGGCCGCAAGCTTGGAGTTGTCTAGGCGCTACATGGATGCAGACGCATATTTCTACCTGAAGAGCTTCTCTTATTACCCGCGCGACTATACGCGTGCGGACTTTGATCGTGATGTTGCGGCAAGCGATACATCGCAGTTGCCGTTTCGCGCCTTTCCACGTCTCCCGTCCTGACTGGAGGAAAATATCGATGGGTAGGCATCTGTATCGCTGAGCGTGAACAAACTGACCCTGCCTCGATTCCACGTACGGTAACAAGTTAGAAGCTTCAGATGTATAGGGAGTCGAGATGAGAGATAGCAATGCACCCAAGCGGGAGTACGCGGACGGTTTTAGTGCGGAGGCGGCAGGCTGGCCAAATCAGTAGCGTGCGGGTTTAGATGTTTCGCTCGCCGGATTCGATGGTATTAGCAGTCTTAGTAAACCATGGTTTTACAGAGCTAGCTGCTACCGCGGACGCGGCTTAGGCCGCAATTAGCCTGAAGCAGTGGGAGATCTATAAAGGGAACGATCAGCACCGTACGGATCGCCGTCGAAAGCACATTACCAATATTTGAAGCAGATATTTCGGTAATCGCCAGTAATTGTGCAGAGTAGGGGCGGGGTGATCAGCGCATCCAGCAGGGCACTTGTGATGATGACGGTAGTGCTGCCGCTGTTGGTCAATACGGCTGCGGGCACCATGGACACCAAAGGTAAGTAGGTCGGGAATCTATCTGGATTCGACCCGCTGCGCGAATATCTCAAAAAGCTGGATTTAGCCGGTCAACACATCTGAGGAGCAACGTAATGGAAAAGCGCGGTGGCCGGCACGTCGACGTGTGGGCTACCTGATTTTTTTGTCCTATCCGGTCGCAAGCACGCCTGTGGCAAGTCGTTGAATGTTCTTTATTACATCAGGCGCCGCGTTTGGGCTTTGACGTTGTCAGCTCTGGTAACAGGCTGAGTATCGATGAGCTGGATGAGAGGAATTTCTTCCCGCCGGTCTCAGGCGTAATGATTGATGCACCAACTACTGTGGCCTGATCAGGAAGCGGGGGAGTAAATCCCCCCCTTCAGGATGAAGACTACTAGTCGGCGATGAATCCCCGCGTTCTCCATGTAGCCCGGACATAGTCCGGAAACTTGTAACCTTCGCCTAGGGTCAGTCTATCTGCATGATCCGAGATGATGATTTGCGGAGTTACGCCTGTCTTCTTGCCGGTTTCATCACAGAACTTGGCCAACTGAGTGAACATGTTGGTCACAGCACTCATGTCTGCGTCGACTGCGTCTTCACGCTTGGCCTGTTTTGAAAGCTCTTGAGCATCAAAATCCTCTGCGTCATCCAGTGAGGCAGGGAAGTACACCTGGGTGGGCTGATCAAGGAACAGTATCGGTGGGATCTTGCACCCTTTGTTCGACAGCGCCGCGAACTGGTAGTGCAGGGACATGAACAAGGCGAGGTGAGAGTACAACCAGTTCGCACCGCTGCCCATCGAGCGTAGGTAAACCCGAGTGTTCTGATTCTGCTGATACCAAAGGTCGAACGTTTCGACGTCAAAGCGCAGCTTCGAAGGCTTGTACGTTTCCTCGAAATCGAAGTGGTTGCCAAGCTCACACATCTTGGCGTCGATCTCATTGCTTAACGTTTTCAACCTGTCCTTGATGTCGTATTTCTCAAGTAGACCGGCCAGGCGATCAACCTCAGTGCGCAGTTTTTTTTCTTCAGTCGCCAGCTCCGACTCAGGTTTGTCCAACTGATCTTGAATGGCGATTTCAAGCCGAAGCTTGGCCTTGGTGGCCTGCTCATCGATCGATTTGGATGTCTTGAGCTTGGCAATTTCTTCATCGAGTGGCTGGATGTCGGCCTGGATACGACGCAGCTCTGCGTTCGCCTTATCGAGCGCGTCCTGAATGTTTCGGCGCTCTGCAGCGAAACTCTCCCGGGCATAGGCGGACAGCTTGAGCTCGTCATTCAACCACTCGATAGCACCTACGAGCTTGTTGGCTTCCATAGCGGGGGTGCTGGTGTGAGTCTCGCAAAGCGGGCAATGAGCTTCGGACAGCTCAATGGAGTCGGGCAGTGTCTCAGCGGTCATACTCAAGCTGAATTGTGTTGCAGAAGTCAGAGACTCAGTGACCAGCCTCATCTGTCCCTGCAGCTTGCGCTTTTCGATCAGCGCAGCAATTCGTTGAGAGTGAAGTTCAGCCCGACGCATTTCAACCTGATCTGAGAGCACGTCTATTTTGACGGAACGCCCGGAAATCATCTTCAGCATCGTCGCGGGTTTGCTGTAGATGTCCTCAGCCGTGGCATCGACTAGAGGAAGACCTGCCAGGGACTTGAATTCGGTCAGGTAACGGTTGTAACGAGCGATCGCAGCTTCTTTGCGCTGAGCTTGCTTGGGAATCTGCGCCTGGATTTTTTTGAGTTCGTGCTTGGCAACCTCATGATCCCGGTACAGATCGAAATAAGCTTCGTCCACAAGACCCATCAGAATTTTGAAGTGATTGATCGCCTGGTCACGTTTTTCCTTCTCATCGAAGCGGTAGAAAATCGCGTGTTTGTTGGCCACTAGGTTTTGATGCTGGAGCATGAAGGAGGAAAAACTGCGTACCGATGGAGTGGCAGATTTGTTGCGGCCGGCCGCTTTCAGGTACGGGTCTTCGTCGATGTTTTCCAGCGTGATCGCAAAATAGCGCCCGAGGCTTTTCTTGAAGTCTGCCAGTGGCATGTAGTGCTTGGGATCGAAGAAGGCCTTGGGTTGCTCGATTAGTTGGAGCAATTGATCTGGGTCGGAGCCTTGCACCTCAAGCAAAAAGCAGCGGTCGGATTTTTTCTTGCGTGCGGCCACGATGAAGTAGCTGGGAAATTGCAACGCAATGAAAAATGTCTCTGCGCGCTCAGTGATCGTGCCCACCGGAATTGTGTCTTCGGTGCTGCCGAGGCAATAGTCGAATATTTCCAGGATCGCACTTTTTCCAGTGGATGACTTGCCAGTGATGACGTTGAGCCCAGGCTCCAGTCGCACCTTGTGAATTTTTTCTTGAGTGTCGACTACGCCGATGTACCGCAGAAAGCATTTCATAGAGACTTGAATCCTAACGTCCTGTAGATGGAAACGACGTCTGCCTCTGCGCAGACCATGGAAAGCCGGCGGGCGGCTTCAAGTTGTTTGGGGTTGGTATTGGACGCCCTGACGTCCCCGACCGACTTAACAGTTAGGTCGTCGGTGATCTCGATGCTTTGCTCTGCTTGAAGGACAAGTAGAGCTGCGTTGGTGAGGGATTTGAACTGCTGAGTGTTGTGGGTAAGCCCCACGAGTCGCGACTGTTCTTTGCAAAGCGTGCGCAGGTTGCTGGTCTTCCTAACAGCCAGCAGGTACGTCTGCATGGCCGGGTACAGCACCATGGGCAGCACCAGATAACTCAATAGCAAGTCACGTTCCCTAGGTTCGGAGTGGGCGAAGAAGTTGTGGATCACCGGTGCCAGTGCGATGGGGGAGCGCTGAAGCGTGAAAAGGTGTTCAATGGGTTTTGCATTCACTTCCATAACCTCCAGTGAAACTCCTTCGCTGAGCGTGCGGGCACCGCATCTGCGAGCATGTGGTAGATGCCATTGCGGAACTCAATGGGAGTGTCTTCGTAGTTTCGAAAGCCCACGACATCCAATTCACAGCGCGCGTAATAGAACTTGAGGGATTCCTGCTTCAGTTTCGAAACCGACCAGGTTTCGTCGCAACCGATCATCAGTTTTGCCCTGCTGGCACTATGGGTACGCATATGGTTTTTGCTGTAGCTTTCCACGTCGCTCTGTGACGTGGTGCAGTCCTTGATCAGCTCGGCAATGTATTCGTGGGCATGAAGTAGATCGGCAGTTGCCTCAAGAATAAGCTCCTCCTCGCCGCCGATCTCATCTAGCTTTTGAGCGTAAATGCGGTCACGCACATTCATCTCAGCAGCTTCCCGCTCGATCTCCTCAGTGTTGACACTGGGAAACTTCACCGAGCCAATCAGGTAGCGGGCGGTGAGCTCTGTGAATTTGCTGTCGAATTCCGCGGTGGTGAACCGCCATCCTTCTGTGACCTTGACGGCGTTGGTCATGAAGCCAAAGAGGTCATTCAAGAAGTCGTCCATGCGATGTTCATGGATACTTTTAAGATGGGCCCTTTTGTACCTGGCGATCAAGCCAAGCAGGTCAGGTTGCTCGGTGATGATCTTGACCTTGGGCAGGGCCTCCATCAGCGATTCACGCATGGCTTTTGCCATCACCTTACGCTGTAGGGTCAGCGCCTTAGAAGGCCCAGGAGTTTTTCTTCCTGTACCACCTTCTTCGCTTTGGTCAGCAGTTGCCTCTTTTTCCTGCTTGGCCTTTTCGAAGCGAGCCTCGGCATCTTGTAGGATACTTTCCAGCGTAGCCAGACGCTGATCAGCATTCCACTGATTCCAATCTTTGATAGCTGCTCGCTCACCATAGGCTTGAGTCGTCAGCAGGATCAGGTTGGCGTATTGCTGATGATTGAAATCAGGCTTTAGCCAATTATTGAGAGTGTTCCAGAGGTTTTCATGGCTGTCGGTCAGGCTGTCGCTGTACTCCTTAACCTCAACCTGATCACGGCCTTCGACGGTGACATCTCCAAACACCTCGATCCAAAGGACATCGTCCTTATCAAGGGTATGGCAGTAGTCGATCGCTACGTGGATTTGGTACTTCAGGGCTTCGTAGAGCTTTGATGCGTCAAAATCGAGCTTCGCGTTCACAGCAACTCCAATCTTGGAAAACAAGATTGGCCAGTGAGTAGCTAACTTCGCCATCCTGGCCAGGAAAATCCACGATACTGTATTGATATACAGGTTTAATGTATTCAGAGCGCAATCTTATCAACCCAAACTGGCTAAACGCCATCTGATTGAGTCATGCCGTTATTTTTTAGTCGAAAAGGTTAGAAAGACTCCTCGATCAATATGCCTTTGCGACCGTCAAATAACTTTTCCACCGCCATAGCCAGGTCAAGGAATGCAGAGCGGGGCACGTCTATTCAGATCGGGTGTACTCGCCACGCAGCATCTTGCGTTACGCCGTTGAGCGGTAACTAGCGAGCCAGATTGTCATAATCAGATTGGTGTGGTTTCAGCGCGTCGGGCTTATGCAATTGAAAGGGGGCTTCGATCGTACGCCGAGTTATTGGTGAGTTCGAATCAGTCCCAGTCTTGCAGGGCGGGGGGGGCACGTCGATAACATACAGCCTGAACACATGGTTTTGGCAACGATCGATGACGTCCAAGCTGACCCCCAGCTACGGCGTATGCCTGTGCCTTGGCGGTTTTTTTGCTCGTTGATATTGATCTGCTCATCGATGAGTGCTCGAGCTTGGTTGCGAGCGTTACGGATGTCCGTCAGGGATTTGCGCGGCCAGGACCCGCAGGCGTACTCTTTGTTCTGCTCGCCCCACCGATAGCGATATAAAAGCTGACCAACACACCGTCCTTACGGACTGAAATTCGACCGGCGAGATTGCCATCCTCCTTGAGGATTCGGCCGGCATCATCGGCGGTCAGCTATTCGAGTTCTTTGATGGTGATTTTGGCCATAAAATGGACTCCCCCTACTTTTCCCCCCACAAAACCATCGGCTCTTGATGGACGTTACTGGACTCTCGTGGAGCAGAACACCGCTGGAACTCAAGTAAATACTAGCTTAGTAAAATCCAGAGTAAAATTTTGGAAGCTTCCAAGAAGTATGAAAAAGGAGATGGGGTGCTAGGGGTCGAGTGTTCGAATCACTCCGTCCCGACCATATAATTCAATGACTTAGCCCAACTTTAGCGAGTTGGGCTTTTTCATGCGCAGTGCCTTTTACAGGGGATCCAGTTGCCTCCTCATCAAAGTCAGACACTAAAGCCGATCATCCCGATTGGCTTTTTTGTGCCCGCGAAAAACTACCCGCTGATTTCGCTGACAGACACCCAGCGCCGCTCCTCAGCCGCGACCCGAATCGCCGTCGCCAGTCGCTCCACTTCAAACGCTTCCTCGAAATCAGTCCCGGCTTGTCCGTCCCCAGCCAACGCCATGATCAGCTCATGCACTTCCAGCGTTTTCAGCTCGTTGTAACCCAGCTGATGCCCCGGCGCCGGGCTGAATGCTGCATAGCCGGGCAAGTCCGGTCCGGCGAGTAAACGCTGGAAGCCGCCCTGGCCGGCACGGCACAGGCGTAGCTCGTTCAAACGCTCCTGATCGAACGCCAGGGTGCCTCGTGTGCCGCTGATTTCGAAGCTCAGATGATTCTTGTAGCCATGCTTCAGCCAACTGCTGCTGAAGGTGCCGCGCGCGCCGCTGGCAAAGCGCAGCAGCGCATGGGCCTGATCGTCGACCGCAATGCGGCGTTGTTCCTGGCTGCCGGTTGTGGCCGGGCGTTGGCCATGGACTGTCTGGGAGTCGGCGCACACCGCTTCGACCTCGCCCAGCAGGTAGCGCGCCATGGCGAGCAGGTGGCTGCCCAGATCCGCCAGTGCTCCACCGGCATGTTCGGGTTCGCAGCGCCACGACCAGGGGGAGGCTGGATCGGCCATGAAATCTTCGCTGAATTCACCTTGAAAGCTGATGATCTCGCCGAGTTCGCCACTCAGGATCAGCTCGCGTGCGAGGCCGATGATCGGGTTGTGCTGGTAGTTGTAGCCGACCCGGGTGACGACGCCGGCATGCTTTGCCGCCACGTGCATGGCATGAGCTTGTTCGAGGTTCACCGCCAGCGGCTTTTCGCAGTAAACCGGTTTGCCGGCAGCAAGGGCGGCCATGGCCATCGGGTAGTGCAGGTGATTGGGTGTGGTGATGGCGATCAGGTTGACCTTTGGGTCATCGATCAATCGCTGCCAGTCGCCATGGGCCTGATCGAAGCCCCAGGCGGTGGCGCAGGCTTGTGCGCGTGCAGGATCGGCGTCAGCCAGGGCGGCCAGGCGAAGGGTGAAGGGCAATTCGAATGCCCCGCTGACGTTGCGAAAGGCCAGGGCGTGGGCGCGCCCCATGAAGCCCGTGCCGATCAGGCCGATTCCGAGTTCACGCATGACAGGATCCTTTGAGTTCTTGTTTTCAGAGATCCTGTTTATAGAATAAATATTCCTTGCATTCAAACAATGGAATAAATATTTTGAATTACCGCATTCGCTGCGATGGCTGTGCCCCGGTCAGTCCTCGAACCCGACCTGCTCGTGAATCTCGTCCACCTTCAACTCCAGTCGATAGGCAACGGCGATGAACAGCGCCTGGCACAGGCACAAGGTCGCACTCAAGGAACGGAACGCAAACGAACTGCCTTCGTTGACCAGTAGCAGGGTGTTGGCGCGCTTTGCCAGCGGCGAGAGATTGCTGTCAGTGATGATCAGGGTTTTCGCCTGATGGTGCTGGGCAATGCGCAGGCAGTGCTGGGTTTCCTTGCCGTACGGCGTGAAGCTGATGGCGATCACCAGGTCATTGGCGCGCACGCTGCGCATCTGCTCGCGATAGCTGCCGCCGAGGCCCGAGACCAGGTGGATGCGCTTGTTGGTGTGTTGCAGGTTGTAGACCAGATAGTCGGCCACGGCGAACGAGCGGCGCACCCCGACCACATAGATATTGTCGGCATTGACCACAAGATCCACGGCCTTTTCAAAGGCCTGGTCATCCAGTTCCTGCCCCAGGCGTTCGATGCCCGACAGGGTGGCGTCGATGCACTCGCGAGCCAGATCGCCACCACTGGCTTTCTGCGACTTGTTGGCGATCATGCTGCGGATGCGCTGCTGGTAGTTCTGCACCGGCGTGGCTTTGTGGGTATACGCCTCGCGAAACAGCGCCTGCATTTCACTGAAACCGCTGAAACCGAAACGCTGGGAAAACCGCACGATGGCCGACGGGTGCACTTCGCACTCGCGGGCGATGTCGCTGATACGGTCGACCATGATCCGGTCGCTTTGCTGGCTCATGTAACTGGCGATGCGTTTGAGCTGGCGCGGAAGGCTTTCGTATTCAGTGGTGATGAGCTGCAGCAGACGCTCGGCATTGATCGGGGGGCTGGCAAGATCGCTCTCGGGCGTGCTCTCGGCGGTAGCCGGCTGATCGGTGCGGGACATAAATAATCCTTCTGGCTTGTTCTTATAGGGACGGTTACGTCTCGTCCCCTGACAATAGTTTGGCTGTGCGCAGTCTACAGGCTCGGCCCCGACAAAATCTTGGGCTTGCGCCAGCGGGATGCCTGCTGAAACGATGCACTGCCTCTGGAGCGTCTGCACTGAAGTTTATTGGAAAAAATATTCCACGTGAAAAATAATTGGAATATTTATTGATTGTTCGATCCGGCTCGTTTTAGTCTGCATCCACCAAGAGTGTCCGGCGCGGTCACCGCGCTAGGCACAGGCTGATAAAAATAACAGGAGCCAGCATGGGCCAGACTCGTTTTGCCAGTGGACGTCAATTGGATCTGATTTGCCTCGGGCGCCTCGGCGTCGACCTCTATGCGCAGCAAGTCGGGGCACGTCTGGAGGATGTGAGCAGCTTCGCCAAATACCTCGGCGGCTCGTCCGCCAACATCGCGTTCGGCACCGCCCGGCTGGGGCTAAGGTCGGCGATGCTGAGCCGGACCGGCGACGATCACATGGGGCGTTTCCTGATCGAATCCCTGGCCCGTGAAGGCTGCGATGTCAGTAGCATCAAGGTCGATCCGCAGCGTCTGACCGCCATGGTGCTGCTCGGTCTCAAGGATCGGGAAACCTTTCCCCTGGTCTTCTACCGTGAAAATTGCGCAGACATGGCGCTGCGGGCCGAAGACATCAGCGAAGCCTTCATCGCTTCCAGCAAAGCCTTGCTGATCACCGGCACTCACTTCTCCACCGACGGCGTCTACAAGGCGAGCATCCAGGCGCTGGACTACGCCGAAAAGCACAACGTCAAACGGGTGCTGGACATCGACTACCGCCCGGTCCTGTGGGGGCTCGCTGGCAAGGGGGACGGCGAAACCCGTTTCGTTGCCGATCAGAACGTCACCCAACATGTGCAACAAATCCTCCCGCGCTTTGACCTTGTAGTCGGGACGGAGGAAGAGTTTCTGATGGCCGGCGGTTCAGAGAATTTGCTCAGCGCCCTGCGCAATGTCCGGCGATTGAGCGCGGCAACCCTGGTGGTCAAGCTCGGCCCACAAGGTTGCACGGTGATCCACGGGGAGATTCCGGCGCGTCTTGAAGACGGCGCGATTTATCCCGGCGTGCGAGTCGAAGTGCTGAACGTGCTGGGCGCCGGCGATGCGTTCATGTCGGGTTTCCTCAGCGGTTGGCTGGAAGACGCCAGCGACGAGCGTTGCTGCCAGTTGGCCAATGCCTGCGGTGGTCTGGTGGTGTCGCGTCATGCCTGCGCGCCGGCGATGCCGACCCGTGCCGAACTCGATTACCTGTTCAGCAGCCCGGTGCCGATTACCCGGCCGGATCAGGACGTCACCCTGCAACGGCTGCATCAGGTCAGTGTGCCGCGCAAACAGTGGAAGCAATTGTTCATCTTTGCCTTCGACCATCGCGGGCAACTGGTGGAACTGGCCCAGAAGGGCGGACGCGACCTCGGCGCCATCGGCGAACTCAAGCAACTGTTCATCAAGGCCGTGGAGCGGGTCGAAAGCGATTTGCGCGAGCAGGGCATCGAGGCCGATGTCGGGCTGCTGGCGGATCAGCGTTTCGGCCAGGACTCGCTGAACGCTGCTACCGGTCGAGGTTGGTGGGTGGCGCGTCCCGTCGAGGTGCAAGGTTCGCGGCCGCTGGCCTTCGAGCACGGGCGCTCGATCGGCAGCAATCTGATCGCCTGGCCGCAAGAGCAAATCATCAAATGCCTGGTGCAATTCCACCCGGACGACGAACCGATGTTGCGCCTGGAGCAGGAAGCGCAGATCAAGGCGCTGTATCAGGCATCGCAAGTCAGCGGTCATGAACTGCTGCTGGAAATCATCCCGCCCAAGGATCACCCCTCACCGCATCCCGATGTGTTGTATCGCGCGCTTAAACGCCTCTACAACCTGGGCATCTACCCGGCGTGGTGGAAGATCGAAGCGCAGAGCGCCGAGGAATGGCAACAGCTCGACGAACTGATCCAGGCGCGCGATCCCTATTGCCGAGGCGTGGTGCTGCTGGGCCTGAATGCCCCGGCGTCAGCGTTGGCCGAAGGCTTTCAACAGGCCAGCCAAAGCCAGACCTGCCGCGGGTTCGCCGTGGGCCGGACGATTTTTCAGGAGCCGAGTCGCGCCTGGCTGGCCGGGGAAATCGACGACGAAACGCTGATCCGCCAGGTACAGGACACCTTCGTCGAGCTGATCGATGCCTGGCGTACGGCCCGGGCCTGAGCCGCGGTTGAACATTCTAGAAATAACAATAAAAGGTGCAGCCATGCCCGCTATCCGAATTGGCATCAACCCGATTTCCTGGAGCAACGACGACCTGCCGTCCCTCGGCGGTGAAACGCCGCTGAGCACCGCCCTCAGCGAAGGCAAGGCCATCGGTTATGAAGGCTTCGAACTCAACGGCAAGTTTCCCAAGGACGCCAAAGGCGTAGGCGATGTGCTGCGCCCGTATGACCTGGCGCTGGTGTCCGGCTGGTATTCCAGTCGTCTGGCGCGCCGTTCGGTGGCCGAGGAAATCGACGCAATTGCCAGCCATGTCGAGTTGCTAGCGAAGAACGGCGCGAACGTGCTGGTTTACGGTGAAGTGGCCGACTCCATTCAGGGCCAACGGATTCCGCTGGTCGAGCGCCCGCGTTTTCACACCGAACAGGCGTGGCAGCAATACGCCGACAAGCTGACCGAACTGGCACGCTTCACCCTGTCCCAGGGCGTGCGTCTGGCGTATCACCACCATATGGGCGCCTACGTCGAATCGCCGTCGGACATCGACACCCTGATGGCGTTGACCGGTAATGAAGTCGGGCTGCTGTTCGATTCGGGCCATTGCTACATGGGCGGCGGCGAGCCTTTGCAGGTGCTGCGCAAACACCTGTCGCGCATCTGCCACGTGCACTTCAAGGACGTGCGCAAACCGGTGGTGCAACTGGCGCGCAACAACCTGTGGAGCTTCCCCGATTGCATCATCAACGGCACGTTCACCGTGCCGGGGGATGGCGACATCGACTTCGCCGAACTGCTGGACGTGCTGCTGGCGGCCGATTACCACGGCTGGCTGGTGGTCGAGGCCGAGCAGGACCCGGCGGTGGCGCCGAGTTACGTCTACGCGAAAAAAGGCTTCGACACCTTGCGTGCCTTGCTCGACGAGAGGACTGCGCGATGAGCCTGCTGGTCAAAAGCAACGCCCGTGGCCGGACCATGGTCGAGCTGGCTGAAGGTGAGCTGCAATATGTCGGTTTCGCCGCCTATCGCTTGAGCCTGGGTGAAACCTTGCCCGTCGCAGCGGGCGACAAGGAACTGTGCCTGGTGTTGCTCAGCGGTCGGATCGGCATCCACGGCGAAGCGCCGGGGCAGGGCGCCTTCAACTGGGACAACCTCGGCGATCGCCAGTCGGTGTTCGAGGACAAATCCCCGTTCGCCGCGTACCTGCCACCCGACAGTCAGGCGCAGGTGGTGGCATTGAGTGATGCGCAAGTGGCGGTTTGCGCCGCTCCCGGGTCGACCACCATGGACCTCGGTCCGCGCCTTATCAGGCCTGAAACCATGAAGCGCAGCGTGCGCGGCAAGGGTGCCAACACCCGCTATGTCTGCGACATCCTCCCGGACAGCGAACCGGCCCATTCGCTGCTGGTGGTGGAAGTGCGTACGCCGTCGGGGCACTCGTCGAGCTACCCGCCGCACAAGCACGACACCGACGACCTGCCGCACCAGAGCTTTCTCGAAGAAACCTACTACCACCAGATCAACCCGCCCCAGGGTTTCGTGTTCCAGCGGGTCTACACCGACGACCGCAGCATCGATCAGGCCATGGCCGTGGAAAACAGCGACCTCGTTGTTGTGCCCAAGGGCTATCACCCGGTCAGCGTGCCGTATGGCTACGAGTCTTATTACCTGAACGTGATGGCCGGGCCGAAACGCGTCTGGCAGTTCCATAACGACCCGCAGCACAGCTGGCTGCTGGATCTCTGAATTCCAACTTTCGCACGGAGAACAAGAACAATGAGCGACGCCCCGGTCATAGGCCATTACCTCGACGGTCAGGTGCAGGACAGCGGTAGCGAACGATTCAGCGATGTCTTCAATCCGGCCACTGGCGGCGTTCAGGCGCGGGTCGGGTTGGCCAGTCAGAAGACCGTGGACGCTGCCGTCGCTTCGGCGCTGAAGGCATTTCCCGCCTGGTCCGAGCAATCGTCCCTGCGCCGTTCGCGGGTGATGTTCAAGTTCAAGGAATTGCTCGATCGTCATCACGACGAACTGGCCGAAATCATCAGCCGCGAACACGGCAAGGTGTTTTCCGACGCCAAGGGCGAAGTCACCCGAGGCATCGAAATCGTCGAATACGCCTGCGGTGCGCCGAACCTGTTGAAGACCGAGTTCAGCGACAACATCGGCGGCGGCATCGACAACTGGAACCTGCGTCAGCCGCTCGGCGTCTGCGCCGGGGTCACGCCGTTCAACTTCCCGGTGATGGTGCCGCTGTGGATGATTCCGCTGGCGCTGGTCACCGGCAACTGCTTCATCCTCAAACCGTCCGAGCGCGATCCGTCCGCCAGTTTGCTGATGGCTCGACTGTTGACTGAAGCCGGTTTGCCGGACGGCGTGTTCAACGTGGTTCAGGGCGACAAGACGGCGGTCGACGCCTTGCTGCAGCACCCGGACATCGAGGCGATTTCGTTTGTCGGTTCGACGCCGATTGCCGAGTACATCCACCAGCAGGCCACCGCGCGCGGCAAGCGGGTGCAGGCGCTGGGCGGCGCGAAGAATCACATGATCGTCATGCCTGACGCGGATCTGGATCAGGCGGCAGATGCCTTGATCGGCGCGGCTTACGGATCGGCCGGTGAGCGCTGCATGGCGATTTCGATTGCGGTCGCGGTCGGCGAAGTCGGCGATCAACTGATCGCCAAGCTGCTGCCGCGCATCGACCAGTTGAAAGTCGGCAACGGTCTGCAAGGCGACAACGACATGGGCCCGCTGGTCACCGCCGAACACAAGGCCAGGGTGGAAGGCTTTATCGATCAGGGCGTGGCTCAGGGTGCGCAGCTGATTGTCGACGGCCGCCACTTCAAGGTGCCGGGGGCCGAGGCGGGCTTTTTCGTCGGCGCGACGCTGTTCGATCACGTCACCACCGACATGAGCATCTATCAGCAGGAAATCTTCGGCCCGGTGCTGGGCATCGTGCGCGTGCCGGATTTCGCCAGTGCCGTGGCGCTGATCAACGCCCATGAATTCGGCAACGGCGTGTCGTGTTTTACCAGCGATGGCGGGATCGCCCGCGCCTTCGCCCGCAGCATCAAGGTCGGCATGGTCGGCATCAACGTGCCGATTCCGGTGCCCATGGCCTGGCATTCGTTCGGAGGCTGGAAGCGCTCGCTGTTCGGCGATCACCATGCCTACGGGGAGGAAGGCATTCGTTTCTACAGTCGCTACAAAAGCGTGATGCAGCGCTGGCCCGACAGCATTGCCAAGGGCCCGGAATTCAGCATGCCGACGGCCAAATAATTCATCTGCGCGGAGAACAACAAGAATGAGTACTCCACTGCGTTTTGCCCTGAACCGAATGGTCGCTCCACGTTTGTCCCTGCCGGCGTTCATCGAATTGGCGGTGACCCTCAAGGCCGACGCCATCGAGATCCGCAACGACCTCAAAGGCATCGAGATCGAGGACGGCACCGCGCCAGAACACGTGCGTGAGTTGTGCGCGGCCCACGGCATCAACGTGCTGTCGATAAACGCGCTGTATCCGTTCGACGTGTGGAATGACGAGCGCCGCGCGCAGGCCTTGAAGCTGGCTGCCTATGCCCGCGATTGTGGTGCGCGGGGGCTGGTGATGTGCCCGTTGAACGACCGCGCCGATCCGCGCAGCGTCGCCGAACGTGCGTCGGGCCTGCGCACCGCGTTGAGTGAGCTGGCGCCAGTCCTGCGTGATCACGGCCTGCTGGGTTTCATCGAGCCGCTGGGGTTCAAAGCCTGCTCGCTGCGCCGCAAACGCACGGCGGTGGAGGCGATCAAGGCAGTCGGCGGGCTGGATGTGTTCCGTCTGGTGCACGACACCTTTCATCACCATTTGGCCGGTGAGCAGGAGTTTTTCCCTGAGCTGACAGGGCTGGTGCACATCTCCGGTGTCGAGGAAACCGAGGCGCCGCTGGCGACCCTTGGCGATGGCCACCGGGTGCTGGTGGGCGCGGACGACATTCTCGGCAACGCGGCACAAATCAACAGCTTGCTCGCTGGCGGCTACAGCGGCTATCTGTCGTTTGAACCGTTCGCCGACAGCGTCCATGGCCTGGCGGATATCCAGACGGCGATCGGCGCGAGCATGGACCACCTGAGCAAATCCCTGAGTTGACAGTGCCCCTCGCAGGGATCGGATCTGAATTTGAAAGGTGCGGTTATGACCACAACAAGACTGACCATGGCCCAGGCCCTGGTGAAATTCCTCGACAACCAGTACATCGAGGTCGATGGCGTTCAGAGCAAATTCATCGCCGGGATCTTTACCATTTTTGGCCACGGCAACGTGCTGGGTCTGGGGCAGGCGCTGGAGCAGGACAGCGGTGACCTGATCGTCCATCAGGGCCGCAACGAACAAGGCATGGCCCATGCGGCAATCGGTTTCGCCAAGCA
Source organism: Pseudomonas aphyarum (assembly GCF_028657055.1). Classification (NCBI taxonomy): domain Bacteria; kingdom Pseudomonadati; phylum Pseudomonadota; class Gammaproteobacteria; order Pseudomonadales; family Pseudomonadaceae; genus Pseudomonas; species Pseudomonas aphyarum. The sequence goes on from NZ_JAMDGS010000007.1 coordinate 300,593, forward strand.
GCATCTGCGGCGCAAGATCTACGCCTGCACCTCGTCCGTGGGGCCGGGCGCGGCGAACATGCTGACCGCTGCCGCCACCGCGACCGCCAACCGGATTCCCTTGCTGCTGTTGCCGGGCGACGTCTATGCCTGCCGTCAACCGGACCCGGTGTTGCAACAGATCGAGCAGTTCCACGACCTGAGCATCAGCACCAACGATGCGTTCAAGGCCGTGAGCAAATACTGGGATCGCATCAACCGCCCCGAGCAATTGATGACCGCGGCAATCCACGCCATGCGCGTGCTCACCGACCCCGCCGAAACCGGCGCCGTGACTCTGGCCTTGCCGCAGGATGTGCAGGCCGAGGCGTACGACTATCCCGATTACTTCCTGCAAAAACGCGTGCACCGCATCGAGCGTCGCCCGGCCACTGAAGCGATGATCGGCGATGCCGTGGCACTGTTCAAAGGCAAGCGCAAACCGCTGATCATCTGTGGTGGCGGCGTCAAATACTCGGGCGCCAACGCGGCGTTGCAAGCGTTTGCCGAGCGCTTCGATATTCCCTTCGCCGAAACCCAGGCCGGCAAGAGCGCGGTGGTGTCCAGCCATCCGCTGAACGTCGGCGGCATTGGCGAAACCGGTTGCCTGGCGGCGAACCTGCTGGCCAAGGACGCAGATCTGATCATCGGGGTCGGCACTCGCTACAGCGATTTCACCACCGCGTCGAAATCCTTGTTCCAGCACCCTGACGTGCAATTTCTCAACCTCAATATCAGCCCGTGCGATGCCCTGAAACTCGACGGCGTGCAACTGCTGGCGGATGCCCGGACAGGTTTGTCGGCGCTGGCCGAAGCGCTGGGCGACTACCGTTCCGGCTGGGGCAATCAACCCCGTCAGGCCCGGGCGCAACTGGATGAAGAAGTGGACCGCCTGTATCAGATCGACTACCAGGCGCGGGATTTCGTCCCGGAAATCAACGACCACCTCGATCCGGCGGTGTTGCGCGAATTCATCGAGCTGACCGGTTCCTGCCTGACCCAGAGTCGCGTGCTCGGCGTGCTCAATGACACCCTCGCCGATGACGCGGTGATTGTCGCCGCCGCCGGCAGTCTGCCCGGCGACCTGCAGCGCAGCTGGCGCAGCAAGGGGGTGAACACCTATCACGTCGAATACGGATATTCGTGCATGGGCTATGAGGTGAACGCGGCGCTGGGCGTGAAGCTCGCCGAGCCCGAGCGCGAGGTCTATGCGCTGGTGGGCGACGGCTCCTACATGATGCTGCACTCGGAACTCGCCACCTCGATCCAGGAGCGGCGCAAGATCAACGTGGTGCTGTTCGACAACATGACCTTCGGTTGCATCAACAACCTGCAGATGGGCAACGGCATGGACAGCTTTGCCACCGAGTTTCGTTTCCGCAACCCGCAAACCGGCAAGCTCGACGGCGCTTTCGTGCCGGTGGATTTCGCCATGAGCGCGGCGGCCTACGGCTGCAAGACCTACAAGGTAAACACTGTTGAAGAGTTGCAGGCGGCGCTGGCCGATGCGCGCTTGCAGACGGTCTCGACCCTGATCGACATCAAGGTTCTGCCCAAGACCATGATTCACGGCTACCTGTCGTGGTGGCGGGTCGGCGTGGCGCAAGTCTCCACCAGCGCCCGCACCGATGCGGTGGCCAAAACCCTGAACGAACGACTGGCCAAGGCCCGTCAGTACTGATTGCCCTGAATCGAACAACCACAAGGAATCCTTTCATGTCATTGCTTTCCCAAGCGTTGCAGCTAGGCGTCATCGGCACCGGGGCCATCGGCCAGGATCACATCCGTCGTTGCAGCCAGACCTTGCTCAACAGTCAGGTCGTGGCGGTTACCGACATCAATTTGCAGCAGGCGGCCAAGGTCGTGGCTGAGCTGAATCTGACCGCCGAGGTCTATCCCGACGGCCACGCGCTGATCCAGGCGCCGGATGTCGAGGCGATCCTCGTCACCTCCTGGGGCCCGAGCCACGAAGAGTTCGTGCTGGCCGCCATCGCGGCGGGCAAACCGGTATTCTGCGAGAAGCCACTGGCGGTCACCGCCGAAGGCTGCCGCAAGATCGTCGAGGCCGAAGTGGCCCACGGCAAACGGCTGGTGCAGGTCGGTTTCATGCGTCCGTACGATGAAGGTTATCGCGCGCTGAAGTCGGTTATCGACAGCGGCCAGATCGGCGAACCGCTGATGCTGCATTGCGCCCACCGTAACCCGAGCGTGGGTGAAAACTACAAGACCGACATGGCGATCACCGACACCTTGATCCATGAGCTGGACGTGTTGCGCTGGTTGCTCGACGACGATTACGTCTCGGTGCAGGTGGTGTTCCCGCGCAAGAGCAGCAAGGCCCTCGCGCATTTGAAAGATCCGCAGATCGTGCTGCTGGAAACCGCCAAGGGCACGCGGATCGACGTGGAGGTTTTCGTCAATTGCCAGTACGGCTATGACATCCAGTGCGAAGTGGTGGGGGAGACCGGCATCGCCAGGCTGCCTGAACCGTCCCAGGTGCAATTGCGCAGCGGGGCCAAGCTGTCCAACGCGATTCTGATGGACTGGAAGGATCGCTTTATCGCGGCCTATGACGTCGAGTTGCAGGCGTTCATCGATGGCGTGCGGGCAGGGCAGGTGGGTGGGCCTTCGGCGTGGGATGGCTTCGCGGCCGCGGTTGCCGCCGATGCGTGCATCGAAGCGCAGAACAGCGGGGCGATCGTTAACGTCGCACTGCCTGATCGCCCCCATTTCTACAGCTGACGCAAATCCCTGTGGGAGCGAGCTTGCTCGCGATAGCGATTTATCAGGACACATCTATGTGGAATGTGCCGCCGCCATCGCGGGCAAGCCCGCTCCCACAGGGACCGCGTTTTATTCAGGGAAATACTTTCATGCGCATCGGACTTGTCGGTTACGGCCATGGCGGCCGGTTTTTTCATGCTCCGCTGATCAGCAGTCTGCCGGCGGCGACGTTCGTCGGCGTGGTCACCCGTTCAGCGGAGCGCCGACAGTTGCTGGCGGCGGAGCATCCGGGTGTGCCGGCCTTCGACAGCATCGGCCAGTTGGTGGAAGCCGGGATCGATGTGCTGGTGGTATCGACGCCCCTCAAAGGCCGGCCGGCACTGGTGCTCGACGGCATCGAACACGGCGTGGCGGTGGTCAGCGACAAGCCGTTCGCGGCCGACTGGCAGCAGGCGCAAACCCTGATCACCATGGCCGAGCGCCAGAATGTACCGCTCAGCGTCTATCAGAACCGGCGCTGGGACTCGGACTTTTTAACCGTGCGCAAACTCATCGAATCCGGCGCGCTGGGCCAGGTCAGCCGGTTCGAGTCGCGGATCGAACGTTACTCGCCGTCATCGGTTAATAACGGCAGCGGCGGTGGTTTCCTGCGCGATCTGGGCAGTCATCTGGTCGATCAGGCGCTGTTGCTGTTCGGCCCGGTGACACGGGTTTACGCCGAACTGGATTACCTGGAAAAAGACCAGGCGTTCGATCACGGCTTCTTCATGTCCCTGACCCACGCCAGCGGCGTGACCTCGCATCTGGGCGGCAGTTGCCTGCAAAACAGCCCCGGTCCGCGCTTTCGGGTGAGCGGTACGCTGGGTTGTTACAGCGTCGAGGGGCTGGACGGGCAGGAGGCTCAGGCGCTGGCCGGGCTCTCGCCGAAAACCGAAGGCGAGCGCTGGGGCGTTGAGGAGCACCGCCGTTGGGGCTGGTTCGAACACGGAGACGAGCGCGAACGGGTTCCGTCTGAGCGCGGCTGCTGGAGTCAGTTCTATTTACAGCTACAAATCGCGTTGCAAAACGGTGGCCCACTGCCCGTTGACGCCCGTGATGCACTGGCGACAACCCGCGTGCTAGACGCTGCGCGCCTGAGTTTCAAACGTCATCAGGTAGTGGAACTGAGTGAGTTTGCAAGCCATGGAATAAAATCATAATAAAATTCTAAAACAGGTTGATATGGAAAATATTTTCCAATAAAGTCGATTCCAGTTTCACTGTCTCGTGACACGTTCCAACGCCTCGACTGCTTGTCCGCTTACTGAAATCGTCATGCCTCATCCATAAAACCAACAAGAATGTGGAGAAAGACTTTTCATGAAGACCAAGACCCGTTTTGCCTCACTGGCCTTGTCCCTGATGTTCGCCAGCGGCGCTGCGCTGGCCGATATGAAGATTGGCGTCAGCATGTCCCAGTTCGATGACACCTGGCTGACCTACCTGCGTGAATCCATGGACAAGAAAGCCAAGTCCTATCCCGACGGCGTCAAGCTGCAGTTCGAAGACGCCCGCAGCGACGTGGTCAAGCAACTGAGCCAGGTCGAAAGCTTCATCAGCCAGAAGGTCGACGCCATCGTGGTCAATCCGGTGGATACCGCCGCCACCAAAAAGATCACCGAAGCGGCAGTGAAGGCCGGCATTCCGCTGGTCTACGTCAACCGCCGCCCCGATGACCTGAACCTGCCCAAAGGCGTGGTAACCGTTGCTTCCAACGACCTGGAAGCCGGCGAGATGCAGATGCAGTACCTGGCCGACAAGATGGGCGGCAAGGGCGACATCGTGATTCTGCTGGGCGACCTGGCGAACAACTCCACCACCAACCGCACCAAGGGCGTCAAAGAGGTGCTGGCCAAATATCCGGACATCAAGGTCGAGCAGGAACAGAGCGGTGTGTGGCTGCGGGATAAGGGCATGACCCTGGTCAACGACTGGCTGACCCAGGGCCGCAAGTTTGACGCGGTCGTCTCCAACAACGACGAAATGGCCATCGGTGCCGCCATGGCCCTGCAACAGGCCGGCGTCGCCAAAGGCAGCGTGTTGATCGCGGGGGTCGACGGTACGCCGGACGGCTTGAACGCCGTGAAGAAGGGCTCGCTGGCCGCTTCTGTGTTCCAGGACGCCAAGGGTCAGGCCGACGGCTCCATCGATACCGCGGTGAGAATGGCGAAGAACGAGCCGGTCGAGCCGGCGGTGTGGGTGCCGTTCCGCCTGATCACGCCGCAAAACGTTGACCAGTTCAAATAGTCCGTCCGTTCAATAACAACAATAAGCCCGCAAGGTGGCGATCGCGACCTTGCTGATGGAGTACCTGATCATGTTCGCTTCAGCGACTGCTTCGAGCACCCCTTTGACGGGGAGCCCGCCCACTGCACTACCTGTCGAAGAGCCGTACCTGCTGGAGATCCTCAACGTCAGCAAGGGTTTCCCCGGTGTGGTGGCGTTGTCCGATGTGCAACTGCGGGTACGCCCCGGTTCCGTGCTGGCGCTGATGGGCGAGAATGGCGCGGGCAAATCCACCCTGATGAAAATCATCGCCGGCATCTACCAGCCAGACGCCGGCGAGCTGCGCCTGCGGGGCAAACCGGTGGTGTTCGAAACGCCACTGGCGGCGCTTCAGGCCGGGATCGCAATGATCCACCAGGAACTCAACCTGATGCCGCACATGAGCATCGCCGAAAACATCTGGATCGGTCGCGAGCAGCTCAACGGCTTTCACATGATCGACCATCGGGAAATGCACCGCTGCACCGCAAAACTGCTGGAGCGTTTGCGAATCAACCTCGACCCCGAAGAGCTGGTCGGCAACCTGAGTATCGCCGAGCGGCAGATGGTCGAGATCGCCAAAGCCGTGTCCTACGACTCCGACATCCTGATCATGGACGAACCGACATCGGCCATCACCGACAAGGAAGTCGCCCATCTGTTTTCGATCATTGCCGACCTGAAAAGCCAGGGCAAAGGCATCATCTACATCACCCACAAAATGAACGAAGTGTTCGCGATCGCCGATGAAGTGGCGGTGTTCCGCGACGGTGCCTACATCGGCCTGCAGCGGGCCGATTCCATGGACAGCGACAGCCTGATTTCGATGATGGTCGGTCGCGAGTTGAGCCAGTTGTTTCCGGTGCGTGAAAAGCCGATCGGCGATCTGCTGCTGTCGGTGCGCGACCTCAAGCTCGATGGCATTTTCAAGGGTGTTTCCTTCGACCTGCACGCCGGGGAAATCCTGGGCATCGCCGGTTTGATGGGCTCCGGCCGGACCAACGTCGCCGAAGCGATCTTCGGCATCACGCCCAGCGACGGTGGCGAGATCCGTCTCGATGGCGAGGTGGTGCGCATCAGCGATCCGCACATGGCGATCGAGAAGGGCTTCGCGCTGTTGACCGAAGATCGCAAGCTCAGTGGTCTGTTCCCGTGCCTTTCGGTGCTGGAGAACATGGAAATGGCCGTCCTGCCGCACTACGCCGGCCACGGGTTCATCCAGCAAAAAGCCTTGCGCGCCTTGTGCGAAGACATGTGCAAGAAGCTGCGGGTGAAAACCCCGTCGCTGGAGCAGTGCATCGACACCCTGTCGGGTGGTAATCAACAGAAGGCCTTGCTGGCCCGCTGGCTGATGACCAACCCGCGAATCCTGATTCTCGACGAGCCGACCCGTGGCATCGATGTCGGCGCCAAGGCCGAGATTTACCGGCTCATCGCCTACCTCGCCAGCGAAGGCATGGCGGTGATCATGATTTCTTCGGAGCTGCCGGAAGTGCTCGGCATGAGTGACCGGGTGATGGTCATGCACGAGGGCGACCTGATGGGCACCCTCGACCACAGCGAGGCGACTCAGGAGCGGGTGATGCAGCTGGCTTCGGGCCTGTCCTCGGTTCATTAATGGATACCGCTGGTGGCCGAGGCCGCCGTCGATGATGCGATAGAAAGGTGAGTGGTTATGAACGCGATACTGGAAAACAAACCGGCCACGGCACCGGTCAAGAGTCGCCGGCGCTTTCCGACGGAGCTGAGCATTTTCCTGGTGCTGATCGGCATTGGTCTGGTGTTCGAACTGTTCGGCTGGATCGTGCGCGACCAGAGCTTCCTGATGAACTCCCAGCGGCTGGTGTTGATGATCCTGCAAGTGTCGATCATCGGTCTGCTGGCGATTGGCGTGACCCAGGTGATCATCACCACCGGTATCGACCTGTCGTCGGGCTCCGTGCTCGCGTTGTCGGCGATGATCGCGGCCAGTCTGGCGCAGACCTCGGATTTCGCCCGGGCGGTGTTCCCGTCACTGACCGATTTGCCGGTCTGGATTCCCGTAATTGCCGGGCTCGGTGTCGGGCTGCTGGCGGGGGCGATCAATGGCAGCATCATCGCCATCACCGGGATTCCGCCGTTCATTGCCACACTGGGCATGATGGTTTCGGCTCGTGGCCTGGCGCGTTACTACACCGAAGGCCAGCCGGTGAGCATGCTCTCGGATTCCTACACGGCCATCGGCCACGGCGCGATGCCGGTGATCATTTTTCTGGTGGTGGCGGTGATCTTCCACATCGCGCTGCGTTACACCAAATACGGCAAATACACCTACGCCATCGGCGGCAACATGCAGGCGGCGCGCACGTCGGGCATCAACGTCAAACGCCACCTGGTCATCGTATACAGCATCGCCGGGTTGCTGGCGGGGCTGGCAGGCGTGGTGGCTTCGGCCCGCGCCGCCACCGGGCAGGCCGGGATGGGCATGTCCTATGAGCTGGACGCGATTGCCGCTGCAGTTATCGGTGGTACCAGTCTGGCGGGCGGGGTGGGGCGCATCACCGGCACTGTGATTGGCGCACTGATCCTGGGGGTGATGGCCAGCGGGTTCACGTTCGTCGGGGTCGATGCCTACATCCAGGACATCATCAAGGGCCTGATCATCGTGGTCGCGGTGGTGATCGACCAATACCGCAACAAGCGCAAGCTCAAGCGCTGAAATTCATCGTCCTGGTCTGGCAAGACGGGATAAGCGTCATACACAAAAGCCGATCGGAGAGATCGGCTTTTTAATGCCTGCGAAAACTGCTGAGGCGGCAAAGTCGTTCAGGGTTTCTTTTCTTCCATCCCATCCTTTGAGCCACTGGATGTTTGCGCATCCTTCTCTGTCTCGTGGGACTCTGCACCGGAGTTCGATCCCGAGGCTTCTTCACCCTTTTTGTCGGCCTTGTCTTCCTTGGATTCGGTGCCTCCCTGGTTGACCCCGGGAATGCCCGTAGGCGGAACGGTGCTTCCCGCCATCGCCAACGGTGCGGTGGCAGATAAAAGACTTCCAAGCATGAGGGCTGCAATGGTTCTGTTCATCGTCGGGGCTTCCGCGTCAGGTGGGTAGACGTTGGAAGTTCTGACGCGGGGTAAAGTGCCGGGCAGCTGACGGGCGGGAACTCGTAGCTATTCGTTCACGGGCGCCCGCTGTAGATGTGGTTCAGTAAGAACAGCTCGATGATCGCCACAAAGACGCAGGTCACGACAAATCCGCGGGTGAAGACTCTGCGAGGCTTTTGGCCGGACGTCTGGAAGCCGTCAAGAATCGATAGCAGGTTTGAAAAAAAATCCAGTAAGTCCATCCGTGTTTGTCCTTCACTCGGTGCCGGTATCGCGGTGCGGCGCAGTTTATCTCATCGACTCAATTGGTTACGGTCTTGTTTCACTGATCGCGCAACTGGCTCCATTCAATGCCGAACCGTGCGAGGTACTTCCTCAATCGGTCCGCATCGTTGGGCTGCGCCTTCGCCTGTCGCGACACGCCAAACAGTCGTCTGCCGGCATCCGACAAGCTGTCTGCCTGTCTGCAAACCTCCAGCACTGCCTTCAATTGCAATCGATCGAACAGGTCCAGCGTCTCGGCATCGCCCGGCAGCTCATTTGTCACGCCGGCCGGTTGCGCCAGCCCCCACGCATACCGCAGCCGATCAATTTCCTCCTCGACCTGCGCTTCATCGATTCGCCCGCTGTCGGCCAGTGTCGCCATGCGCGTGATCGAGGCCGAGAGTTCGCGAAAGTTACCCAGCCACGCAGCTTCCCGCGAGCTGGCGAAACCCAGGTAGCGCCGTCGGGCTTCAAGATTGAAGCGCACCAGTTGGCCGTGTTCGCGGGCGTGGCGTTCAAGCTCGAAATCGATGTTGGGTTCGATGTCTTCGCGGCGTCCCGCCAGGCCTGGCAGGTCGAACGTCCAGAGGTTGATCCGTGCGTAGAGATCTTCCCGAAACAGGCCTTCGGCGACGCGACTGCGCAGGTCGCGGTGGGTGCCGGCGATGATCAGGAAGTCGCTGTCGACCTCCTTGTCCGAGCCCAGCGGGAAGAAGCGCTTTTCTTCGATGGCCTTGAGCAGCATGGCTTGTTCGTCTGCCCCGAGTTCGCCGATCTCGTCGAGAAACAGCATGCCACCGTCAGCTGCCCGCAGCAGGCCGTCGCGGGCGTTTTGCGCGCCGGTAAACGCGCCTTTGACATGGCCGAACAGCGCAGACATTGCCCCGTCACCACGCAGGGTGGCGCAGTTGACTTCAACGAAGCGTCCCTGCATTTGATGGCGACTGCGTTTGAGCTCGTAGATGCGTCGGGCGAGAAAGGATTTGCCGGCGCCGGTCGGGCCGATCAGCAGCATCGGCGCTTTGGAGCGCACGGCCACGCGTTCGATCTGCTCGATGGAACGGTTGAACGCGGTGTTGCGGGTGGCAATGCCGGACTTGAGAAACTCCAGGCCTTCCAGACGTTTGTGGGTGAAGCGTGAGGCAATCCGGTCGTAGCGCGACAGATCCAGGTCGATCAGGGCGTGGGTGCCGGTGGCCGGTTCTTCTTCGCTCTTGCGGCGGGCGGGGGAGGTCTGGATCAGGCGTGCCGGCAGGTAGCGCGCCTCGGTCAGCAAGAACCAGCAGATCTGCGCGACGTGGGTCCCCGTGGTGATGTGCACCAGATAGTCCTCACGCTCGGTATCGAAGGTGTATTCGGAGGTGAAGTCGTGAAGTGCGCCGTAGACCTCTTCGAAATCCCAGGGGTTGCGCAACGCCATCGGATGCAGGCGCACTTCTGTGCACGGCGACACCTGACGGATGTCCTCGCGAATGCGTTCGGCCAAGCTCGCGTCCCGGGCGTCCGTGCCGTGTATCAATTCCAGTCGATGGATCAAGACGTCCGGTTGCTGGCACAGGCCCACGCTAGGCCGCCAATGGTTCCAGCGGTTGGCGCCTTTGCCTACTCGATCGAGGGTGGCTCCGATGAAACCGATGGCGACAGTGCGCTTGCTGGACATTGATTATCCTGAAAGATAAATGACGATATCTAATGATAGTGTTCGAGGGCGTTATTTGTAGTGACGAAAATTCATGGACGCTCGTTTGTAAAATAAAACCCTTTAAAATCAACTAGATAAAAATAATTCGCGAACGTTTTCAAAAACTGGCACAGCGGCTGCAATACCTGTCACAACGAACAGGACAACACAGCGAGACGCCACGATGGCCAACTTCAACCTCTTCAATACGCAATCGAAAAACCTGCCGGCGTGCGACACCTTGAATGCTTCCGGAGCCGCGGCTTATGCCTACTCGCCCAAGCATCAATTGGCTCAGTTGGCAGTCACCGGTTGCCTGAATTCGACCTTCTACGCAACGGCTCAAAGTCAGTTGGATCAAGTGTTGAAGCTGGTGGCGGAGCTGGACAGCCGCTTCGTGGCGAATGCCGCTCTCTACGCTCGCCAGAAGGGCCATATGAAAGACATGCCGGCGTTGTTGCTGGCGGCGCTGGCGGCTCAGCGTTCGGCTCTGGTGCCGGAGGTGTTCGGGCAAGTCGTGGACAGCGGCAAGATGCTGCGCAATTTCGTGCAGATCCTGCGCAGTGGCGCCACCGGTCGCCGCTCCCTCGGCTCCCAACCCAAGCGTCTGGTGCAGAACTGGCTGAACAGCGCGAATGAGCGACAGCTGTTGCAGGCATCGATCGGCAATCAACCTTCGCTGGCGGATGTGCTGAAGATGGTTCATCCAAAGCCGTCCGAGGCGTGGCGCGAAGCGTTTTTTGCCTGGGTGATCGGTAAACCGGTGGATGCACAGGCGTTGCCCGCACTGACACGCGATTTGCTGGCCTTTCGCAGCGGTGCGAGTGATCAAGTGCCTGAAGTGCCGTTTCAATTGCTCGGTAACGAAACACTGAGCAAGGAACAATGGGCGGCTCAGGCACGAAACATGGGCTGGCAGGGCCTGCGCATCAACCTCAATACACTGGCGCGCCACGGTGCTTTTGAAGTACCGGGTTGCACTGAATACGTGGCTGCACGGTTGGCGGATCCCGAAGCTGTCGCCAAGGCGCGGGTGTATCCGTACCAGTTGCTGGCGGCGTACCGGATGGTCGGCGATGACGTGCCGGCGCTGATTCGCGAGGCTTTGCAGGATGCGCTGGAGCTGTCGTTGACCAATGTGCCGAAGCTGCAGGGTGCGGTGGTGGTTTGCCCGGATGTTTCCGGCTCGATGGGCAGCCCGCTGACCGGTTACCGTCAGGGCGCGACCACCGCGGTGCGCTGCATCGATGTGGCGGCGTTGATTACGGCGGCGGTGTTGCGTAAACAGCCGACGGCGCGGGTGATGCCGTTCGAATGGAAGGTGGTGGATATCACCCTCAACCCGCGCGACAGTGTGATCAGCAATGCCGAAAAGCTGGCGGGCATTTTCGGCGGCGGAACCTGCTGCTCGGCGCCGTTGAAGAAACTGGCGGACAGCAAGGCCAGGGTCGATACGCTGATCATGGTTTCGGACAACGAATCCTGGATCGATGCGCGACGCCAGGGCGCCAGCGAAACGATGCTGCAATGGGAACGGATAAAGCGGATCAACCCCCAGGCACGCCTGATATGTATTGACCTGCAACCGGGGTGGGCGACGCCGGCGGCGGATCGTGACGACATTTTGAACGTCGGCGGTTTCAGTGACGCGGTGTTTGATGTGATCGAGCAGTTCACTGCCGGCGGGTATGGACCGCAGCACTGGGTCGAAGCCATTGAAAGCATGGGATGAGGCGATGAGCCGCCCAACGAATTGATTTGTCACGGGCACTGAATGCCGGTGGGACTACATCCAAGACGTCTCACCAAACCCTTGTCAGTGCGCGTGACGGCACGAATGCCGATGGCTGTACATCTGAGGCCGGCTAACCCCGGTGCGCGGCAACGTGCAACAGTCATCAACCTTTGTCGTGCCACCTTTTTTGAATCTGCCGGCGAATGCCGGTGGAACTACCTGAAGAATCGAGATGATGAAAGAACACACTTACCAACTGCTGGAAGTCGCCAACGGCAAACCGATCAAGCTCTGGACCGAAGGCGTCCCGGTGGAAAACGAAGCGCGCGAGCAGTTGATGAACACGGCGAAGATGCCCTTCATCTTCAAGCATCTGGCGGTCATGCCGGACGTCCATCTGGGCAAGGGCTCGACTATCGGCAGCGTGATCCCCACGGTCGGCGCGATCATCCCGGCAGCGGTCGGGGTGGACATCGGTTGCGGCATGATTGCCGCGCGAACCTCGCTGACTGCGGCCGATCTGCCGGACAACCTGCACGGGCTGCGCAGTGCCATCGAACAAGCGGTGCCTCATGGCCGCAGTTCGACCCGGTCGCGCCGTGACAAAGGCGCCTGGGACGAGATTCCGCAACAGGCCGATCAGGCCTGGGCGGCGCTGAATCCACGGTTCAAAGCGATCACCGACAAGTACCCGAAACTGGCCAACACCAACAACCGCGGGCATCTCGGAACACTGGGCAGCGGTAACCACTTCATCGAAGTGTGCCTGGATGAGGCCAACCGGGTCTGGTTCATGTTGCACAGTGGCTCGCGCGGTGTCGGCAACGCCATCGGCAACCTGTTCATCCAGATGGCCCAGGCGGATATGCGTCAGCACATCGCCAACCTGCCGGATCGTGACCTGGCGTACTTCGAAGAAGGCAGCCGCCACTTTGATGATTATGTGGAGGCTGTGGGCTGGGCCCAGGATTTCGCCAAACAGAACCGGGCGCTGATGATGCATGCGGTGATTCAGGCCACGCGGCAGATTATCCGCAAGCCATTCGACGTCGCGCTGGAAGCGGTGAACTGCCACCACAACTACGTGCAGAAAGAGCGGCATTTCGGTGAGGACATTCTGGTCACCCGCAAAGGCGCGGTGTCAGCGAAGAAGGGCGAGTTGGGGATCATCCCCGGTTCGATGGGCGCCAAGAGTTTCATCGTGCGCGGTCTGGGCAACGAAGAGTCGTTTTGCTCCTGCAGCCACGGTGCCGGTCGCACAATGAGCCGTACCAAGGCCAAAAACACCTTCACCGTCGAAGATCAGATCCGCGCCACCGCGCACGTTGAATGCCGCAAGGACGCTGCGGTGATCGATGAAATTCCGATGGCCTACAAGGACATCGACAAAGTCATGCACGCCCAGCGTGAGCTGGTTGAAGTGCTGCACACCCTGCGTCAGGTGGTGTGCGTCAAGGGATAACGCGTGTCGCAAGGCACGCTGGAACAAGGATTAAAGGATATGAAATTCGAAGAACGTCACCCGCTGTGCAGCGCCATGCGCGCCCGTGTGCTGGAAGAACTGGCGCACATAGAGCGCGAACGCAATGTCACGGTGCTGTATGCCTGCGAATCGGGCAGCCGGGCCTGGGGTTTTGCCTCGCCGGACAGTGATTACGATGTGCGCTTCGTTTATGTGGAGAAACCGGAATGGTTCGTCCAGGTCGATGCGCCAAGTGATGTGATCGAGCGGCCGCTGGATGACGAGTTGGATGTCAGTGGCTGGGAGCTGCGCAAGACCCTCGGGCTGTTGCGCAAATCCAACCCGACCTTGCTCGAATGGCTCGACTCACCGCTGGTTTATCGCAGCGAGAGCGCAGCGGTTTTGCAACTGCGGGCACTGGCCGAGGCGTTCTACAGTCCGCCGGCCGCGCGCAATCATTACCTGTCGATGGCTAAGAAGAACTTCCGTGGTTATCTGCAAGGCGACAGCGTGCGGTTCAAGAAGTATTTCTACGTCCTGCGGCCGCTGCTGGCGGTGCGCTGGATCGACCAGGGGCGCGGTCGGCCACCGATGACGTTCAGCGATCTGCTGAGCACCGTCGATGACCGGGCATTGCTCGATGAGGTCGACGAACTGCTTGCGCTCAAGCGCAATGCTGATGAGAGCGCCTACGGTCCTCGTCGTCCGGCGCTGCATGCGTTCATCGAGGCGGAGCTCGAGCGTGCGGTCCCGACATTGCCCAGAACCCGGGAGGATTCGCGGCAGCTCGATCGATACCTGCGGGAAACCGTTGGTCTGTACGCATAAGGATGAAAATGAAACAGGACGTTATTGAACTGGACGGCGCCATCGGCGGTGGCCAGGTGTTGCGCAGTGCGCTGAGCCTGTCGATGGTGACGGGCCAGACGTTTCGCATTGAGCGGATTCGGGCCAGGCGCAGTCGTCCGGGCCTGTTGCGCCAGCACCTGACCGCCGTGATGGCGGCGGCGCAGGTCTGCGGTGCAAAGATCCAGGGGGCTGAACTGGGCTCGCAGACGTTGATCTTCGAGCCAGGGCCGATTCGCGGCGGCGATTATCGCTTTGCCATTGGCACCGCCGGCAGTTGCACGCTGGTGTTGCAGACCGTGCTACCTGCCTTGTTGCTGGCGCCGCAAGCCAGTCGGGTGCGGATCAGTGGCGGCACGCATAATCCGCTGGCGCCACCGAGCGATTTTCTCAGCCGCAGCTGGCTACCGTTGCTGCGACGCATGGGCGCAGAGGTTGAACTGACGTTGCTGCGCCACGGGTTCGTACCGGCGGGTGGCGGTGAAATCGACGTCAGGGTGCAACCATCGAAACTGTCAGCACTGCACCTGTGTGAGCGCGGCTTGCCGCTCTCGCAACAGGCGTTTGCGCTGACGGCCGGGTTGGCACCGAACGTCGGCATACGCGAGCTTGACCGGGTGGTGCGTCGATTGAACATGGCGTCAACGGAATTGAACGCCGTCATCCTTGATCCGGCCTGTGGCCCGGGCAACGTGTTGCTGCTGGAGTATGCGTTTGAACACGTCACGGAGGTTTTCAGCGCTTTCGGTCAGGCCTCACTGCGTTCGGAGAAAATGGCGGACGCCGCGATCAATCAGGCCGCCGATTGGTTGCAAAGCGGTGCAGCGGTGGCAGAGCATCTGGCCGACCAGTTGCTGTTGCCGATGGTGCTGGCCGGAGGCGGATCGTTTACCACGCCCAGGATGACCGAGCATTTGCACAGCAACATTTCGGTGATCGAACGTTTTGTACCGATCACGATCCAGTGCGAGGAAGAAGGTGCAGAACGGTTAAGGGTTGAGGTACGCGCCCGGGAGCAATAGGCGGCAAATTGCTGGCCCCCGAAAGTCTTGAGTCCCGGCAAACTCGCCTTTTTTCAAAAGGTTAGGTGGGCTATATGCGGACGATTGTCATCACCGTAGCAACGCTTTCCCTCGCTCTGTTCGCGTTGGAGGCCCAGGCCAGGGAACTGAGCAAGAGCCATCGTTTTGCGTGTACCTGGGGTTCGGACATCGCCGCCGGCGCGCAACAGTCGAAGCTGTCAGGGATTTCCCTGTATGGCGCCCGCAAGCGCTTGCAGGCGCGCAAGTTCCAGCAACCGTGGATGCGCATGACCGCCATGGGCATCACCGAACAGACCTATGACAGCGCGTCGCGGCTCAAGCCGGCGGCCGTCAAGCAGACCTACTACGAACAGTGCGTCCGGCACGAGTTGGCCCAGCGTTGAATGAAAAAGCCCGATCTGAAGAGATCGGGCTTTTTCATGTCCGGTGCAATGACAGCGTCACTTGTCACTTTCGCAATTGACCATCCACGACACGCCAAAACGATCCACCAGCATGCCGAAGCGCGCGGCCCAGAAGGTGGCTTCCAATGGCATGTCGACACGACCGTCACTGGCCAGGGCGTTAAACACCCGTTCGGCCTCGGCAATGCTGTCGACATTCAGGGAAATCGAGCAACCGCTCATGCCTTGGGTTGGGCGGTCAGGGGTGGTGTCCGAAGCCATAAGCATTTGATCGCCGACTTTCAGGCAGGTGTGGATGATCAGGTTGTGGTGCTCTTTCGGTACATGTTCGGCGGCCGGGGTTTCGCCGAAGGTCATCATCGCTTCGAGCTTGCCTTGCAGGCATTGCTCGTAAAACGTGAAGGCTGCGCGGCAGTCGCCGTTGAAGATCAGGTACGGGTTGATTTTCATGGGGGTGCTCCCGAATAGGCAGTGGAACGCTGCGCGGCCGGGTGTGCCGAAGCAGCATGGATTGACTCCATCCAGCAAAGCGTTAGAACGCCGGATTGCCAGCCGATGCTGCAAGAATTTCCTTTCGAGGTGACCGATGGTCTGCGAGAAGGGGCGTCAGGAGTCGCGCGGGTTTTTCTGCACTGCAGCGCCGGCCACTCGGGCGGCAGGTCGGGTCTGCATCAGCGCATCGATCGCTTTGCGATAGTTCTGTCCGCCCAGCGCCATGCTGTTGTTGTGCGTTGCGCCGGGCACCAGCAGCAGGCGTTTCGGTTGTCGGGCGGCGGCGAAAAGTTGCTCGCTGAAGCGTGACGGCACGAATGCGTCGGCCAGGCCGTGCACCACCAGCAATGGCATGTGGATCTCGGCGATCTTGTCGATGGAATCGAATTTCTGCGACAGCAACCAACGGACTGGAAGGGAGGTGTTGGCCACGGCAGCCGCCACATCCGCCAGTGACGTGAACGTGGATTCGATAACCAACCCGCGCACCGGCAGCGGCGTGTGACGGCTGACGGCATCGCGGCCGAGTTCGGCAGCCAGATCGATGGCGACCGCGCCCCCCAGTGAATGCCCGTAGATCAGGCGTTTGTTCGGGTCCGGTTGCAACAGCTGGAAGCGTTCCCAGGCCACCCGCGCATCTTCGTACACCGTGCTTTCCGACGGCAGGTCGCCATGGCTCTGGCCGAAGCCGCGATAGTCGATGGCCAGAACCGAATAACCTGCCGCGCGCAGTTGCTCGATGCGGAACAGTTGCCCGGTGAGGTTCCAGCGCACGCCATGCAGATAAAGGATGGCCGGTGCATCGGCGCGCTCTGCCGGCCACCACCAGGCGTGAATGTTTTGCCCGGCCTTGAAGCTTTTCGGTTGCAGGTCGAGTTCCTGCACGCTGCCGGGCAAGCCGTGATACCAGCCGGCGGTGCCCGGTTCGATGCGGAACAACAGCTTGCGTTCGGTGTGTTCCAGCACGGCACAACTCGCCGGCACGCCGATGATCAGGGCGGCCATGCAGGCGAACGCCAGACGGCGGCGTCGAAGTCGGGTCATGAAGGCAAGGAACATTAAACGTTTCACCACGGCGCGGACAAAGAACGCTTTTTACCAGATGCCTTGACCCGCGCGTGACATTTTCGACCACCGCACGCCTGCAACGATTACAAAATGCTGCAACGACTCAGTCGATCTTCAGCACGATCTTGCCGATGTGGTCGCCTGCTTCCATGTGCGCATGGGCCTTGGCTGCGTCGGCGAGCGGATAGACCTTGTCGATGATCGGCAGGCAACGCCCGCCGGCGAGCACCGGCCAGACGTGTTCGCGCAATTGATCGGCGATGGCGGCTTTTTCCACCGAGGTGCGGGCGCGAAGCAGGGAACCCGTGACCACCGCACGCTTGCCGAGGATCGCCAGCAGATCGATGTCATTGGCCCGCGCGCCACCGAGGAACCCGAGCATCACCAACCGCCCATCCATTCCCAAGGCACTGATGTTCCCGTTGAGGTACGAGCCACCCATGATATCGAGGATCACATTGACGCCCTGGCCGGCGGTCTTCTCGGCGATGACAGCCGCGAAATCCTGTTCCCGGTAGTTGATCGCTTCGCCGCCCAGATTGCGGATCGCTGCGCATTTGTCGGCGCTGCCGGCGGTGGCGAAGGCTTCGATGCCAAACTCGCGGCACAGCATCAACGCGGTGGTGCCGATGCCGCTGGTGCCGCCGTGAATCAAGGCGCGCTGACCTCGGCTGGCGCCGCCGAGACCGAACAGGTTGGCCCACACCGTGAAAAAGGTTTCGGGAATGGCCGCAGCCTGAATCCAGTCCAGCCCATCGGGGATCGGCAAGGCCTGGCCGGCCGGGACCGTGCAGTATTCGGCGTAACCTCCGCCATTCGTCAGTGCGCAGACCCGATCACCGACCGCGAATGTGCCGACACCGCTGCCAATCGCCACGACCTCGCCAGATACTTCAAGGCCCGGAATCGGGTTCATGCCGGGCTTCATCGGGTATTTGCCGGCACGTTGCAGGGCGTCGGGGCGATTGACGCCGGCGGCGTGCACGCGGATCAGTACTTCGCCTTTTGCGGCGACCGGCAGCGGGACGCGCCGGGATTGCAGAACCTCGGGCCCGCCCGGTTCGGTGATTTCGATTCGGGTCATTTCAGTGGGCAACGTCATTTTCGATTCCTCTTGAAAAAGTGATCAGTAGATGGGAGCACCGTCAGGGCCCAATGATTCCCGTCATTGGGCGCAGCAGCGTTGTTCGATGGAGGAGGGCAGCAGTTTCATGGCGTGCTCAAGTATCAGCGCGATCACGATGGCACCGCCGGCAATCACGAAGAGCAATACATGCTGTCCGCCCGTGGCGTTGAACAGCGCAGAATAGGCGAAGCCGGCCAGCGCCTGAAACGTGGCGAACGACACCGTGGCCCGGCTCCACGCCACCTGTTGGCGATGATGATCCGGCACCAGCTCATGCACCCGGGCCAACGCCAGCGGGACGATGCCCGGTGGAAACGAACCGAGGATCACCGCCAGCAGCGCCAAGGCCAGGAACGAATGCGAAATGGCCAGCAGACCAAGGGTAATTGCCTGCACCACAAGCACCAGACGAATGCCGGACCGCGCACCGAGATGATCGGCGAGGAAGCCATAACTCACCGGGCCGACGATTGCGCCCAGACCGTACATGACCCAGATCAGCGCGCCGACGTGCGCCCCGGCGCCCAGTCCACGGGCGACGTAATCCACCAGGAAAACCATGGCCGGCACCAGCCCGGCGGCCATGAACGCGTACTGGGCAAACAGCAGATAAACAGCAGGCGGTGTCGGCTCGACCGGTTCCATCTGAGCCGTTGCGGTGGTTGCGTGGGGCAGCTCTGAGGGCCAGCCGAACCAGCTCAATGCCGTCAGCGCCAGCGACAATACGCCCAATCCCAGCCACGTCGCTTGCAGGCCCAGATTCAGCAGCAGCGGGACGATCGTGCCCGAGCCAGCGATACCCAGACCGATGCCGAGGAAAATCGCCCCGCTGGCCAGGCCTTTACGCGCGGCCGGTACGTGCGGCAGCACGGTCGCGGCCACCAGCACCATGATTGCGCCGCCGGCGATGCCGGACAGCAGGCGCCAGCCGAAATACCAGCTCACCGACTCCGGGTACGCACAGGCGAAAAACGCCACGGTCACCGCCAGCATCATCAGTCGCAAGGCGTTTCTCTGGGTAAGCCGGCGTGCCAGCGGTCGGCCGAGGAGGGCGCCGATCAGGTAACCGACAAGGTTGGCCGCGCCGAGATAGACCACATCGTGGGCGGAAAACCACTGCGCCTGAATCAGCGAAGGGATCAGCGGCGTGTAGGCGAAACGCGCCAGACCGATGCTGACCAGGCTGGCGCAGAGTCCGGCGAAGATCGCCAGCCAGACACTCGTTTCCGGACGCTCGGGCGAAGCAGTTGAAGTGGGCATGACGGCAATCCTGTGGAAAGGTTTATGGCGCCCAGCATATCGGCTATCGTTGCTGCGTTAATGCAGCGAGTTTGCGTGGTTGTGATGCGTTTATGCATCAATGGGAGCAGTATGAACTGGGATGATGCACGGGTATTTCTTGCGGTCTGCCGCGAGTCGACATTGCGCGGCGCCGCGCGCGTGCTGGGCGTGGATCAGGCGACGGTCGGGCGACGCATCACGGCACTGGAAAAGTCGCTTGGCGCGACCTTGTTCCTGCGCACCTCCGAGGGCTATGCGCTGACGGCCGTCGGCGAAGCGGCGCTCAAGTCGGTGGAAAAAATGGAGCATTCGGCGCTGGAGCTGGAGCGGCGTATCCAGGGCCTGGACGATCGCCTGACCGGTAGCGTACGGGTCAGCACCACTGATTCGCTGGCCATCGATTTCCTGATCCCGGCCATTGCGCAGTTGCACCAACAGCATCCCGACGTGCGCGTGCAGCTAGATGCCTCCACGCAGATCCTCAGCCTGGCCAAACGCGAAGCGGACATCGCCGTGCGCAATACCCGCCCGGACAACCCGGACCTGATCGCCCGGCGCATCGCGCGTTGGCCGGTGGGGCTGTTTGCCTCGCAGGCCTATGTCGACAGCCATGGTGTGCCCGCGCCGGGCAGTGCGTTCGAAGGCCATGATCTGGTGGTGTACCAACCGTATCTGCAAGGCAACAAGGACCTGACCCTGGTGACCGAGTCCATAAGTCGCGGGCGGATCGTCGCCGGTCTGAGCTCCAGCCTGTTGGTACGCCGCTCGATTGCCGCCGGTCTGGGTGTAGGAGAAATCCCGGTCTACATGGGCGAGCGCGACGGTCTGGTCAGGCTGTGGCCGGAGCGCACGCGTCCGTTGCCTTATGAAGTGTGGCTGGTGACCCACGCGGATTTGCGCCATACCGCGCGGGTCAGGGCGGTGATCGAGCAGATTGTCGAAGCGTTCGTGCTGGAGAATGAGTACTCCATTGAGACTGTGTAGGACGGCTACATCAGCTGACGATCTTGCCTACAACAGCGCCAGAATCCGCTGGCTTGTGAGTTTTTTGGCCGGGCCCTATCGTTTCTCACACCCGGAGTGAGCAGGTGAAACGCTCCGAGGGATCAATCCAGGGAAGTGTTGATAAACGTCAGAGGTGTGGAATTGATTGCAAGGGAATTCAGCCAATTTCAAGCAAGCGACATGGCCGGGCAAACGGATAGTAGTGAGTCTATGAACTACATAACGCGAGACGAATTCAGCGCCAGGATCGAGGTCATCGAGACAAGAATCGATGCACGGATCGAGTCCATGTCCGCCAAGATCGATGGCTTTCTGACCCAGCAGGCCGAGCGGGACAAGGTGCGGTTGGAGCAGGAGCAAACGCAGGAAACTGCTCGACTGGAACGGGAGCGCTCTCAGGAAGAGGTTCGACTGGAACGAGAGCGGTCTCAGGAAGAGGCTCGGCTGGAGCGGGAGCGCTCTCAGGAAGAGGCTCGGCTGGAGCGAGAGCGGTCTCAGGAAAAGGTTCGACTGGAACAGGAGCAGGCTCGGAAAGAGGCTCGGCTGGAGCGAGAGAGGGCTCAGGAAGAAGTCCGCCTGGCTCGGGAGCGGTATCTGGAGGACCTTCGCCAGGAGCAAGAAAGGATTCGGCTGGCAAGGGAAAAGGCCAATGAAAAAGCCTGGCTGGAGCGAGAGAAGACTGAGCAAAGAATTCGTCTGGCGCAGGAAAAGGTTCATCAGGAGCGCGACAAACGTTATGCGTTGATGACGGCTCGTATGGATCGATCCCTGGAGCGTATAGACGAGGCAATGAGAATGGTCTCGACGAACAAGGCGAATTACTGGGCCGCGACCGCCGTACATTTTCTGGGGATGGTTGCCATTCTCGTCGGTTCCTACTACGCCAATCAGGCAAACGTGCTCGTCACGATGCAGACAACCCTGGCCATGGTTCAGTCGGTGAAAGAGGCTGGAAACCCTGCGCCGGCAGTACTGATGACCTTGCCTGCAGAATGAAAAACGGCCTTCAACGAAGGCCGTTTTTTTCGAGCGATGAAAACCACGGACTCATGGCATTTCCGGCAGTTCCTGCGGGCGCAGATCAAACACCAGAACTTCGGCATCCAGGCCATTGCTCAGGGTTAGCGCCTGTTCCTCACGAACCCGTACGCCGTCGCCTTCCTTCAATTGCACGCCGTTCAGTTCAACGCTGCCGCGAGCAACGTGCACATAGGCATAGCGGTTGGCAGGCAGCTTGAGGGTGGCGCTTTCCTCGCCATCGAACAGCCCGGCATACACCCGTGCATCCTGGCGCACTTTCAGCGAGCCGTGAGTGCCTTCGGGCGAAATGATCAGTTGCAGGCGACCGCGTTTCTTCTGTTCGCTGAAGTGCTCTTGCTGGTAACGCGGTTTCGCGCCGCTGACGTCCGGCACGATCCAGATTTGCAGGAAGTGCACAGGCTTGGTCGCCGAGTGGTTGAACTCGCTGTGGGCCACGCCGCTGCCGGCGCTCATCAGTTGCACATCGCCAGGGCGGATCACCGAACCGGTGCCGAGGGTGTCTTTGTGTTCCAGCGCACCTTCGAGCACATAGGAGAAAATCTCCATGTCACGGTGCGGGTGCTGGCCGAAGCCTTTGCCGGCGGCGACGCGGTCATCGTTGATCACCAGCAGGTCAGAGAAACCCTGTTCACGCGGGTCACGGTAGCTGGCGAAGGAAAAGGTGTGGAACGACTTCAACCAGCCATGATTGGCCAGACCACGGTCGGAAGCTTTACGAAGGGTCAGCATGATGAAATCTCCTTTCAGGACGTTGATTCGTCCGAGTGAGGAGAAGGTTACTGGTTACCCTGTGATGCAATAAGTAGATGAAAATTGAAATACTGTCCTGTCTTGGTTGACAGTTGTGAGCGCTGGATCACGCATTCTTTTCCAACGGTTCCACCGTATCTGGCCATAATGCGCACACTTATGATTCCACATAGATTTTGGTGATACCTCCATGAAAACCGTGGCAATGGTGCTGTTTCCCGATTTTCTGCTGCTCGACATGGCCGGGCCGATGGAGGTCTTTTCGGTTGCCAACCGCTACCTGAAACCGCAAGCCCACTATCACCTGACCACCCTGGGCACCGAGCGCGGGCCATTGCGTGCGTCCAACGGCGTCCTCGTGCACACCGATCGGCATATCGACGAAGCCGATGAGCGCTACGACTTGTTGCTGGTGCCGGGCGGCCCTGGCGCCTACAACGAAAAACACCCGCCGTTGCTCGCCTGGCTGCAAGGCGCGGTGACGCGTGCCGGGCAATATGGGTCGATCTGTACCGGCGCGTTCGTGCTGGGTCATGCCGGTTTGCTCGACGGCTATCGTGTGACCACCCATTGGAATTACACCGAACGCCTGATCAAGGGCTTTCCAAAGGCAAACGTCGCCACCGACCAGATTTTTGTCGAGGATCGCAACCTGATCACTTCCGGAGGCGTCACGGCCGGAATCGATATGGCGTTGGCGGTGGTCGCTCGCGATCATGGCAAAAAGATTGCCCAGGACGTGGCCAAGGTGCTGTTGGTGGTGATGAAACGTCAGGGCGGCCAAGCGCAGTTCAGCCCGTTGATGGCGGCAGTGGCGCCCCAGGAAACCCCGATCACCCGGGTGCAGAACCATGTGCTGGAGCATCTGGAGGAAGCCTTCACCGTCGAACGCATGGCAGGTCTTGCGAACATGAGTGCACGGCACTTCGCCCGTGTGTTCGCTCGCGAGGTCAACATGACGCCGATGGAATTCCTGCAAAGTGCGCGCATCGATTGCGCGCGCAATTTGCTGGAAACCACCGATCTGCCGCTGAAAACCGTGGCCTACAAAAGCGGTTTCGGCAGCGTGCGGCACATGCGTTTTCTGTTCGGCGAAAAGCTCGGGCTGACCCCGACGCAATATCGCGAACAGTTCAGCTAGAGCGGTTCTGTCCGTTACGGGCATCCGGATGTCCGTGCTGGACCCCGCGTGGTGGTTGTACCGTCATCGAGGCCTGCGAAGATAACGGACATGAACAGCCTCAACGAATTGAACTCGGCGTCGGTCCTGCGTTTCGGGCCGTACGCGTTCCATTTGCGCCAGCGGCTGATCCTCGAAGGGGATCGGCAGTTGCGTATGGGCGGTCGTGCGCTGGACATTCTGCAAGTGCTGGTCGAGCGCGCCGGGCGGGTGGTCAGTAAAGAACAATTGATTGCGCTGGTGTGGCCGACCTCGGTGGTCGAGGAGATCAACCTGCGGGTGCATATCGCCGCGTTGCGCCGGGCTCTCGGCGACGGCGAGAACGGTCAGCGCTACATCGTCAATGTGCCGCAATGCGGGTACAGCTTCGTGGCGCCGGTGCAGGGCGACAGCGTCGCCCAAGTGGTGTTCGAAAGCCTGCAAGCACCCCAACACAACTTGCCCGCACGACTGACGCCGGTCACCGGACGCGATTCGCTGGTCGGCGGTCTGGTGCGGCAACTGCCGTTGTCCCGGCTCCTGACGGTGACGGGACCTGCCGGCGTCGGCAAGAGCACCGTGGCACTGCGCGCAGCAGAACTGCTGCTGCAACATTTTCGCGACGGCGTGTGGCAGGTGGATCTGTCGCTGATCGACGAAGACACTTCGCTCCTCGATCACCTGCTGAAAACCCTCGACATCGACTTCCCCACGCTGGCCGCGCGCCACGCCTTGCTGGTGTTGGACAACTGCGAACACCTGCACGAGGCCTGCCGGAGCCTGCTGCAAACACTGCTCGACGCCGCGCCCCGCCTATCAATCCTTGCCACCAGCCGCGAACCGTTGCGTCTAAGTCTGGAAGTTCTCCAGCCGCTGCCACCCCTGACCCTTCCCAAAGCCTCGGCCCTCAACAGTGTCGCCGAGGTCATGGGCTATTCGGCGGTGCAGCTGTTTGTCAGTCGTGCCCGTGCGCGTCAACACGGCTTCAGTCTGCGTGAGCAGGATCTGGAAACGGTGCGCGATATCTGTCGGCGGCTCGACGGTCTGCCATTGGCGATCGAACTGGCGGCGGCGCAGATCGATGCGCTGGCGCTGGTCGGCCTTCAGACGCAACTGGATCAAGGCCTGCAAGTCCTGAGTCACGGTCGCCGTACCGCCGTGCCACGCCATCAGTCGATGAAGGCTGCGCTGGACTGGAGCTATCAGCGCTTGAGCGAGCAGGAACAACGCGTGCTGCAACGCTTGTCGGTGTTCAAGATGGCATTCACCCTGGATGCAGCCATCGGCGTGATCAGTTGCGCACAACTACCACCCTCGACGCTGGTGGCCGTGGTCGAACAGCTGGCGGCCAGGTCGTTGCTGACCACAGATAGATCCAGCGGAACACTGCGCTATCGAATGCTCAACACCACGCGCCGCTATGCCCGTGAACAGCTGGAGCAGGGCGGCGAACTGAGTGATGTCGAGCGTCGGCACGCGCGTTACCTGGGCCGCACCCGGCCAGCCTCAAGCAGCCGACTGACCGCGCAGTTCGTCGAGCAATAAGCGCACCTTGCGCAAATCCGGGGTGGCATAGCCTTCGGTGAAGCGCTGGTAGATCGGAGTCAGCAATTCTAGCGCCTCACGGTAGCGCGACTGGCGCTGCCACAACTGCGCCAGCGATGTCGCGCTGCGCAGTTCCCAAGCCAGGGCGCCTTGTGTCCGCGCAATCTCGAGCGATTGCTGCAAGGCGCTTTCGACCGTGTGATGGCAGGGCGATTCAGCCGCCAGCAACCGCTCGGCGCGAGCCCGCAAGATCTCCGCAGTACTCCAGCCGGCCGCGCCGCTTTGCGCGCGTTCGAGCAAAGCGTCATCGACGAAACCCGGATCCAGCGTGACCATGATTTCCCTGACCAGACCGCTGTCGGCAGGCGGGATGGCGGGGGCCTTGTCGGCGTCGATCACTTGCGCGTAGTGCCGCGCCCACGTGTAGAACAGCAACACCGAATGCTTCTGCGCCTGTTCGAGCAACAGTTGCAGCAGCGCGCGGGCGTTTTGTACGTCGCCGTTGTAATGGGCGATCAGGCACGAGGCGAGTGCCAGGGTGTAGCAGATCGAGGTGCCGTGGTTGATCTGCACCGCGATGTCCAGCGCCTGCCGCGCCGTGCGCCAGGCCTGCTCGGGAAAGCCTTGCAACCACAGCACTCGGGCGAGAACGGTCAGCGAGGCGACGCTCTGATCGTATTGCACGCCGAAACCGTGAGTGAAGCGGTTGAGATGGCCGCTGTGGGCCATGCGCTGAATGACCTGTTCGGCGTGGATTCGTGCCTGATGCTGATCGCCGGCGTAATGCAGCGCGAGCACCCGCAAGCGATGGGTACTCAGGGACAACTGCGCATCGCCGTGCACACCGAGGCTTTCGAATTGCTCGCTCTGCTCGAGCGCCATCTGGTAATGCCCGCAACTGAGATTGACCGCCATGTGCCCCGACACCGCGCGCAACTGGCCGGCCATGTCGTCGTGCCGTTGCGCCAGCAGACGGGCGCTGACGAAGGCTTCGATGGTTTCCGGGGTGCCGCCCCAGGTGTGGTAGCAGGCGCTGCCGAGGGCCAGTTTCAGGGCGATTTCCAGTCGTGGGCAGGGCTCCTCGGAAGACGCCAGCAACGCGAGTGCCCGGCGCACATGCACGCCGTACTCCTTGAGCAGGGACAACTCCTGCCACAACGGCGCCGAGGTCGCCGTCAGGCGCACGCCGAGAGCGCGCGAGCCTTGGTCATTCAGCGTCCAGTCGAGCGCCGCGCGCAGGTCTTCGAGGCCACGGGCGTAACGCTCGATCCAGACTTCAGTCGCCGTGTTCTCCCAATCGGCCTGGGCCTGATGCATCAGCGCCAGGCTGCGTTCGGCATGGCGTTCGCGGGTTTCGCCGAGTTCGGCGGCCTGGTCGAGTTTTTCCAATGCATAACGGCGAGTCGTGTCGAGCAGGCGATAGAACACCTCTTCATCGCCGACCTCGACGTTGAGCAATGACTTGGCGACCAGTTGCGTGATCGAGGCAAACACTTCGTTCGACTCGATGTGCTGACCGACGATAACCGCCGCCGCCGATTCCAGGGTGAACGCGCCACGGAACACACCCAGTCGGCGCAGGCCGGTCTGCTCGCAGCCATTGAGCAGGTTGAAGCTCCAGTCCAGCGTAGCGCGCAGGGTTTCATGCCGACCGAGGCGAGTCTGATTGCCCGCCGGCAGACGCCCCTGAAGCTGACTCAGCAAACCGTCCAGCCCGAGGCCCGCCACCTGCGCGGCGGCCAGTTCAAGCGCCAGTGGGATGCCATCGAGCCGTCGACAGATGTCGATGATTAGGGGCAGATCAGCGTTGTCCGGCTCAAAGTGTTCGTGGGCCGCCATTGCCCGTTCGACGAACAGTTGCAGCGCAGAAAATCCCATCGCCTGATCGCGGTCGAGCACTGCAATCGGTGGTGGACAGTCGAGAGATTCCAGCCGCTGCACATACTCGCCCTCGGCGCGCAGGCTTTCGCGGCTGGTGGCCAGAATATGCACTTGCGGCGCGCCACGCAGAATGCTTTCGCTGAGCAACGCCACGGAGTCGATCAAGTGCTCGCAGTTATCGATCACCAGCAGCATCTGCCGCTCGCGCAGGCTGTTGATCAGGCAGGCCATCGGTTCACTGTCATGCAGCGAAAGGTCCAGCAGGGCGGCGAGGTGCGAGCAGATCGAGCCCGGATCGTTGAGTGGCGCCAGATCCAGCAGACGAATCCCGTCGCGATAACGGCCAATCAACTGTTCGGCGACGCGCAGGGCCACGGTGGTCTTGCCGATGCCGCCGGGGCCGACCAGGGTGATGCAGCGCTGGCGCGGCAGCTGCGTCATCAGGCTGTCGACCACCGACTGGCGCCCGATCATCCGCGTGCGGCGCAATGGCAGGTTATGCCGGCCAATAGTGGCGGCGGCGGGGCGTTGTTCGATGGATTGCAGCACGACCGGCGCGACGAAACTGTAACCGCGCTGCGCCACCGTGACGATGTAACGCTGCCCGGCCTGACCGTCGCCGAGCGCCTTGCGCAGCGCGGCCATGTGCACCCGCAGATTGATGTCTTCCACCACACTGTCCGGCCAGACCCCGGCGATCAGCTGCTGCTTGCTCACCACCTCGCCGGCGTGGGCCAGCAGGATCAGCAGAATGTCCATGGCGCGGCGGCCCAGGCGCAAAGGCTGGTCGCCTTCAAGCACCAGCCGCTGGCCGGGATGGATCCGATAGGGGCCGAAACCGATGGCCTGATTCGGGGAAAGACTCAACCGCTCACTCCTTCGACGTTTTTTATGATCCTGATCCATCGGGGTGAAGAATCCGTGACGGGCAGGGCGGGGAGCGACTCGAGGGTCACGCAAGCCGTCTAATCCGCAGTATCCGGGCATATTCCTCAGGATTTGTCGCCAGTGCAACGTGTGCGCAATGCACGCGCCCCGGCATCCAGTGCCGTCACCACTGTATTTAAAGGCCGGAACCTGTGCCGGCTCACCCGACTGCCGGGAAAAATTAACAACGATTAACTCGTCCGCGCCCGCGTCAGAGCCAAAACTGCGGGGCAATGGAATGCATACGTCCGGAGGACGCTGCGATGAGCAAGGTAGTGGTGGTCTATCACAGTGGCTACGGGCACACCCGCGTCATTGCGCAGGCAGTGGCCCAAGGTGTGGAACGCCATTTGGGCAGCACTTGCCTGCTGCTGGCGGTGGAAGACGTGGAAGCCCACTGGGATGACCTGCACCGCGCCGACGCCATCATCTTCGGCGCGCCGACCTACATGGGCAGCGCCTCGGCCGCGTTCAAGCAATTCATGGAGGCCACGGCCTCGTTCTACCTCGCCCGGCCATGGCGCGACAAACTGGCAGCGGGCTTCACCAACTCCGGCAGCCTGTGCGGCGACAAGCTCAATACCCTGCTGCAAATGGCGGTGTTCGCGGCTCAGCACTCGATGATCTGGGTCGGGCTTGATCTGCTGCCAGCCCGTGCGTGCGAAGGTGTGTTCGACGGCCAGTTGAATCGCCTCGGCAGTTCCCTCGGCGCCATGTCCCAATCCTGTGTCGAACAGCCGCCCGAACAGGTACCTCCTTTGGAAGACCAACAAACCGCCGCGCACCTGGGCGAGCGGGTGGCGCGACTGGCTAAGCGGATGGCGCGGGAATGAAACCGCCTCAGCGGTTTTTCATGACCTGACAACGCCACGCAAACGGATTGATCCCTTCGCTGCGGGTGAAGATGTGGCAGAAGTGCGCCTGATCGCAGAAACCGCATTCGAGGCTGATCTGCGTGAGGCTGTGGTTGGTGTGCTGGATCAACAGCTTCGCTCGGGCGATGCGCTGGGTGCGGATCCAGTCTTGCGGCGAGTACCCGGTGCTGCACTTGAACGCCCGGGAAAAGTGACTGCGCGAGAGTGAGCAGGCGCTGGCCAGTTCGGTGACTTCAAGGCTGTCGCCGAGGCGTTCGAGGATCAGCTGTTTCACCAACCGCTCGCGCTGCGGGCTGAGGCCGCCGGTGCTGGTCTTGCGGGGTTCGCTGGCAGGGGCGCGGGCGACGGTTTGCTGTAAGTGAGCCATGGCCAAGGTCCGTGTCGGTGGGGAACGCACGGTCAGCGCTTTCCCTCAGGTCAATAAAACAACGCTGCGCAGAGGGATTCATTGTTTGGCGAGGGGCGAAGACTGACGAGTTAAACGTTGTTAATTCCGCCACCGAAGCCGGTTTCGAATGACCGTCGATCAAGTAAAGTGCGCAGCACTTGCGCCTGGCCAATAAGGAAAACACGCCCATGAACCGAAACGATCTGCGCCGCGTCGACATGAACCTGCTGGTGATTTTCGAAGCGCTGATGTTCGAAAAGAACCTGACCCGCGTCGCCGAAAAACTGTTCATGGGCCAACCGGCGGTGAGCGCGGCGTTGGGCCGTTTGCGCGATCTGTTCGACGATCCGCTGTTGCTGCGCAACGGTCGCGGCATGGAGCCGACGGCGCGGGCGCTGGCGATTCTTCGGGAACTGCAACCGGCGATGGACGTGATTTCCGGCGCGGTCAGCCGGGCCAAGGAGTTCGATCCGGCCACCAGTTGCGACGTATTCCGCATCGGCCTGTCGGATGACGCCGAGTTCGGTCTGTTTCCACCGCTATTGCGCCAGTTGCAGGAAGAAGCGCCGGGGATCGTGGTCGTGGTGCGCCGCGCCAACTACCTGCTGATGCCGACCTTGTTGGCGTCGGGGGAAATTTCCGTCGGTGTGAGTTACACCACCGATCTGCCGGCCAACGCCAAGCGCAAGAAACTGCGCGACATTCCCTGCAAGGTTCTGCGTGGCGATAACCGTCCGGGTCCGCTGACTCTCGACGAATACTGCGAGCGGCCTCATGCGATGGTGTCGTTTTCGGGTGACTTGAGCGGCAATATCGACGTGGATCTGGCCAAGGTTGGCCGCAGTCGCCGCGTGGTTCTTGGCGTGCCGCAATTCAGCGGTTTGCGCGCGCTGCTGGCGGGCACCGAGATGATCGCTACAGTGCCGGATTACGCCGCGTGCGCGTTGGTCGAAGGCTGTGCGTTGCGAGCTGAAGATCCACCGTTTCCGATTGATGCGGCGCAACTGTCGATGGCGTGGAGCGGGGTGCACGACAACGATCCGGCGGAGAAGTGGCTGCGGTCGCGGATCAGTCAGTTCATGTCGGCGTCGCTGGATATTCCGGTGGTGTAAGCGCCGTTCGTCCGAATCAACCCGCTACCTGTTAGTTCTGACAGTGGTGCGTGCTCGCCTTCCCGTGTTTGATGGGCCAATGCCGAAACGGCCAGCTATCAAGGGAAGTGAATATGGACACGCCGATTCCTGCGCTCACCCGTGACGCTCTGCCGCCACTGGCAATTAAAGAAAGTTCGAAGGGTTTCCTGGTGCCAGCGGCCGCCCGGTACAACCTGACGGTAACAATCGACTTTTCTTGGTTGCCAGGGGACTTTATTACGATCACGGTGGCTGGAACTCCAGGTTCCGGTTCCTATACGTCGCCGCGCATACCGATCGGCGGATTTAAACGCCCTTTCACGACCCACATTGACAACATACTGGTGGCATTCAATCTCGGTCTGACTGTCATCGTCTTTTACACGCTTTACCGTGGCACCGAACCGCCAGTGGAATCACAGCCTTTGCCGCTTTACATACCGCTCATCAACCAACTTGATCTGCCCCTGCCGGTGATCAAAGAGGCAAGCGACGAAGGTGAGGGCACTCACCTGGATGTGGGCGATCGGACTGAGGTTACTTTGCGTATCCGGTCATGGCTGCTGAGCAGACGCGAACAGTTCTTCTGGCTCCAGCTCACAGGTGTGAAGGCCGACGGCAATGTCTGGGAGACCTGGTATTGGCAAGCGCCGGAGGATGTAGTCGGTACTCAATTCAGTCTCGGATATTACGAACAAAAGGTCCCTGCCGCACCGCTGCAAGGCCTGAAAAATGGCAGCGTGCTGACGTTGCGTTTTTGGGCCGGGCTGCAAAACAGTCCGGATCGATCCGATGCCCAGGCATTTGCCCATCGGAACTACATTGTCCAGACAGTTGCAACCAATACGCCCGACATATCATCGGTCACTGATGCCGAGGGTGAAGTCGCCGATGGCGCAGACACCCGCTACACCCGCGTCACCCTGAGCGGTAAAGGCTTCGGTGCAATTGATGTGTTCGATGGGCAAACCCGTCTCGCCACGGTCCAAGGCGGAACGGGTGTTTGGACATATGTAGCAGATGCACTGACCGGAGGCCTGCATTCGTTCACGGTCCGTTTGGCGGATGGCAGCGGGGGAACGTCCAGTCCGAGGCGAATCAATGTCGTTGTTCAAAACCTGGAAGTGACGATTGCCGAGGCGCCCGATAATGCCAATGTTGATCCGCTGGCGGTACTGACCAGTCTGACGGCTGTCGTGGATTACGACATGCAGCCCAACGACCGGATCCGAGTTCGCTGGACTGCTGCGCCGGGGACCCCGGCGGCGGGCTCACACACCACCAATACCCTCACGGCCGGCCCCACGCGTCCCAGGAGAATCCCTTTGCCGCTTACGCTCGTGGCGTTCAGCCTCGGCAAGCGGGTAACGGTCAGCGCCGAATATGATCGCGGCACGGCTCAGCCAGTGCCTTTGGGACCTATACACCTGAATGTGGGGATGATCCCGGCGGACCGATTCATTCCCCCCGTCTTCCTCGAGGCCAATGGTACGTCGGACCTGTTCCTGGCCAGCGTGCAGGGCGGCGCAACCTTGCGCTTTGGTGTATGGCCGCTCATCGCTAGATTGCAGGCACTCTGGCTGGATCTGGAGGGCGAAGACATTAACGGCGCCCCCCACAATCTCGCGATGTGGACGGGTAACGTCAGCGTCAACCAGAGCTGGGTCTTCAATAGCGGTTACAGCGTCATTGTCTTGTTCAGTTACTTGAAGGATCTGCGCCCCGGCAGCACGTTGACCCTGCGTTTCAGAGTCAATCTGGACACCGTCGCGAATTCGTCAACGGCTCAGGCTTTTGTCCTGCGTCAGTACACGATTCGGTAGAGCGGGCGATCAAGAGCAAAGAGAGCACACCCATCCAATTTCCCCCCGATCAATCATTGCACTATTCCCTGCAATGATTGATCAAGGGTGGGCCCATGAACGCTGTACAACGCAATGACCAGGCGCAAAACCTCGGCCTGCTGTTCCTGCGGGTGACCGGCGGGTTGTTTCTGCTGTTCGTCCACGGCTTGCCCAAGCTGCTGGACTTCACCGCGCAGCTGCAACTGATCGAAGACCCGTTCCACCTCGGTGCCCACCTCACTTTGATTCTGGCGATCTTCGCCGAAGTCCTCTGCCCGTTACTGATCGTCGCCGGGGTGCTGGCGCGTCTGGCGTGCTTGCCTATTCTCTTTGTGCTGCTGGTGGCGCTGCTGCTTGTGCATCCGCAATGGAGTGTGGCCGAAGGGCAGTTCGGCTGGTTGCTGTTGATCCTCTTCACCACTGTTCTGATCGCCGGGCCGGGACGGATGGCGCTCAATGTTCGTTTGCCCGGAGTACTCCGTTATGCCTGATGCCCAGACCCTGAAAAAACCGGGACCCGAAGAAACCGTGACGCTGATCGTCAAGCACCGGGTCAAGGCCGGTTTTGAAGCGCCCTACGAAGCGTGGCTGCGCAATATCGTCAGCGTGGCGGGGCGCGAAGAAGGGCATCTGGGGGTGGACGTGATGCGCAGCCAGCAGGGCGGGCTCGCGCTGTTCACCTGCGTGCTGCGTTATTGCTCGACCGAAGCGATGCAGCGCTGGCTCGATTCGCCGCAGCGTCAGAAGCTGATCGATGAAGCGGCGCCGATGCTCGCCGACGGCGACCAGACTGAAGTCAATGCGGCCAACGAATTCTGGTTCACGCCGACGGCCGAGGCCGGTTCACCGCCACCGCGCTGGAAGCAGGCTGTGGTGACGCTGCTGGTGATCCTGCCGCACACCTTGTTGGTGCCGCTGATCTGGGGGCCGCTGCTGCAACTCAATGCCTTTCTCTCCAACTACGTGGTCGCCACGTTCCTGATCACCCTGACCATCGTGGTGTCGGTGGTCTACGTGTTCATGCCACCCGTGACCCGTCTGTTCGCGCCCTGGCTGGAAGCCGGTCAGTCACCCAAACACCCCGAATCCAACGCCAACCCGCCGCGCTGAGCCGGCGGGTTTCGCTCCGTTTCACTTATCTCGAAGGAACTGCGATGAACGCCGATCTGATTCTGTTCAATGGCCAATTTCATACGGTAGACCGCGAAAAACCCCTCGCCAGTGCCGTGGCGATCAAGGACGGCCGCTTTGTTGTCGTCGGCAACGATACGCAAGCCATGGCCCTGCGCGGCGCCGGTACGCAAGTGGTCGACCTCAAGGGCCGCTGCGTGATTCCCGGCCTCAACGACTCGCACTTGCACCTGATCCGTGGCGGCTTGAACTACAACCTCGAACTGCGCTGGGAAGGCGTGCCGTCGCTGGCCGATGCGCTGCGCATGCTCAAGGATCAGGCCGACCGCACGCCGACCCCGCAATGGGTACGCGTGGTCGGTGGCTGGAACGAATTCCAGTTCGCCGAAAAACGCATGCCGACCCTCGAAGAAATCAACCAGGCGGCGCCGGACACCCCGGTGTTCATCCTGCACCTCTACGACCGTGCGTTGCTAAACCGCGCCGCATTGCGCGTCGCCGGCTACACCCGCGACACGCCAAACCCGCCGGGCGGCGAGATCGTGCGCGATGCCAACGGCAACCCGACCGGCATGCTGGTGGCGCGGCCGAACGCGATGATTCTGTACTCGACGCTGGCCAAGGGGCCGAAGCTGCCGCTGGAATATCAGGTCAACTCGACCCGCCAGTTCATGCGCGAACTCAATCGCCTCGGCCTGACCAGCGCCATCGATGCCGGCGGTGGTTTCCAGAACTACCCGGACGATTATCAGGTGATCGAACAACTGGCCAAAGACGACCAGTTGACCGTGCGCATCGCCTACAACCTGTTCACCCAGAAGCCGAAAGAAGAACTGACCGATTTCCAGAACTGGACCGGCAGCGTCAAGTTGCATCAGGGCGATGACTTCCTGCGCCACAACGGCGCCGGCGAGATGCTGGTGTTCTCGGCAGCCGACTTCGAAGACTTCCTCGAACCGCGCCCGGACCTGCCGCAGACCATGGAACAGGAACTGGAACCGGTGGTGCGCCACCTGGTCGAGCAGCGCTGGCCGTTCCGTCTGCATGCCACCTACAACGAATCGATCAGCCGCATGCTGGACGTGTTCGAGAAGGTCAACCGCGACATTCCGTTCAACGGTTTGCCGTGGTTTTTCGACCACGCCGAAACCATCACCCCGCAGAACATCGAGCGGGTGAAAGCGCTGGGCGGCGGCATCGCGATTCAGGATCGCATGGCGTTCCAGGGCGAATACTTCGTTGATCGCTACGGCAAGCAAGCCGCCGAAGCCACGCCACCGATCAAACGCATGCTCGCCGAAGGCGTGCCGGTCGGCGCGGGCACCGATGCCACGCGGGTGTCCAGCTACAACCCGTGGACGTCGCTGTACTGGATGGTCAGCGGTCGCACCGTTGGCGGTCTGGCGCTGTACGAAGAAGGTTTGCCACGCACCACCGCGCTGGAACTGTTCACCCACGGCAGCGCCTGGTTCTCGTCCGAGCAGGGCAAGAAGGGCCAGATCAAGGTCGGGCAATTGGCGGACCTGGCAGCGCTGAGCGCGGACTTCTTCCATGTCGAGGAAGAAGCGATCAAGTGGATCGAGTCGGTGCTGACCGTGGTCGGCGGCAAAATCGTTTATTCCGCCGGCGATTTCGAAGACCTCGGCCCGCGTTCACTGCCGGTGCTGCCGGACTGGTCGCCAGTGGTGAAAGTCCCGGGCCACTGGCGCCCGAATTCGCCCTTGCAGGCCCAGGTTCACCAGTGCAGCGGCCCGTGCGCGGTGCATACCCACAGCCATGAAAAAGCGCGGATGTCGAATGCGCCGGTCAGCGACTTCGCCGGTTTCTGGGGCGCGTTCGGTTGCTCCTGCTTCGCGTTCTGATCCCGTAAACGGCGCCGGTCTGCATGGCCGGCGCTTACCGCATCACCCATCCCCGAGGAGTTTCACATGAGCAACGTTCCTTACAGCCGCTTGAACAAAGACGATGCCGTTGTGCTGTTGGTCGACCACCAGACCGGTCTGATCTCGCTGGTACAGGATTTCTCGCCGAACGAGTTCAAGAACAACGTGCTGGCACTGGGCGACATCGCCAAGTTCTTCAACCTGCCGACCATCCTCACCACCAGCTTCGACAGCGGCCCGAACGGCCCGATCGTGCCTGAGCTGAAAGAGCAATTCCCGGACGCGCCGTTCATTGCCCGCCCTGGCCAGATCAACGCCTGGGACAACGAAGATTTCGTCAAGGCCATCAAGGCCACCGGCCGCAAGCAACTGATCATCGCCGGTGTGGTGACGGACGTGTGCGTGGCGTTCCCGACCCTGTCGGCCATCGCTGAAGGTTTTGAAGTGTTCGTGGTGACTGACGCTTCCGGCACTTTCAACACCACCGTGCAGCAGGCGGCTTGGGCGCGGATGTCGGCTGCCGGCGCGCACCTGTTGAACTGGTTTGCTGTGGCTTGCGAGCTGCAGGGTGACTGGCGCAATGACATGGAAGGGTTGGCGAATCTGCTGTCGAATCGTTTGCCTAACTATCGCAACCTGATCAACAGCTATACCAAGTTCACTGCCAAGTGATTGGCTGAACAAAATGCCCGCTGAAGAGCGGGCATTTTTTTTTGCGGTGTTGATGAGTGTGTATTTCAGTTTGAGAGCCGGCCCTCACCCCAGCCCTCTCCCGGAGGGAGAGGGAGCTGACCGAGGTGTTCTTTCGAGGTACATCGACCTGAAAAATCGAGTCGAACTCAGGACCTGAACTTCATGGAGATCGGCTCCCTTTCCCCCTCGCCCCCCTGGGGGAGAGGGCTGGGGTGAGGGGGTTGGATTTCGAAGTTAAAGAAGATTGAAAGACCGGTGAATTATCGCTTTTGAAGCCACCCCAAAAACCCACCCTTGCGAACCGGCACAGGCTTCGCCATCAACGCCAACCGACTGTTCTGCTGCCGTACCGCCTGCAATTTATTCAACGCCCGGCCCACTTCACTGCGCTGTTCCATGCACTGGCGAGTCAGGTTCTTGTCGAGGCGATAAATGATCGACGACGTCAGTGCGGTAAACGTCGCCTGCGAAGGCGTATCCGCCAGAATGCTCTGCTCACCCATGACCTCACTCGGCCCCATGCGCCCGGCCTCGGTGAAGCCGTTACCGTCCGGCACGCTGGCGCTGACCACGCCGGTGGCGATCACGAACAGGCTGTCCGGGACTTCCTCCAGATTGAGCACCACCTGCCCGGCGGTGTACTGCTGCGCGACCATCGATTCGGCGAGGCGATCGCGTTCTTCATGGCTCAGCGAGCGGAAGATTTTCACTTCATCGAGCAAGGCCCGGGCGCGGGTCGAAGGTTCGATCACGCCGTCCGGGTGCCGCGAAATGCCGGCGGCTTCGAGGTGGCGGTGGGCGAGGTCGAACAGTTGATTGCGCACGTCGCTCTTCTTGCCCAGTTCAGCGATGAAACCGCTGGCCACGTATTCCGACATTTCTTCACCGGCCTCTTTCAGCACCGCTTTCGGCGCAGGCGACAGCAACAGACTGCTGCTGCCTTGCAGCGTGCGGTCGAGGGCGTCGAGTACCCGGCGCGGGCGGATGTGGTTCGGCACCTTGATGCTGATCGACACGCCGTGCAGGTTGTTCGGGCGGCTGAGGTTGACGATCTTGGCCTTGGCGGCCACCGAGTTCGGCACCACGGCCAGGGTGCCGGTGCTGGTCAGCAGGTGCGTGGCGCGCCAGTTGATGTCGAGCACCTTGCCCTCGACGCCGTCGATGACCACCAGATCATCCACCTGATACGGCTTGGTGGTGTTGAGCACGATGCCGGAAAACACGTCGGCCAAGGTGCTTTGCAGCGCGAGACCGATGACGATCGCCACCACGCCGGAGGTCGCCAGCAAGCCTTTGACCGGCAGATCCAGCACATAACCGGCCGCCGCGACGATGGCCGCCAGAAACACCAGCGCCCCGATCACGTCCTGCAACAACCGGCCGCTGTGGCCGATGCGGCGCATCAGGATCAGGCCGATGACCTCGGTCAGCACCCGTGCGGCGTACAGCCACCAGAGAATCCCCAGCGCCGTCGCCCCGAGTTGCGCCACCGGATCATCGGCGAACAACGGCGCCTGCAAGGGGCTGACACCGGCGTTGATGACCAGTGCGTTGAAGCCCAGAAACAACACCAGTCGCACACTGACCCGTTGCGCGCGATGCTTGAACGGCACGAGATGCCAGAGCAAGGTGTCGAGCACCAGCAGCAGGGCGCTCCAGGACAGCAGGTGGGCGGAAAAAAGGCTCATGGAAAGAACTCCGGCGGGCACAAAAGAAAACGCCACACCCGAAGGTGTGGCGAGGGGTTGCACTCAGTTCAGATGGGTCTTGAGTTCTGCCGCAGCCTGGCGCACGGCGGCTTTCACTTCTGGAATCCCGTTCAGCGGGTTGAGCAGGCCGAAGTCGTGAATCATCCCGTTGTAGCGCACCGAGGTCACCGGTACACCGGCCGCGTCGAGGTGGCGGGCGTAGCCTTCGCCTTCGTCACGCAGCACGTCGAACTCGGCGGTCTGCACCAGCGCGGCGGGCAGGCCCTTGAGCTGTTCGGCGCTGGCGTTGAGCGGCGAGGCATGGATCTGCGCACGCTCGGCCGGGTTGGTGGTGTAGTTGTCCCAGAACCACTGCATCATGCCCTTGGTCAGGAAATGGCCCTCGGCAAATTGCTGGTACGAGCCGTTATCGAACCCGGCGTTGGTCACCGGCCACATCAGCAACTGAAAGCGCAGGGCCGGGGTTTTCTGTTCCTTGGCCATCAACGCCACGACCGCCGCCATGTTGCCGCCGACGCTGTTGCCTGCCACCGCCAGGCGCTTGCCGTCGACACCAATCTCCTTGCCGTGCTCGGCGACCCATTTCGTCGCGGCGTAAGCCTGATTGATCGCAGTCGGGTATTGCGCTTCCGGCGACGGCGTGTAATCGACGTACACCGCGACCGCGCCAGAACCCACTACCAGATCACGAATCAAGCGTTGGTGCGTCGGAAAGTCACCCAGCACCCAGCCGCCACCGTGGAAGAACATGAACACCGGCAGCTCACCCTTGACCTTGGCCGGACGCACCACTTTCAGGTTGATCGTCTGGCCGTCGACCTTGATTGTCTTGTCGCTGACTTCAACACCGGACAGGTCAACCTTCACCGAAGCCTGGGCGCCGGTCAGCACCGCACGGGCGTCTTTCGGGCTCAGTTGCTCAAGCGGCTTGCCACCGCCAGCGGCGAGGGCGTCGAGGAAAGCCTGAGTATTGTGTTCAACGCCAGTGCTTTCGGCGGCGAAGGCGTTGCCGATGGACAGGGCGAGGAGGGAAGCGGCGAGGGTTTTCTTGATGTTCATGTGCAAATCCTTTTTAAGTCGTTTGAGTTTTTGTATGCCTTGGGATCGGGCTGCTGTGGCGCTGGGCTTCAGGCCTCAGCAACACCGTGAGCACAGATTAATGAGGTGCCGGAAAGTGAAAAAGCGGCTATAAAGCGTTTAACTGTCAACCAGAGAGTGACAATGAACCCGTTCGAAGACATGCGTATTTTTTGCCAGGTGATGGACTCCGGCAGCTTCACGGCGGCGGCCGATCAGTTGGGCCTGTCCAAGCAGTTCGTCAGCCGTCGGTTGATGCAACTGGAGGAACGCCTCGGCGTGCGTCTGCTCAACCGCTCGACCCGGCGTCTGGACGTGACGCC
This sequence comes from Pseudomonas aphyarum, assembly GCF_028657055.1. Classification (NCBI taxonomy): domain Bacteria; kingdom Pseudomonadati; phylum Pseudomonadota; class Gammaproteobacteria; order Pseudomonadales; family Pseudomonadaceae; genus Pseudomonas; species Pseudomonas aphyarum. The sequence goes on from NZ_JAMDGS010000007.1 coordinate 339,489, forward strand.
GCTGGGCCAGAGCTATTACGAATCGGCGCTGCGCTTGCTTGGCGAAGTGGAATCGGTGGAGCAGGGTATCGCCGGGCAGACCGCCGAGCCGCGCGGGGCGATTCGCGTGAGTGCGCCGTTGTCGTTTGCGTTGGCGCATCTGGGCTGCTTGCTGCCGCCGTTTCTGCAGCGTTATCGCGAGGTCATGGTGGAAGTAGACCTGAGTGATCGGCCGGTGGATCTGCTGGGTGAGGGCTACGACCTGGCGCTGCGCATTGGTGTGCTGGAAGATTCGACCCTGATCGCCCGACGCATTGCGTCAATCGAACGGGTGTATTGCGCCAGCCCTGCGTATCTGGCCGAACGCGGCACGCCGGTCAAACCGGAGGATCTGCTCGGTCACGACTGCCTGCCTTACGGCCACGGGCGTTCGGTGCAGTGGCGGTTCAACGCGGGGCAGGGCAAGCCGCTGCTGGTGAATGTCACCGGGCGGATGCGCGTCAACAACGGTGAGTTGCTGCGGGATGCGGCGGTGGCGGGGATGGGGATTACCTATCTGCCGACGTTCATTGTCGGCGCGGCGCTGAAGGATGGGCGGCTGGTGCCGGTGCTGGACGAGTTTCGGCCGGAACCGCTGACGCTGTCGGCGGTGTACCCGCAGCATCGTCAGGCATCGCGGCCGGTGCAGGCGTTGATCGAGTTTTTGCGGGAGCGGCTGGATAAGGCACATGCGATTGTGTAGCCGCGGAAAAACATTGTGGGAGCTAGCAGGCTAGCTCCCACAGGGGGAATGTATTTCAGGCTGAATCAGTTGGCGCGCTTGTCATCGCCAGGCTCGCCACCGACGTGAACACCGCGATCATCACCGGGTTCGCCCGCCGCATGCAGACCTCGGTCATCACCGATTTCGCCGGCACGATGTACGCCATGGTCATCACCGATTTCACCAGCGCGGTGTACGCCATGGTCATCGCCAACCTCTCCGGACCGATGAACACCATGGTCGTCGCCGGGTTCAGAATGCGTGCCGCTGCGGCCCGATGATGCCGTGTTGCCGGAATGGCCCGAGCCGTGGTCACTGCCGCTGTGGCCACTGTTGCCACCGCCGCCACTGCCACTGTTGCCGCCACTGCCGCTGCCGCCATGACCACCGCCATTGCCACCGCTGCCACCGCCACCTCCATTACCGCCACCACCGCCTCCGCTGCCGCCACCTCCGCTGCCGCCACCTCCATTGCCGCCGCCACCACCTCCGCTACCACCCCCGCCGTTACCGCCTCCGCCACCACCGTTTCCACCGCCGCCGCTACCGCCACCGCCGCCGCCGCCGCCACTTCCCCCATCCTTGGCCTGAACACTCGACACCCCGGACAGGCTGTCCGGAATCAGTACGGTAGACGCCGACAGGACTGCGCCGATGGCCATTGCGAGCACGAGCTTTTGAATGTGCATATCGTTCTCCGTCTTTGTTGTCTTGATTGGGAACGTGGATGTGCCTTGTTTGCGTGTGATCCGACCCGTTCCCGAGGTCAGTGGATACTCGAAGCCAGTTCGAAGATCGGGATGTACATCAGGATCACGATCACCCCGATCAACAGGCCGATGAAGGTCATGAGCAGTGGTTCGAACAGACGCACGAACCACTCGATCCAGCGGCTGATTTCCTCGTCGTAGAAATCGGCGCTGCGTTCCATCATTTGTCCCAGGTTGCCGGACTGTTCGCCGGCGCGCAGCAGGCGCAGGGACACGGGCGTCACCAGACGGTTGAGCTCCAACGCGGTGGACAACGACTGCCCCTCGCGCACCCGCTCGCAGGCCTGATCCAGGCGGGCTCGCGAGGCTACCGTGAGCAGGCCGCGCACCATGCCCATGGCCGTCACCAGCGGAATCCCGCCTTGCAGCAGAATCCCCAGTGACCGGTAAAACCGCGCCAGCTCATACATGAAAATCCGCTGGTGCACGGCGGGCAGTTTCTCCACCAGCCGATCCAGCCCACGGCGAAACGCCGGTTGTTTCTGCAGCACGGCGAGGGCGATGATGATCGTCGCCAACAGGCCGAAAAACTCACCCTGATGGGCGTGAAGAAACATGCCGCTGCTCATCAGGATCTGCGACAGCCACGGCAGGTTCGAGCCCAGCCCTTCGAACACCAGGCTGAAGCGCGGCACTACGTAGCCCATCAAAAACAGCACCACGCCACCGCCGACCACCAACAACAAAAGCGGGTAGATCGAGGCGCTGACGATCTTCTGCCGCACCTCGTCCATGCGCTGGCGATAGCTCACGTAACGGCCCAGCGCATCGCCGACCGCGCCGGTCTTCTCGCTGGACTGTACCAGCGCAACGTACAAGGGCGGGAAAACCGCCGACAACTGGCCCAGTGCCTGGGAGAACGATTTGCCCTCGTACAGCAGCCGCACCAGCTCACTCAAGGTTTTGCGGGCGGCGGGGGCGGTTTCTTTTTCGGCGAGGCTTTCCAGCGCATCGATCAGCGGCAGGCCGGCGTTGAGCAGGGTGGTCAGTTCCTGGCTGAACAGCACCAGGTTGAAGGTTTCACGCTTGCTCAGGCGCAACGAACGCCAGTGCCTCTCGGCGTGCAGGCTGACCACGCGCAAGCCCTGATCCTCGGCGATGCGCCGCGCTTCGCTCTGACCCGGTGCCTCGACACTCAGCGACACCACCCCGGCCTTGCCCACTGCTTTGAGTTGAAATCGCATGCCGTGTGCTCCGCTTATTGCCAGTTGGTGACTTCGGCGTTTTCGCCTTCGCCGCCTGGCTGGCCGTCCTTGCCCATCGAGAGCAGGTCGTACTCGCTGTTTTCGCCGGGATAGCGGTAGGTGTAGTTACGCCCCCACGGATCCTGCGGCAGTTTTTTCTGCAAGTACGGGCCGGTCCATTTGGCTTCGTCGCTCGGTGCGGTCACCAGCGCCTGCAAGCCCTGTTCAGTGGACGGGTAGTGGCCGACTTCCAGCCGGTACAGATCCAGTGCCTTGCTCAGGCCTTCGATCTGCGCCTTGGCGACCTTCACTTCGGAGCGCCCCAGCTGGGCGAAATATTTGGGCGCGACGATCCCGGCCAACAGGCCGAGCACCACCAGCACCACGAGCAATTCGAGCAGGGTGAAACCGCGTTGGGCACGCGGACGAAAATGCAGCTTCATGATGACCTCCCGTGAGTGGCAGCCGTGTCGCCGAAAGGGCTTATGCAATTGCCATGCTCAGCCCCCGATAAATTCGGCTGTCGGGCTGAAGCCCTTGTATTACGGGCTTTTCAAGAGTCGGCACAGTGCTTGCGTACGGCTGATTGACGACGGGTCAGTGGGGCATTTCCCCCAATTTTTCGGGGCCTGTCAGGGGAGGCCCAATGATCCATTCATTCACTGCAGGACTGCTCGGCTGCGTGCTGTCGGTCGGTGTCGCGCAAGCCGATGTCTTCGTATCCGTGGACGCCAAGGGCAGCTATGTGCTGTCCAACGTCCACCGTCCCGGACGCACTTACGAGCGGGTGATCCGCGAAGCCGATGCGCCGTTGGTCAGCCTTGACCGGCAACCGCAATTGATCGCCAACCAGCCCTACGCCGAGCTGGTGTCAGCCGCCGCCACCGCCAATCAGCTGCCCGAAGCCTTGCTGCATGCGGTGATCAAGTCCGAATCCAATTACAACCCCGGCGCCACCTCGTCCAAGGGTGCCGGCGGGCTGATGCAGCTGATGCCCGGCACCGCGCGGGACATGGGCGTGACAGACGTCTACGACCCCAAGGCCAACATCCAGGGCGGGGCCAAATACCTCAAGCGCCTGATGACGATGTTCGACAACGACATCGCGCTGGCCGTGGCCGCTTACAACGCCGGGCCCGACGCGGTGCTCAGCCGGGGCCGGGTGATTCCGCCGTTCGCCGAAACCCAGCGTTATGTCCCGAGCGTGCTGCGTCAGTACCGGCGTTTGCAGGGGCTGGCGGTTGACGCGCCTTTGTAGGTCCGGACCCGGTTTTCCCCACTATCGGGGCAAACCGATGGCCCCGGAAAAAGTGGGGAATCGGGTGGGGAATATCCCCCGGATTCTCAAGTGGTTTGTGTAACTGGTTGAGATGGAAAGCAATTTTTTGTGGCACGCGGATTGCTCCAAGGGGTTTATCGAGAATCGTTCCCTGTGAGCACCCACTACGAGGTTTCCGATCATGGTTGGCATTCACCACGCACCGTCCCTGTTGAACTGGCTGCTGTTGCTGGCTTCGATGCTCAGCGTCGAACTGGCCAGCGCCGCCGTGCGCTGCGAGCGCAATCTGGTGGCCAATGTGGTCGCCTTCGATCAACCGCTGATGTTCAACCGCCTCGGTGCACAGAACGTAAACGGGATGATGTTCGCGCTGCGCCGCGACGTGGTCGATGACCATGACGTCTCGCTGGCCTACGGCGGCAGCGCGGTGCCGGGCAAAGTGTCGCTGCGTGCGGACAAGCGTCCACGGCCATTGGTGCTGCGGGTGGCCGCCGGTGATTGCCTGACGATCAATCTGCAGAACCTGCTCGATTACCAGGCCAACCCCAACAAGCACTTCGAAGGGCCTGAAGGCGAAGAAGAAGGCGAAGAGGGCATCGAGAACGCCGGCGGTGCGGAAGACTTCAAGGTCGACGAGCAGGTCGCCGACCGCCATGTCGGTTTCCAGGTCAACGGACTGCAAGCGGTGAACAGCATCGACGACATTTCCTCTTACACCGGGCGCAACGCCAACACCCTGGTGCCGCCGGGTGCGAGCCGTTCGTATGTGCTGTACGCCGAGCGCGAAGGGGCGTTTGCCGTCAGCAGCCGTGGTGCGACATTCGGCGGGGAGGGCGCGGCCGGCAACGTCGCCAATGGCCTGTTCGGCCAGGTCGTGGTGGTGCCGAAATCGGGACGCACCTATCGCAACACCCTCACCGAAGAAGAAATGCGTCTGGCGACCACCGGCCGCACACCGGCCGGTCACCCCATCGTCGATTACCAGGCCCGCTACCCGCAGCGTGAACCGTGGTTGCGTGAAGGCAAGGCCGGCACGCCGATCATCAGCATGGTCGACGGCAACGAAATCATCTCCAGCGAAAGCGATGCAATCGTCATGGGCAGCAACGCCGATGGCAGTTTTGCGAACAGTACCTATCCGCTGGAATCGGTGGGCAAACGCAACCCGGCGATCCCCAACCGCCTCGAGCCGTTTCGTGATTTCGCCTCGCAGTTCCAGGACGAAACCGCTGCCACCCAGGCATTCCCCGCCTACTGGGCCGACCCGGTCATGGCTCATGTGCTGGAGCCGACCCGCGACTCGTTCATGATCAACTACGGTTCCGGCGGCATGGGTGCCGAAGTGGTCGCCAATCGCCTCGGCGTGGGGCCGATGCACGATTGCCTGTCGTGCGCCTACGAAGAATTCTTCCTCAGCTCGCACACTGTCGGTGACGTGGCGATGCTGGTGGACGTGCCGGCCAACACCGGGCTTGAGAACATCGCCCCCGGCCAGACACCGAGCGCCGATCAGGTCGGCGTCAAGGCCACCATGGCCCTGTATCCGTCGGAGCCGTCGAACGTCAACCACAGCTACATCGGTGACTTCGTCAAATTCCGCAACACCCATAACGGCCACGAGCAGCACATCTTCCACCTGCACGGCCATCAGTGGCTGTTCAACCCCAACGACGACAACTCCGATTACGTCGATGCCCAAGGCATCGGCCCAGGCGCCGGCTATACCTACGAAATCGCCAACGGCGGCTCCGGCAACCGCAACCGGGTGGCTGGCGATGCGATCTATCACTGCCACTTCTACCCGCATTTCGCCCAGGGCATGTGGTCCATGTGGCGGGTGCACGATGTGTTCGAAGAAGGCACCCGGCTGGAAGTCTCGCAACAGGGTGCCGATGGTTATCACAGCGAACCTTACGCACTGCGCAGCGGTAAACCGGCCGCCGGTGCCCGCGCCCTGCCGGATGGCGAGATCATCGCCGGCACGCCGATTCCTGCCGTCGTGCCGCTGCCCGGCAAAGCCATGGCCCCGATGCCGGGCAAAGTGGTGGTGGTGCCGAAAATCGGCGAAACCCTGGTCGCCGGCCACGATGACGATGATGAGGAAGAAGAGGGCGATGACGACGGCGAACACCACGGCGGTAACGGCGGATCGCAAGCCATTGGCTCCCTGGCACTGGTCGATCGCAGCGAAGCCAACCGCAACGCCGACGGCAGCCTGAAAAACCCTGGCTATCCGTTCTGGATCGGCGGCATGGAAAGTTCGGTGGGTCAGCGTCCACCAACCCCACCGCTGGACATGCTCGACGCCGCCACCGCGCAATCGTTGAAAGCCAGCGGCAAAGCGCTGTGGGCCAACCTCGACCCGAATCAGTCCGGCGGCTGGGACGGCGGCTTGCAGCGTCATACCCTCGACGGGGTATCGGCGGGAGGCGAGGCGCACACCGTGACCACTTCGTTGGACTTCTCCAAGGAAGTCACCCGCGCCAAACCGATTTACCTGCCCGAAGAGGGCACTGAAGTGGAACAGGCCGCGATGGCGTTCCACGCGAAAAAGGATCACCCAAGCTTTGCCTTGCTGCCCGGCAACCAGATCGTGGCGAAGGCCTTCCGCACCAACGGCGCCTTGCCGATTGCCGGCGCGCCGTACTACGAACCGTGCATGGACGACCGGCAAAAACGCCTGACCAGCAGCGCCGGCACCGGTGAATTCGCCAGCGGCGACCGGCTGGACGGCATGTCCTTCGTCGGCGCCTCGACCTTTACCGCCGACCGCCCGCGCATCTACAAAGCCGCCAACATTCAGTTCGATGCGGTCTACAACAAAGTCGGTTATCACTTCCCGCAAGCCCGGATTCTGGCGCTGTGGGAAGACGCCTGGCCGGTGATCACCAAGCAGCGTCCGCCAGAGCCTCTGGTGATGCGCATGAACACCTTCGACTGCGTGCAATACCAGCAAACCAACCTGGTACCCGCCACCTACGAGATGGATGACTATCAGGTGCGCACGCCGACCGACGTGATCGGCCAGCACATTCACCTGCCGAAATGGGACCTGACGGCCGCCGACGGTTCCTCCAACGGCTGGAACTACGAGGACGGCGTGCTCTCTCCGGGTGCCGTTCAGGAACGCATTCACGCGATCCGTGAATTCAACCAGTGCGCAGGCACCGACCCGCGCGACGGCACTCAGGCGTGCCCGAAAGCCAAGGCGCATCCGTTCTTCGGCCAATTCGGGCGCAGTGACTGGATGGGCGCGCGCACGGCCATGCAACGCTGGTTCGTCGACCCGGTGGTCAACGCCAAGGGCGTGGATCGTGGGCTCGGCACCATTTTCACCCACGACCACCTCGGCCCATCGACTCACCAGCAGATCGGCCTGTATGCCACGGTGCTGGCGGAACCGGCCGGTTCCACCTGGTTCCACGCCGAAACCGGCGAGCCTCTGTACAGCGGCGCGCGCCAGGACGGCGGCCCGACTTCATGGCAGGCGGTGATCAACACCGGCGACCTCGACGGCGACGGCAAGAACGACAGCTTCCGTGAGTTCTTCCTCGAATACAGCGACTTCCAGCACGCCTATGAAGCCGGTGTGTACGTGGGCGCCGGCCCCAACGGCGTGCCGAATCCGCAAGCGTTCCCGGCCACCGCCGACAGCTTCCGCTACGCGATCAACCCGCCGGTGCGCAACAACGCCAGCACCCTGCTCGAAGGCGTGCTGGAAGTGCAGGGCGGTCAGGTGCCGGGCTGCCCGAGCCGGCCTTGCCCGCAAGCGATCTCCGTGGATGATCCGGGCATGTTCGTCGTCAACTATCGCAACGAGCCGCTGGCCCTGCGGGTCTACGACCCGAACAAGGTCGGCCCGGACGGCAAGCGCGGCATGCAGGCCGACGGCCTCGGCGGCGATCTGGCGTACGCCATGCAAAGCCGCACCGACCGCGCGATCCCGGCGATGAACCTGGCACCGAACCTGGTGACGGCCGCCACCGGCCCGACCGGCGGCACCACGCTGTTCCCGCCGCACATCAACAAGGGCGGCAGCGAGCCGGGCGATCCGTTCACCCCGATGCTGCGCACCTACACCGGCGACAACGTGCGTCTGCGGGTGCATGCCGGCGGCCACGAGGAAGAGCACAACGTCACCCTGCACGGCGTGAAATGGCTGCAGAGCGGTTCCGGTTTCGGCAACAGCTCCAACTCTGGCTGGCGCGCCTCGCAGATGATCGGCATCTCCGAACAGATGGGCTTCATCGCACCTGTGTCGATGCTGTCCAGCTCTGCGGCGACCACCGGTGACTATCTGTACTCGATGGACGCTTCGATCGAAGGCTACTGGAGCGGGATCTGGGGCGTGATGCGCAACTACACGGCCAAACGCAATGACCTGTTCGCCATCCCGAACAACCCGAGTCCGGCCGGCATGCGCAACACCGTGGCGTTCGAAGGCAGTTGCCCACGGATCAGCGCCAACCCCAACGGCATCGGCACCCGGCCGACGGTGCAGCGCAACTATGAAGTGGTGGCGGCGCTGGCCAACGACATCCTCGGCAATCCGCTGGGCCTGAGCATCGGCGATTCGGCCGGGCTCGGTCAGCATGTCGGCGGGCCGCTGAATCCGGCGGGCGGCACCCTGGTGCTGAACTCGCGCACGGTGAGCATCCCGCAAGTCACGGTGACCGATCCTGAGGACGGCGAGACCATCACCATCGGTGGCCAGAGCGGGCCGCTGCATGATCCGACGGCGATCCTGTACGTGCGCAAATCCGACCTCGATCCGGTCAGTGGCAAGCTCAAGCCCGGCATTCCGGTCGAACCGCTGGTGCTGCGCGCAGCGGCCGGGGACTGCATCAACATCACCCTGGAAAACCGTCTGCCGAGCGTGATGCCGGACCTGACCCAGACCGCAGTGATGCAAGGCATGGTCAAGCGCGACCGCAACAGCGGCCTCGGCTCGACCACCTTCAGCAACAACCTGATGCGGCCGTCCAGCCACGTGGGGCTGCACGCCCAACTGCTGGCCTACGACATCACCAAATCCGACGGCACCAACGTCGGCGCCAACCCGACCCAGACCGTGCCACCACGGGTGGGCAGCAGCGGCGCCTACCCGACCCGTACCTATCAGTACTACGCCGGGCACCTGGAGCGTGAAGGCAAACCGGTCACGCAACTGGGCCGCAGTGTCGACAACATCAACGCCACGGCCGTGGAGTTCGGTGGCCTGAACTTCACCCCGGCGGATGTGATCAAGCAGCCGCAAAAAGGCCTGGGTGGTGCGATGAGCATCCTGCCGATCGGCGCGACCTGGGTCGACGATGCGCGCAAGGTCAATGCCACGGTCACCGCACCGGGGCAGACGACCTACCGCGACTTCGCGATGGTCTGGCACAAGGCGCTGAACACCCGCTGGGCCAATGGCCGGCCGGTCGAAGGCATCGCTGCCGAGGGCTTCGGCGTGCCGACCGATCCGCAGGACAACTCGAGCATGGCCATCAACTACAAGACCGAACCGCTGTGGTATCGCTTCGGCCTCGCCCCGGATGCGCCGTTCGGTCGTGCCGATGGCGCGGGTTACGGCGACATGACCAACGCGCACATGGCCTACAGCAATGCGCTGGTGGGGGGCGATCCGCAGACGCCGGTGCTGTATGCCAAACCGGGTCAGCCGTTCCGTACGCACATCCTGATGCCGAGCGGCGGCAGCCGTGGCACTACGTTCCAGCTCGACGGACACGTCTGGTCGCTCAACCCGTTCCAGGCCGAGAAGAGCGACACCGGCGGCTATCCAATGGGTGCGCCGGGCGTGGGTTCGGTGCGCTTCGGCTACAACCCGATGTCGATGTACATCGGCGCTCACGAAAGCATCCTGCCGGCGGCGCACTTCAGCTTCATGATCCCGAGCGCCGGGGGTAGCAACGCGATACCGGGGGACTACCTGTTCCGCGATTACGCCGCCTATGGCAACACCTCGGGGCTGTGGGGATTGCTGCGGGTGACCAATGAGCCGGAGCCGTCGCCGCCTGCTCAGTAGGTGCCAATGCGCGACCTGTGGGAACCGGTGAACCCGCTCCCACAGGTGGGGAAAGGTTTGTAGGGGAGAGATGTATGAACAGGATCATCAACATCATCGGCGTCTGCCTGCTGGCGATGGCCGGCGCGCTGCTCACGCTGAGCGAGATTGCCCTGGCGCAAACCAGTGCGGAGCAGGTGCTGACCCGCGACGGTGTGTCGATCGCCTTCGATCTGAAGCCGCTGGCCAGCGACGGCCAGTTGCGTGAAGGCGAGTTCGCCGACGTGCAGTTTCGCGTCACCGACGGCGCGTCCGGCCAGCCGTTGTCCGGTGTGGCACCGGGGGCGTGGATCGATCCGCAAGCCCTTGCCGCCGACCAGGCCCAGGGCCGCGACCAGAGCTGCAAGTCGCGGGTCGGCACGTTCCTCAAATCCAACATCGGCGCGCGGCCGCTGCTCGACCTCAACAGCTATTTCCTGCTGGTGATGAACCGCGATGCCAGCGTTTCGGTGGTCGATCCATCGGTGTCGGTCGGCGGCATCACCAGCACCCTGGCGCGGATCGAACTCAAGCAATCGCCGATGGACTGGGTCACGCCCAAGGACAACAAAAAGGTCTTCGTGTCGATGCCGACCGCGGGGGAAGTGGCGGTGATCGACAGCGAGCAATTCAAGGTCATCGACTCGGTGGCCGCCGGCAGCCAACCGGTGCGGGTCGCGCTGCAACCGGACGAGCGCCTGCTGTGGGTCGGCAACAACGCGAGCAAGGCTGAAGAGTCCGGGGTCACGGTGATCGACACCCAAAGCCTCAAACCGCTGAAGTACCTGGCGACCGGTCGCGGCCACCACGAAATCACCTTCAGCAAGGACAGCCGTTTCGCCTTCGTCAGCAACCGCGACGACGGCACCCTTAGCGTTATCGACATCGCCAGCCTGAGCCTGCTGCAACAGGTCAAGACCGGTTCCAGCCCGTTGTCGGTGGCGTATTCGCCGCTGTCCGGCGCGGTGTACGTGGCCGATGGCAAGGACGGCACCGTCACCGTGATCGACAGCAACAGCCGCGCCGTACGCCGGGTGATCAAGCTGCAACAGGGCCTCGGCCCGATGGGCTTCAGCGCCGACGGCCGTTTTGGCGTGGTGCTGAACACGGTGGAAAACCGCGCCACGGTCATCGACGCAGCCAACGATTCGGCGATCCATGATCTGGAAGTCTCGGCCGAACCCTATCAAGTGGTGTTCACCCAGGCGTATGCCTATGTGCGCGGACTGGCCTCGCCGAAAGTCACCATGATCAACCTGTCTTCGCTGGGCGAAGGACGTCAGCCGATTACTCAAGGTTTCGAGGCCGGGCCGCAGCCGCCACGGTTGGCCGGGGATCTGCCGCTGGCGTCGAGCCTCGCGGTATCGCGCGATGACAACGCGGTGTTCGTGGTCAACCCGGTGGACAACACCACCTATTTCTACGCCGAAGGCATGAACGCGCCGATGTCCGGTTACCCCAACCGGGGGCAGATCGCCCGCGCCGCGCTGGTGATCGACCGCAGCCTGCGCGAGGTCTCGCCGGGGCTCTACAGCGCCCGGGTGAAACTGCCGGCGGCGGGGCGCTTCGACGTGGCGTTCCTGCTCAACCAGCCGAACATCATTCATTGCTTCACCGCTCAGGTGGCGTCCGACGGCGCGCCGGAAAAACACCTGGGCGCGGCAAAGGTCGAGTTCCTGCTGGACAAGACTGCCGTGGCCCTCAACGACCCCTACGTGGTGCGTTTTCGCATCGTCCAGGGCAAACAGAAGATCCAGCGCAGCGGCGTGACCGATGTGCAGTTGCGCTATTTCCTTGCGCCGACCTCGCGCCCCCGCGAAGTGGCCGCACGGGAAGTCGCCGACGGTGTGTACGAAGCGCCGGTGACCCTCGACCGCAGCGGCGCCTGGTATCTGCATGTGCGCGCGGCCTCGCTGGGCGCCGGTTTCGACGACAAGACATTTGCCAGTGTCCGGGTGCTGCCCGGCCAGACTCAGTGACGAGGAAAAGACCATGAACCGATTTGCATCCCGTGGCCTGCTGACCCTGTGCCTGTTGGCCGTCGGTATCCAGCAGGCCAGCGCCCACTCGGCGGACGAGCATGCCGGGCACACCGCACCGGCCGCCAACAGCCAGGAGCACGCCCAGGTCAAGTTCGCCGACGTGCCGCTGCTCGACCAGAACGGCAAGACCGTGCACCTGGAGCAGGATCTGGTGCACAACAAGATCGTGGTCATGAGTTTCATCTACACCAGTTGCACGACGGTGTGCCCGGTGGTCTCGTCGATCATGGGCAAGGTGCAGAAACAGCTCGGTGCCCGGGTCGGTGCGGAAGTGCAACTGGTGTCGATCAGCATCGACCCGCAGCGCGACGACCCGAAACGCTTGCAGGATTACGCCCGCACCTTCCAGAAAGGCCCGGGCTGGAGCTGGCTCACCGGTTCGCCGCAATCGATCACCGCCACCCTCAAGGGCCTCGGCAGTTTCAGCGGCGACTTCAAGAATCACCAGCCACTGATCCTCGTCGGTGACGGCAACAGCCGCCACTGGACGCGCTATTACGGCTTCACCGACCCGGCACTGCTGGCCAAAGAGGTCGAGAAACTCAGCGGCCTGCGCACCCACGCCAAACACACCGCGATTGCCATGGAGCAACAACCATGAGAACCCTGGACTGGATCACCCTGACGGTTTGTTTCTGGATTTTCAGCGCCATGGCCCTGGCTCACGAAGGCCACGAACAACCCGCGCCGGCAACGGCCAGCGCTGCTGCGGCGCCGGCCAAAGGCACCCACGACGCGAAAACCTGGTTCACCGACACCCCGTTGCTCGACCAGCACGGCGACGTCCAGCGTTTCTACAGCGATGCGCTGCACAACCGCGTGGTGCTGCTCAACGTGATCTTCACCAGTTGCAATGACGCCTGCCCGCTGATCACCCGCAAGCTCAAGGAAGTCCGCGAGCTGCTGGGCGACAAGGCCGATGGCATCACCTTCATATCCCTTACCAGTGATCCGCTGCGCGACACGCCGGCGGTGCTCAAGGCTTACACCTTGAAGCAGGGTGCCGATGACCCTCACTGGCTTTTCCTTACCGGCGACAAGGCGCAGATGGACCTGGTGCTGGGACGCATCGGCCAGATCGTGCCGACGCCCGAGCAGCACTCGACCCAGTTGATCGTCGGCGATGTGGCCAACAAACGCTGGAGCAAAATCCGTCCCGACGCCCCGGCCGCCGCCATTGCCCAGCGCTTGCAGCTGCTGACAATGCCCGTGGCCGGCCGCTGAGTCCGCGCCATGAACTTCGGCCGCGTCCTCGCCCTGATCCTGCTCGCTGGCGTCAGCCTCGGCGCGGCCGCGCTGCCGCTGACCGATGAAGAAAGCGCCGGCAAGCGCCTGTACCGCGAAGGCCTGTCTGCCAGCGGCGAGCCGATCATGGCGCGGGTCGGCGCGGCGGACGTGTTGCTGCCGGCCACCAGCCTGCCGTGCGCCAACTGCCACGGCGCCGATGGCCTGGGCCGGCCCGAAGGCGGGGTGCGTCCGCCGGAGCTCAACTGGTCGCGGTTGACCAGCATTCACGGCCAGCAACAGATTAATGGCCGCAACTACCCGGCCTACACCGACAGCAGTCTGGCGCGGGTGATCCAGCAGGGCCGCGACCCCGGCAACAATCGCCTCGACCCGAGCATGCCGCGCTTCCTGCTGTCGATGAAGGATCAACGCAACCTCACGGCGTACCTCAAACGCCTGGCCGATGACCGCGATCCGGGGCTCGATGACCAGACCTTGCACCTGGGCACCTTGCTGCCCAGCCAAGGGCCGCTGGCCGAGGAGGGCGCCACCATCGCGGCGGTGCTCAACGGCAGCGTTGCACGGATCAATCAGGCCGGCGGCATTCACGGTCGGCAGTTGCGCCTGACCGTGGCCGATCCCGGCCCGGATCGCGCCAGCGCCGAACAGGCCCTGCAACGGCTGATCGAGGAAGAGAAAGTCTTCGCCCTGATCGCACCGCTGGCCCCGGCGCTGGACAGCGAACTGGCGCCGCGTCTGGAACAGTCAGGCGTGCCGCTTATCGGGGCCATGTCGTTGCTCGGCCCGGTGCAGGCCAGCCCGCAGATTTTCGAACCGCTGCCGGGGCTGCGCGAGCAACTGATCGCGCTGGCCGACTACGCCACCGCCAGCCTGCGAGTGCTGCAAGGGCCGACACTGATTGCCTATCCCGATGACCCGGCGCAAGTGCTGGCGGCGCAGACCCTCGGCCGCTACTTGCAGGATCACGGCTGGCAAAAAGTCCATTTGCAGGCCTACGACCCGACGGCGGACAGCTTGCCGCTGGGCTCGCGCTCGGTGTTTTACTTGGGCAGCGGTGGTGGTTTCAGTCGGCTGGCGACCGGGTTGCAGAACGCCGGGCAGGTGCCGTACCTGTTTGCCGCATCGAGCCAGGTGGCGGGGGATCTGCTGCAAGTGCCGGAGGGTTTTTCCCGGCGGGTGTTTCTGGCGTATCCGTTCGTGCCCAGCGACTGGACCCAGGCCGGGCGCATGGCACTGACGCTGTTGCGCGAGCATCAAGGCCTCGGCGCCCAGCACGCGGTGCTGCAAGTCGGCGCCTACGCCTCGATGCTGTTGTTCAGCGAAGGCATGAAGCAGGCCGGCCGCGACGCCAGCCGCGAAAAACTGGTGGCGGCGCTCGAAGGCCTGCACGACTTCGACACCGGCCTGACCCCGCGCCTGAGCTTCGGCCCCGGCCGACGATTAGGCCTGAGCGGGGCGCACGTGGTCACCGTTGACTTGCCTGACCAGCGTTTTTATCTGGTCGCTCCCTACAAACCGATTATTGCCACGCCCTGACCGGAGGCCCTGATCATGAAGCTCAAAACCCTGTGTTGGCTGCTGACATGCTGGTTGCCGGTGGCGCTGGCGAACAATGAACCGGTGGCCGCCCGGGTCAACGGCGAGGTGATTTCCGAGTTTCGTCTGGAACGCTTTTTCGCCGAGTACCTGGAAGATCAGGGCCGCGCCGTGGCGAGCATCCGCAATCCCAAGGCCTATAAACAACTGCGTCAGGCCGCGCTGGACACGCTGATCGACAAGGAACTGCTCTGGCAGGAATCGCGCAAGCGCGGGGTGAAAATCGATGAGCAAGCCGTGCGCGAACAGGTCGAGCAGACCCGCACCGCCATCGGCGGCACCGATAAATTCCTCCAGCGTTTGCAGGACGCCGGTTTCGATGAGGCCTCGTTCACCGAGTACACCCACCGCGAACTGGCGGCGCAGCGGATGTTTGCCGAACTGACCCAAGTCCAGGCCCCGGACGAGCAAACGGTGCGGGCGTTTTTTGCAGAACACCGCGCTGAAATGGGCGCGCCGGAGCAGGTGCAGGCCCGGCACATTCTGATCAAGGTTGCCGGCGATGCCGATGCCACCACGGTTGAAGCGGCGCGACTACGCTTGGAAGAGTTGCGTGCCGCTATCGCAGGGGGGCAAACCTTTGCTAGCGTCGCCCAATCGGGATCGGAAGATGTCACCGCCAGCCAGGGCGGGGATCTGGGGTATTTCGCCCGTGGGCAGATGGTGCCGGCGTTTGAAACGGCGGCGTTTGCCCTCAAGCCTGGCGAAGTCAGCACGGCGGTGCGCACACCGTTCGGCTGGCATTTGATTTTTGTCGAGAACCACAAGGAGGCGGCCGATGTCCCAGAGGAGCAAGGGCTGGAAACAGTCAGGGCGTACCTCGCCCGACAGCAACAGACCCAGGCTCGTCGTCAGGTGCTCGCGCAATTACGGGCAGAGAACAGGATCGAACGAATTGACGACGACTGAAGGTTCCCCCCCAATAGTGGGGAATGGCTTCGATGCCCATTCAGGTGCTTCCCCGTTTCTGGGGAACGGGGTACCGGGACGAGCGGGCATTTCCACTCAATTCAAGGACATGAAGACAAAAAATTACCGGCACTCAGCCTGGCATGAAGTGTGCGTTACCTCTTGTGAGGCGCACTCCAGCAGGCTCCGCTTTCGGGATCTGTAGCTGCAAGGAGTTCACCTTGGTTAACAAAGTACTGGTTGTCGAAGACGAACAGCTGCTTGCACAGAACCTTCAGGATTATCTGTCGGCGCAAGGGCTGGAAGTCCGGATTGCACATGACGGCGCAGACGGAATCGGCCAGGCCGAGACTTTCGCCCCCGACGTGCTGGTGTTCGATTACCGCTTGCCCGATATGGAAGGGTTCGAGGTGCTCGACGCGGTTCGCCAGAATAGGACGTGTCATTTCGTGCTGATAACGGGTCACCCGACCGCTGAAGTCTGTGAGCGGGCGCGGCAACTGGGGGTCAGTCACATCCTGTTCAAACCGTTTCCTTTGGCGGAACTTGCCCGAGCTGTCTGCGACCTTCTGGGGATCCAGCGCGAAGCGAAACCCGGTGCGAGCCCATCCGAAGGCTTCGTCGAACGACGCCAGAGCAGGACCGAGAGCTTCCCGTTGCAGTTGTACGATGGCAGTTGGGTGCTGGCGGACCGCCGACGAAACAGGTCGGAGGCCATGGCACCGGACGACGATCAAATGCTCACCGGGGAGTAATGGCGCGATAGACGTTCCGGCACTCGCCGAATTCGCCTCCCGCGCCGTCAGGGCCTCAAGCCCCGGGTGTTGGAGAGCAAGCCATGGATCGTCTGTCCGTTGTCGTCGAACCGCTGTCGGTCAATCCTCCACAGGAGGCACAGACCCCGCCACGCTTTTCCAGTGAGCAACTGGCCCAGGCCCGGGCACGGGCCACCACGTCCGGGGAACGGGTGCTTGATGCGCTGGCCGTACTCTGCGAACTGGCGCCAATGCCGTTCATTGCCAGCCTCGGCGCCACCCTGCATTACCCGGTGCTCGACACCGACACGCTGTTTCTGGCGACCCCGGTGTTCGACCGGGTCACCCTCGCGCAATGCCTCAAACGTGAATTCATCCTGCTGCGCCACAACGACGAAGTCATCGGCGTGTTCGCCGACCCCTTCGACACGTCGCGCCTGGCCTGGATCGACGAATGCCTGCACGGCGCGCCGCTGTATCTGGTGCACGCCGACGACCTCAAGGCCTATCTGGCCCGCCACGAAGAAAGCTTCCACGCGGTGGAATCGCTCAACGCTCAGGCCGACGCCGGCAGCGAGACCGACACCCTGCAAAGCCTGTCGCTGACCAGCATCAGCGAAGACTCGAGCGTGGTGGTGAAACTGGTCAACTCGACCCTGTACGACGCGCTGAAAATGCACGCCAGCGACATCCACCTCGGCACCACCGGCCAGGGCCTGGTGATCAAGTACCGGATCGATGGTGTGCTGAACAACATCGGCAAGATCCAGGGCAACGAATTCGCCGAACAGGTGATCTCTCGGGTCAAGGTCATGGCCGAACTGGACATCGGCGAAAAACGCGTACCGCAGGACGGTCGCTTCAAGATCGGCATCAGCGGCCGGCAGATCGACTTCCGGGTGTCGATCATGCCGAGCATCTTCGGCGAAGACGCGGTGCTGCGGGTGCTGGACAAACAGGACCTGGCCGACAAGGTCTGCGGCGTGCAACTGCAAGCGCTGGGCTTTGAAGACGAAACCCTGCGCCAGTTGCGTCGCCTGGCTGCCGAACCCTACGGCATGGTGCTGGTGACCGGCCCCACCGGCAGCGGCAAGACCACCACGCTGTACGCGATGATCACCGAGATCAACCACGGCGTGGACAAGATCATCACCATCGAAGACCCGGTGGAATATCAGCTGCCGGGCGTGCTGCAAATTCCGGTCAACGAGAAAAAGGGCCTGACCTTCGCCCGCGGCCTGCGCTCGATCCTGCGTCACGACCCGGACAAGATCATGGTCGGCGAGATCCGCGACCCGGACACCGCGCAGATCGCCGTGCAGTCGGCGCTCACCGGTCACCTCGTATTCACCACCATTCACGCCAACAACGTGTTCGATGTGATCGGCCGTTTTACCCAGATGGAAATCGACCCCTACAGCCTGGTCTCGGCGCTCAACGCGATTCTCGCCCAGCGCCTGATCCGGCTGGTGTGCAGCAGTTGCAGCACGCCGGTCAACCCGAGCGATGAAGAGCTGCGCGCTTCGGGCCTCGACCCACAGAAAGTCGATCACTACCACTTCGTCCACGGCAAGGGCTGCGGCCACTGCCGGGGCAGCGGTTATCGCGGCCGCACGGCGATTGCCGAGCTGCTGCACCTGGACGACGAACTGCGCCAGATGATCGTCGAGCGCCAACCCATTACCCAGATCAAAGCCCTGGCCTGCG
The DNA here is from genome assembly GCF_028657055.1 of Pseudomonas aphyarum. Lineage (NCBI taxonomy): Bacteria > Pseudomonadati > Pseudomonadota > Gammaproteobacteria > Pseudomonadales > Pseudomonadaceae > Pseudomonas > Pseudomonas aphyarum. The sequence continues at coordinate 357,767 of NZ_JAMDGS010000007.1, forward strand.
CCCGTGGTTTGCGCCTGTTGCGCGAATCGGCGCTGGAGCTGGTGGAGCACGGTCGGACCACGCTGGAGGAGATCAATCGTGTCACTTTTATCGCGTGATCAATTTATCGCCGTGCTCGGCGCCAGCGGTGTCGGCCTCGGCCAGCGCCGGGGCAGCGACACCCTGTGGCTGGGCAGCGTCGGCTACATCGACGAAAGTTTCCAGAGCTACGCGGTGGCGCTGGACACCCTCGACCGTTTGCTCGGCGAACACACCCGTGCCGGTGCCGAGCTGAGTGTGGTGATCTCCGGCCACTTCAGCCGCTTCTGCCTGGTGCCATGGAGCGAGCAGATCAGCAGCCCTGACGAACTGCGTGGCTTCGCCCAACTGTGCTTCGAAGACCTGTTCGGCGCCCCGACCCAACCGTGGAGCCTGGTGCTGTCCGCCGAGCCGGCCGGGCATGACCGGATCGCCAGCGCCTTGCCGCAGGATTTGCTGGAACGTCTGCGCACGCTGGTCACGGGTCGCGGCCTGCGCCTGCGTTCTGTGCAGCCGTACCTGATGACCGCGTTCAACCGCTTCGACAAAAGCCTCGACGCCGGCGACTTCCTGTTCATCGTCGCCGAACCGCAACGCAGCGTGTTGCTGCTGGCAAGGGAAGGGCGCTGGTCGTCGGTGCGCTCGGTGGGCGGCAGCGACAGCGACGCGGCACTCAGCGCGCTGATCGGTCGTGAACGGCAACTGCAAGCCTCCACCAGCGAACGCGCCTTCAACGTTTATCTGCACGCCCCGGCGCGCCTCGATGCGCAACCGGATGTGGCGGGGGTGCATCTGCGCACCCTCGAAGACGACTCGATGACCGTGCGTGACGCCTTGTACGTCATGTCCCGGGCGGTGGCCTGACATGCGCGCCTTGAACCTCGACTTCCAGCCTCGTCCGCGTTCCGGCCCGTTGGGCTGGAGCCTGCTCGGCGGTGGCGTGATTCTCGCGCTGGTGTGCTTCGGCGTGCAGCAGCACCTCGGCGATCAGGCCGAACAACAGCAAGGTCACCTGCAACACACCCAGCGCCAGCTCACCGGCGACAGCGGCAGCAAGACAACCTTGAGCCCGGCGGAAACCCGCGAGCAGGCGCAGAACCTCGCCGAAATGCGCAAGGTCTCGCAGCAACTGCGTCGCCCCTGGGAACGCCTGTTCGCCATGCTCGAAGCCATGCCGCGCGACGACATCGCCTTACTGACCCTGACCCCGGATGCCCGCAAGGGCCAGGTGCGGATCAGCGCCGAGGCGCGGGATTTGCAAGCGATGCTGGATTTCCACAAACGGCTGGAGGCCAGTGACGAGCTGTCCGACGTGTCGCTGCTGAGCCACGAAATCGTCGTCAAATCGCCGGAGCAACCGGTGCAATTCAACCTGTCGGCGACCTGGGAGATAGGCGATGCGAATCCCTAGACTGATCGTTCACGAATACCTGCAAGGCCTCGGCGTTCCGGGCCTGGCCGGTCTGGCGCTGCTGCTGGTCACGCTGGCCTGGGCACTCGGCGGTTTGCTGCCGGGCTGGCAATCGCTGCAACAGCTCAGCCAACAAACCCAGGAAGCCACCGAATACCTGGCCAAGGTCGAGGACGGCAGCATCGCGCCGCCCGTGGTGCCGCAACGTCAGCTGGATGATTTTCGTAACAAGCTGCCGGCCCAGCCGCAAGCCACCGTCGCCATCGACCGCATTTACGCGTTGGCCGCGCAGGAACACATCACCCTGGCGCGCGGTGAATACGCCCTCGGCGTCGACCCCAAGACCCATCTGGCGCGCTATCAGATCCTGTTGCCGGTGCGTGGCAGCTACCCGCAACTGCGCCGTTTCCTGCACGCCTTGCTCGGCCAGTTGCCGGCGGTGGTGGTCGAAGACGTCGAGTTTCAACGCAAGAAGATTGCCGACACCGACCTCAGCGGCCGGATCCGTATGACCCTCTACCTGTCGAGGTCGTGATGGACACCAAACGCATAACCGGCTGGGTGGCGTTCTTCGGCGTGGCGGCGGCGCTGGCCTGGTTGCCGGAATATTTCTCGCCGAGCGACGAAGCGGATTCGACCGAGGTCGCCGTGGCCAGCCCGGCAAAAGCCACTGCCCGTGGCGCCTTGCCCGCCAGCAGCACCAAGGCCAATGCAACACCGATCAAGGACCTGAGCCCGGCCGGCGACCTGTTTGCGAGCAAATCCTGGAAGGCTGCGCCGACCCTGGCGACGGTCACCGAACAAGCGATCAACCCGACCCCGGTGGTGCAAGCCCCGAGCCTGCCACCGGTGCCGTTTCAGTTCGTCGGCAGGCTGCATGACCGCAGCGACCTGCAGGTGTTCTTGCAGGACGGCGAGAAAATCTACGTCGTGCGCAGCGGGGATGTGATCGACGACACCTGGAAGATTGCGGCGATTTCCGATGTGGAACTGAGCCTGGTCTACCTGCCTTTGCATTTGTCGCAGACCTTGTCTGTGGGGAGTACGCAATGAACAGATCCCGTTTGCTGATGAGCCTCGGCCTGTGTGCCGGGCTGGCCGCGTGCAGTTCCGCGCAGGTCGCCAACAAGGAAGCCGCCGACCTGATCGATCAGGGGCAGTACGAGGCGGGCCTGGCCCGGATCGAGGAAGGCTTGCGGGAAAATCCGCGCGACACCGAGCTGCACCTGCTGCTCAACAGCGGCCGGGCCAAGGCGATCACCGCGCTGCTGACCTCCGGTGACACCGACCGCGCCCGCCGCGATTTCGCCTCGGCCCGCACCGCCTACAGCCGGGTGCTGACCATCGAGCCGAACAACCGCCGCGCCCAGGATGCCCTGCGCCAGCTCGACTACCTGCGCAGCATGGACGAGAAACTGGAGCTGGCCCGTGGCGACCTGCGCCGGGGCGATATCTACGGCGCCGACCGTCAGGTCAAACAGATCCTCGAACTCGACCCGAAAAACGACGGTGCGCTGGAGCTGCAAGGCAACATCCGTCTGGTGCAGAGCCGCAACGTGATCCAGTACCCGCAACTGCGCACCCGGCTCGATCGCCCGGTGACCCTGGAGTTTCGCGACGCCAACCTCAAGACCATTTTCGAAGTGCTGTCGCAGGTCGCCGGCCTGAATTTCATCTTCGACAAGGACCTGCGCCCGGACATGAAAGCCACGATCTTCGTGCGTGACGTGCGCATCGAAGACGCCGTGCAACTGCTGCTGCAACAGAACCAGCTGCACCAGAAAGTGGTGAACGAAAACACCTTGCTGATCTTTCCGGACTCGCCGCAGAAGCTGAAGGACTATCAAGAGCTGGTGATGCGCACCTTCTACCTGACCAGCATCGACGCCAACACCGCGCTGAACATGATCAAGACCATGCTCAAGACCCGCGACGTGTTCGTCGACGAACGCCTGAATACCCTGACCATGCGCGACACCGAAGACGCCGTGCGCATGGCCGAGAAACTCCTGCAATCGCAAGATCAGTCCAACCCCGAAGTGGTGCTGGAAGTGGAAGTGATGGAAGTCGCCACCCAGCGCATTCTCGACCTCGGCCTGCAATGGCCGAACACTTTCGGTGTGGTCAACAGCGACGGTTCGGCGGTGACCATTCTCGATCAACTGAAGGGCATCAACTCCAGCCGGATTTCGATCTCGCCGTCGCCGCAAGCCAAGATCAATGCGCAGGACAACGACATCAACACCCTGGCCAGCCCGGTGATCCGCGTCAGCAACCGCGAACAGGCGCGCATCCACATCGGTCAGCGTGTGCCGATCATCAGCGCCACCTCGGTGCCGTCGACCCAGGGCCCGGTGATCACCGAAAGCGTTACCTACCTCGACGTCGGTCTGAAGCTTGAAGTGCAACCGACCGTGCACCTGAACAACGAAGTGGCGATCAAGATCGCCCTGGAAGTGAGTAACGCCACGCCGCTGGAACCGACCCGCCAGGGGACGATCCCGGTGCAGGTCGATACCCGCAACGCCCAGACCTCGCTGCGCCTGCATGACGGCGAAACCCAGATCCTCGCCGGACTGATGCGCAACGACCACGGCGCCACCGGCAACAAGATTCCGGGCCTCGGCGACATTCCGGGTCTGGGCCGGCTGTTCGGCAGCAACAAGGACACCATCGGCAAATCGGAGCTGGTGCTCTCGATCACCCCACGGATCGTGCGCAACCTGCCGTACCAGAGCCCGTCGGACATGGAGTTCCCGACCGGCACCGAAACCAGCATGCACATCCAGGCGCCTGACCGTTCGCAGAACTACACCATGCCGGCGCCTGCCGCGCAGCCTCGTGCAGTCGGTGAAGCGGCCGTGGCAACCACTCACGTTACCGTCGAGAAGCCTTGATCATGAACGCCTCCCAGCGCGGTTTTACCTTGATCGAAGTCGTGGTGACGCTGGCCCTGATCGGCCTGCTGGCCGGCATGGCCGCGCCGCTGACCGAGACCCTGGTACGGCGTGGCAAGGAGCAGGAACTGCGTACCGCGCTGTATCAGATTCGCGATGGCATCGACGCCTACAAGCGTGCCTTCGATGCCGGCTACATCGAGAAATCCCTGAACAGCAGCGGCTATCCGCCGAACCTGAAAGTGCTGGTCGAAGGCGTGCGCGACGTGCGCAGTGCCAAGGGTGCGAAGTTCTACTTTCTGCGCCGGATACCGCGGGATCCGCTGGTGCCGGCCAAACGTGACGACAACGGCGGTTGGGGCCTGCGGGCCTACAACAGTTCGGCCCAGAACCCGCGCGATGGCGAGGACGTGTTCGACGTCTACTCCCACGCCCGGGGCAAGGGCCTCAACGGCATCGCGTACCGCGAGTGGTGATTCTCATGCGCCGGGAAAAGGGTTTTACCTTGCTCGAGCTGATGGTGGTGATGGCGATCATCGCGACCCTGATGACCATCGCCTTGCCGCGCTACTTCAACAGCCTCGAAGCCTCGAAAGAGACCACGTTGCACCAGAGCCTGTCGGCCATGCGCGAGGCGCTGGATCACTACTACGGCGACACCGGGCGCTATCCCGATTCCATCGAACAACTGGTGGAAACCCGTTACCTGCGCAATGCGCCGCTGGACCCGATCACCGAACGCAATGACCAATGGGTGCTGATCGCTCCGCCGGACGGCGTGGCGGGCGGCGTCGCCGACATCAAGAGCGGAGCTACCGGGAGGGCGCGTGATGGCAGCCAGTATTCCGAGTGGTAAGCACGTGGAGCAGGGTGGGTTCACCTACCTGGGCGTGCTGTTCCTGATCGTGATCATGGGCATGGGCCTGGCCAGTGCCGGCGAGTTGTGGTCGACCGTGTCGCGCCGCGATCGCGAGAAGCAACTGCTGTGGGTCGGCACCCAGTACGCCCAGGCGCTGCGCAGCTACTACCGCAGCTCGCCGGGCCTGGCGCAGTACCCGAAAGAGCTGGTCGACCTGCTGCAGGACGAACGTTTTCCGGAAGCCCGCCACCACCTGCGCCAGCTCTATCCGGACCCGATCGGCGGCGGCGAATGGGCACTGCAACGGGGTTTCGACGGACGCATCACCGGCATCAACAGTGCCTCCACCGAGGTGCCGTTGAAGCAGGCGGACTTCCCGTCGCAGTGGTCGGATTTCGAAGGCATGCAGCGTTATTCGGACTGGCAGTTCGTGGCCGAGAAAGCCTTCCTTGATGGCGCCAACGGCCCTGCCAAAGGCCAGTCGGCTCTGCCGCAGGCGTTGCAGCCATGAGCCGCCACGTGTGGTGCGCGTTGATCCTCGCGGCCGTGGCGTCTTTCGCCAGCGCCAGCGAAGAAGACGAAATGATGGGTTTTATCGTCGACGACACGATCTCGCACATCGGCCACGACTTTTACTACTCGTTCAGCGAGCGCCTGCGCGACACCAGCCGCATGGATTTCAACCTGGTGGTGCGCGAGCGCCCCGACGCACGCTGGGGGAGCCTTGTGACCGTCGAGTATCAACAACGCCTGGTGTATCGGCGCTTCCTGCCGCCGAACACCGTGGAACTGAAGGACGAGGCCTACGAGGCCGCCGACTCGGTTCGACTGGAGGTCGTCCGGCGCAAGCTGGAAGCCTTGTTGCAGGACACCACCGACCTTGAGAAGGACGAACTATGAACACGACAACGTTCTCACGGCGCAGCGGATTCTGGATCTCGGGGTTGTTGATCGGGCTTGCCAGCGCCGCTGCCGTCCAGGCCACCGAACTGGTCTACACGCCAGTCAATCCGTCGTTCGGCGGCAACCCGCTCAACGGCACCTGGCTGCTCAACAACGCCCAGGCGCAAAACGACCACGACGATCCGGACCTCAAGAAACGCTCGACGGTGGCCGGCACTTCGGCACTCGAACGCTTCACCAGTCAATTGCAGTCGCGGTTGCTAGGGCAACTGCTGGACAACATCTCCACCGGCAACACGGGGAGCCTGTCCACCGACGCTTTTATCGTCAACGTCGTTGATGACTCGGGGGCTCTCACGATTGAAGTGACCGACCGAGCGAGCGGCGAAGTTTCCGAAATTCAGGTGAACGGCCTCAACCCATGACGGGATGACGGTTCCGGGGAGTGATGGACATGAAAAAAATTATCGCGCTAGGGCTGATGTTGGCAGCATTACAAGGGTGCAGTCTGCGCGAGCCGATGCCGGCCGAGCAGGACACCGATACCCCGACCCTGACCCCCAGGGCCTCGACCTACTACGACTTGCTGAAAATGCCGCGACCCAAGGGCCGGCTGATGGCGGTGGTGTACGGCTTCCGTGACCAGACCGGGCAGTACAAACCGACGCCGGCGAGTTCGTTTTCCACCAGCGTCACCCAGGGCGCGGCGTCGATGTTGATGGACGCCATGCAGGCCAGCGGCTGGTTTGTGGTGCTCGAACGCGAGGGACTGCAGAACCTGCTGACTGAACGCAAGATCATTCGGGCTTCGCAGAAGAAGCCGAATACGCCGGTGAACATTCAGGGTGAGCTGCCACCGTTGCAGGCGGCGAACATGATGCTCGAGGGCGGGATCATCGCTTATGACACTAACGTGCGTAGCGGTGGGGAAGGGGCGCGGTATCTGGGGATTGATCTGTCCCGTGAGTATCGGGTGGATCAGGTGACTGTGAATTTGCGGGCAGTGGACGTGCGTAGCGGGCAGGTGTTGGCGAATGTGATGACGAGCAAGACGATTTATTCGGTGGCGCGCAGTGCGGGGATTTTCAAGTTTATCGAGTTCAAGAAGTTGCTTGAGGCTGAGGTCGGGTATACGACTAATGAGCCGGCGCAGTTGTGTGTGCTTTCGGCGATTGAGGCGGCGGTGGGGCATATGGTGGCGCAGGGGATTGAGCGGCATCTTTGGCAGGTGGCGGGGGATGCTTCTACCCCGGGTCAGGATGATGTTTTGAATCGGTACCTGACTCAGAACAAGATTGATCCGGAGGCTGAGTGAACTTGGCGGCCTTCGGGCCGACCAGGTTCTGGCTGATGTATCCGGTTCAAATTGTGGGAGCCAGCCTGCTGGCGATGGCTATTTTTCAGACGCGGGCGTTATTGCGAATGTACCCGGAACCCTGTGGGAGCTGGCTTGCCAGCGATGGCGTCCGGTCAGTCGATGGGGGGCTTTCTGGCTGGGTACATATCCATTTCTGCGGTAACGGCTGCTTAGGGTTTCGCCCTGACGGCGAGTCACCTTTTCCAAACGCCGAAAAGGTAACCCAAAAGGCTTTACCCTGACGTTCGGCCCTCGCTGTGGCTCGGGTTCCTTCGCTCCGGGATCGATCCGGGGGCATCGCCTACGGTTTGCTTCGCTGCACCTCCTCTCGATGCATGCGGCTTCGCCGCACGGTCGCTGCGCTCCCACCCCCGGATCAATCCCTCCACTCAGCCTTCCGACGGGCCCTGAGATCAAAAGCGGTACTCGAGCTAACGCTCATTGTGTTGAGTGGTGAGAAGCGAAAAGCGAAAAGCGAAAAGCGAAAAGCGGACTGCTTTTGCTTTGATCGTTCCCACGCTCCGCGTGGGAATGCAGCCCGGCACGCTCCGCGTCCCATTCTCGAATGTTTAAAAGTTGTTTCGGTTTTGCCGATCCTTCCCACAAGGTTTTCAGGTTGTCCGTCGGAAGCGCGGGCTCTAGCCTGTTTCGGTCGCTGCCAATTCAGCGATCGGGATTGGAAACCCCGACTAGAACCGAGCGCACAAGCGCTTTTCATAACGTATGCTTGCGCACCTTGAAAAGTGTGCACTCCGTTATGGCGGCTGTGCGCGGGAGACCTTCGGGTCAACCGGGTTCTCCGTTCCCCGGGTTTCCAGCCTGCGTACAGCTGCCACCCTTTCGTTCGGAAACCGAATGGGCCAGCTTCATTTCAGGATCGGAGATTCACCATGTTCAAACCAACGCCAAACCCACCCGAAACCCAAGCCAACCTCGAAACCGACCCAACCTCCCCATACACCTCCGTCAACTCGAAAAAACTCCACGAAGCCGCCGAACGCGCCCTCGATCATTACCTCTGCCCCGGCGCCCACATCATGGGCAGCGTCAACGAACCCGCCCCGATGTACCTCGCCAACCCGGCCTACAACACCGAATCCCTGCTTGCCAACGCCAGCGAATCCCTGGGCTCGGCCAGCGAAATGCTCAACAACTTCGCCGCCACCCTCGACCCCGCCCACCGAAAAACCGCCCTCGGCATCGCGCAGATCCTCATGCTGGGTGAACTGGCAGTGAACCAGGCGCTAGATCACGTCGAGTTGAAAGTTTAATTAGCTCAGTATTCATATATAGGCTGGCAATGTTTTGCCTCCGAAGAAAAATCGCGCCTTCGAAGGAAGGCGCGATCTAAAGTCGGGCAGATTTTTTATTTATACAAAAAACACCCTGTCGGCATGGTTTCTCATTTCGAGCCTTTGTTTGTCCAGGTCGGGAATGTTCAGACTTTAACGGGGTTCAAATTGGGATTGTCCAAGTCGGGGGCAGGGTAATTGCTCTCATCGGGGTGCGAAGCGCTAATTTCATCGATTTTATCGTATGTAATTATCTCGTCTTCACCGCTTAAGTTAAGTGATCTTTTAATTGATACGGAATTTTTATCTATCGAGACTATCTCTTGGCATCGTTCAGTATTGCGTGTAGGGAAATCAAACTTTCCTTTAAGAAGTACTTTGTTCCCCACTCCAATATTTTTCAGTTGTGTTTGTGCTGAAGTGCTATCCATGGTGTCGGTTCCAGTCTGGAGGATGAGGACGTACGGTAAGTTTTTTTAAGTTTAATAGAACCTGTCATAAGTGACAGTAAACTAGAACTCTTCGAAATAAAGAATTGCTGCTTATTATGGTTTCACCCTTAAGGTGATTTCTCTTTGGCAACCGCCGGGATGCCAGAGCCTTGTAAGACTGCGCCCGGCGTCGCGCAGATTGCCATATTGGGTGAACTGCCTTAGATCAGGCCTTGAATCACGTCGAGTGAAGGACTGATCCAGCATATTCCCTGTAAAAAACGCGACCCAGGATTGGGGTCGCGTTTTCCACATTCAAATTGGAGTCACCATGGATCCCCTGATCTCCACAATCGTTTCAGACTTCGAAAGCGAAGAGCAGGCCGCCAGCTACGACCGCTGGTTGATTGCCAAAGTACAGGCTTCAATCGATGACCCACGACCCAGCATTCCGAATGAGCAGGTTTTGGCTGAAATGTCGGCCCTGATGGAGGAAAAACGAAGAAAGCATGAGGCGAGGTAAGTGCGTTGCGTTGCAGACGGCAAGAAGGCTCAAGCCGCTATAAATCGCATGTTTCATCTCAAGTAGCTGAGTACTGAGATACAAAAAAACCGTATCTCCACGGGAAGCACGGTTTTTTGTGTTGAGACGAGGACGCGATTTTAACTGGGGTCGCGTCGAGGGTATTCCTGACGCGCATGCAAGATGCTCACAATCTCAATTCGGTCCGCCACTTGATAAACGACGAGATAGTTCGGGCTCACCACAATCTCCCGAGTGCCGGGAGAGCGACCTTTGCGATACAGGTGTGGATGCCAAGGAAGCGCAGATGTAGTTTTTACGACTGACTTGTGAAGTGCTGTCACCGCTACAAAATTTCGCTCGCCAATGTACTTCAGTATTTTCGAGAGTTCGACCCGAGCCTTGGGTCGCCACTTAATCTGCATCAGCGCTTTTGCGCATTGATTCCATCAAGGCGTTTATTTCCTCCATCACTTGCTCATGGGGAATACTCGGACGCGGATCATCGAGAGAGGCCTGTACTTCGGCCCGAAACCAACGGTCATAACTCGCAGCCTGCTCTTCAGGACCAAGATCCGAAACAACCGGGCACAGTGGGTCGATCAAAGACGGGTCGATCATGGAACCTCCGGGTTGGGTGCCTGGAAGTCTATTCGGTAACGGTATCGCTGTCGTCGCTGTCTGGATGAATTGCATGTAGGCCAAGCTCCATGGGGATCAAGTTGTCCCGGCAAATCCTAGAGCCTGCACTTCCGACGGCCAACCGCCAGAATTCGTCAGAAAACTCCCCGAATTTCTGAAAACGTTCCGTTTTCCGTAGGACGCCACTCAAGCGTCAGCGCAAAAAAAACCGCGACCTCAAGATCGCGGTTTTTCAACACCCAACACTTACTGCTGCAATACCGTCGCCTGGTTAGCCGACCCAAACTGCTGAATCGTCGCGGTCTGCGTCATCCCGCTCTGATCCACATTGGCAATGTTCCCCGTCCCGCCCTGGGTTACATACGCCACGTTCATGGTGTCAGCCTGTTTCACGGTGATCATGTTGTCGCTGCCATACAGCTGCGCGGTGTACGCCTGGTTGCCGGTGCCGGATTGATCGAATTCGGCGCTGTTGCCCGAGCCGTTCGATGAGCCTTGAACCAGGTTGGTGGTGCCGCGTTGGTCGGCGATGAGGATGTTGTCGCTGCCGTTCTGATCGAAGTACAGCTCGTTGTAGGAATCCGCCTGGCTGACCGTGGTCTTGTTGCCAGTCCCGGTCTGGTTGGTGGTCATGATGTGGCCGATGCCGTCCTGTTTGAAGCTGGCGATGTTGCCGTTGCCGGCCTGGGTGACGGTGGCGCGCTGGCTGCTGCCGAACTGGCCGCCCAGTTGCGGGCCTTTCCAGTTGCTGGCGTAGACCTTGTTGTCGTTGCCCACCGAGGTGGCGTTGAGGGTGTGGCTGTCGCCGTTCTGGTAGGTGAAGTGCACGTTGCCGTTGCCGACTTGATACAGGGCCAGGGTCGAGTTGACCGATTCGAACTGGTCGGCATAGATGGCGTTGGTGTTGCCGACTTGGGTGACGGCGGCGGTGTTGTTTTCGCCGAAGCTCTGGTCGACCACGGTTTCGTTGCTGTCGCCGTACTGGTTGACGGTGGCCTGGCTGGCCAGTTGCGAGTCTTGCCAGATTTCGGTGCCGTTGAGGTTGCCGAACTGGTTGATGGTGATGTTGCCGCCGGTGCCGTTGCGCTGGTCGCCGTAGGCGTAGTTGTTTTCGCCGGCCTGGTTGATGCCGATCTGGCCGCCGTTGTGCAGTACCTGTTCGGCGGTGCCGTAGTTGGCGGTGCCGTACTGGGTGATCACCGAGCTGTTGCCGGTGCCTTCGTACAATTGCTCGATGTTGGCTTCGTTGCTGTCGCCGAACTGGAAGGTCTTGCCTTCGCTGCCGTTCTGCGAGTCCTGATAGACGAACGAGAAGTTGCCGGTGCCTTGCTGTTGTTGCAGGGCCTGGTTGCCGGCGCCGAAACCGAGGGACTGGCTGGCGTGGGTGGTGTTGAAGGCGCCGACCTGTTGCTGGGTGATGGTGCTGTTGTCTTCGTAAAGCTGTTCGGCGTAACCGGCGTTGTAGTCGCCGACCGCGTCCTGGGTGATGACGCTGGTGGCGGTGTCTTGCACGGCGGCGGCGTCGTTGCCCTGGCCCAGTTGGGTCTGGGTGGCGGTGCTGAACGGGGCCTGGGTCTGCTTGACGTTGGCGATGTTGGCGGTGCCGAGCTGGCTCTGGGTGGAAATGCTGTCGTCGGCCATCGCCTGGGCACTGATCATGACCAGGATGGCGGCGGTGAGGGGCGTCAGTTTGAACATGATGAACTCTCCGATGATTGCAGTGCTTAGCGATATTGCTTGACCGAAACGCTCATGCCGTTGCCCGACTGGGTCACGGCGCTTTGCAGCCCCGTGCCGGCCTGCTCGATGCTGGCGTCGTTGTTGTTGCCGTTTTGCGAAATCTGCGCACGGTTGTGGCTGCCGGTTTGCGTGATGGACGCGGCGTTGCCGGAGCCGTTTTGCGTGATCAAGGCCATCAGGTCGCTGCCTTGTTGCAGGATGTACGCCTCCTGATTGCTACCCGACTGCACGATCTTGCCCAGCAGCGACTGACCGTTCTGCGAGAGCAGGGCGAGGTTGACCTGGCCGTTCTGGTCGATCAGGGCTTGCTGGCCCACGGGGGGTGGCAGTTCGCCGAGATCGGCGCTGTTGGGCGCCAGGTCATCGTTTTCCATCAGGTCGTCGGCGCGCACGCCCGCACTGACGCACAGGGCGAGCAGGCAAAGCAGGGCGGCGGTCGGCGTGTTCATGGCGTTGTCCTGTGTTGTGTGTTGCTCAAATCCGGAATCGCGGCTGAGTCAGCCCCACCCACCCCGCGCCTGGCGGTGTGGGTTGGGTGGGGCGTGGGCTCAGAGCGTGGTCACCGAGATGGTGCGAACGGTGCCCTGGGACGAACGGATGGTGGCGGTCGGGTTGGCTGATGGCACGACCAGCGTGTTGTTCAGCGTCAGCCGCCAGCGTCCGGTCACCGGTACCGTGGTAGTGCCCAGCGTTACCAACCCGGTCGGGGTGGTGACCTGCACGGTGATGGTGTTGCCGGTGGTCACCGACGAGGTGCCGGCGAAGTCCCAGTTGAAGCGGCCGCCGGAACGGGCCTGCACGGTCGAAGTGGTGATCGTGAAGGTTTCCGCTGCTGGCCGTGGCGATACTTGCACCGTGACGGTCGCCGGCGTCGACTGGGCGTTGAAGCTGTCCCGGGCGATGTAGGTGAAGGTCGTGGTGAAGGCCGTGGTCACGGTGGCCGGTGGGGTGTAGGTGATCACCGTGCCGTCGGTGCTGACCGTGCCGCGTCCTGCCGGCGGTTGGGTCAGGCTGGCGACGCCCAGCGGTGTGTTGCCTTCCGGATCGGTGTCGTTGGCCAGGACGTTGATCGGGATTGCGACACCCAATGTGGCGACGCTGTCGGCGACGGCGGTCGGTGGCCGGTTAGGCGCGACGGTCACCGTCACGGTCGCCGGGTTGGCCGAGGCCAGGCCTTTGCTGTCTTGCGCCTTGTAGGTGAAGGTCGTGGTCAGCGGTGTGGTCACCACGGCTGGCGGGGTGTAGACCACCGAGGTGGTGCCGCTGAGCGCGACGGTGCCTTGGCCTGCGGCCGGTTGAGTCAACGCGGTTATCGTCAGCGGCACGTTGTTGTCCGGGTCGCTGTCGTTGGTCAGCAGGCTGAGGGTGATCGGCACGCCGAAGCTGGTGCTACCGGTATCGGCGTTGGCCAGTGGCGCCTGGTTTTCACCAGTGTCCGGTGCTGCACCGACCACCACAACTGGCTCGGTGTCGCTGCCGCCGGCGGCGGATTTGACCGTGACGGTGGCCGGAGGCTGGGTCAGGTCGGCGACGGTGATTTTTTGCAGGGTGCCGGTTTTCGACAGGCGTCCGTAGCCCTGGGCAACCATGTCCGGCACCGCGACTTCATCGGTCGAAGTGGCTTCGATCAGCAGGCTGTGGTTGGCCCAGCTGTAGCGGGCGGTCTGGATTTTCACCACGTCGGTGAGCTTGGCCGAGACAGCGGTCGGACGGGTGGTGCCGGCCGGGTTGGTCGCGGTCACGACCACCACCGACGGCAGGGTGCCGTTGCCCAGGCGCTGGCCGAAGAACAGCCCGTTGTTGTCACCCAGCAGACTGGTCTGGCACGGCGTCGGCGGCGGGCCGGGCAGCAACGCCAGGGTTTCGCGGAAGCACAGGGTCGTGCTGCTGTCAGCCTTGGCGAACACCTCGGCGCGCACACCGGCCGACGTCCGGCGATAGGTGGCGCGGTCGATGGCGACGTGGGTCTGTTGACGGTTGTCGAGGACCTTGCCGGCGACCGTGAACAGGTTGGTCTGAATCGAACCGGCGCCCGACGGACCATCGATCCGCAGGAAGTTGGTGTTGAACGGGCTGCCGGTCACCGCTTCGGTGAGGTTCGGGTCGCCGACGAAGGTTTCGATGCCGCCGGTGTCCGGGTTCACTTCGGTGTACGGGCCGTTGATGCTGCGCAGGAACGGGCCGATGGCGCCGTTGAGCGCACCGCTGAAGTTGCCCGGCGCGCCGATGCCGATGTCCTTGGTGATGTTGATCGCCCGCCGGCCCGGCGTGGTGACGTTGACGGTTTCAACGCCGTACGGGTGGGTGATGGTGTAGGTGCCGGCCACCGGGACGTTCACCCGGATACGGATCCGCGCGAAGCTTTGCTGATCGCCATCGACCGGATTCTCCGAGGCGAACGCCGCTTCAATGCCGGCGACGTAGGCGTCTACGCCGAAACCGGCACCGTTGTTGGGGATCGCGGTTTCAGCCAGGAACCAGAAAGCTTCCGGCGGCCAGTTGTCGGGGAACACCATCGGCAGGGTGTCATCGAACACGCCCGGTTCCGGCAGCAGGGTGCACATGTACGCCGGCGGGGTGCTGACCGGCACCCGCGAACTGGCGGCGCGCGATTGGCAGAGCTCCATCGACAGCAGGTTGTTGTCCTGGTACCACATCGGGAATTTCCCGGTGGCGAAGGTGTAAGGGCCGGGATCGACGGCGGCCAGTTGCGCGAACGCACTGCCGGTCAGCGAGATTGTCAGCCCGAGCGCGTTGAGCGCGAAGCGTGGCCACTTGTTCATGATGCCTCCTGATGCGGATCTGGGCATGTGAGCGTTCATTGCACGATGACCACTTCTTCGGTATCGCTGCCGCCGTTGGACGACGTCACCCGAACCTTGGCCGGTGGAATCGGCGTGATCCCGGTGGCCAGGGTTTTCACCGCGCCGTCACCGCCCAGCGCACCGATGGCGGCGCCGGTGCCGGAGGTGGCGGTGAGCACCGGTGGCGAAGTTTCGTCACTGGTCGAGGCCACCACGGTCAATTGCCCGGAACTGAGGCTGTACTCGGCGCGCTGGATCACCACCAGGTCGGTCAGGGTCATGGGCAGGGTGGTGGGCGAGCTGGTGGCGATCGCCAGGTGGTTGTCGGCGGTCACTTGCAGCACGGTCGGCAAGGTCGGGTTGACCGCCGATTGCGCGTACCAGCTGCCGGTGCTGTCGGCTTCTTTCATGTTCACCACCGGGGTGCTACTGGTGATGGCGGCGGTGCCCGGCGCGGGTGGGGCCTGGACGAACACGTCTTGCTGGGCCACCGGCGCACTGTCACCCGGTTTGCGCGAGTAGGTGCTGCGCTGCGGGATCAGCGGGGTCGGCCGCACCACCGTCGACAACTTGCCGGACACGGCGAAGGTGGTGGTGCGCAGGTCAATGCCGCCCGGGCCTTCGATGCGCACGTAGTTGGTGTTGAACGGGCTGCCGGTCACGGCTTCGTTGAGGTTCGGGTCGCCGACAAACTGCTCGGCCGCGCCGCTCACCGGGTTGGTCTCGGTGTACGGCCCGTTGACGCTGCGCAGGAACGGACCGATGTCGCCCTTGAGCGCGCCGTCGTAGGTTTGCGGGGTGCCGATGCCGATGTCGCGGGTCATGTTGATGGCGCGGCGACCGGGGGTGTCGACGTTGAACACATCGACCCCGTAAGGGTGGGTGATGACGTAGGTGCCGGCAGTCGGCACATCGACCCGGATACGAATTCGCGCAAAGCTCACCTGATCGCCTTCCACCGGCTCTTCGGCGGCGAACGCGGCTTCGACGGCGCTCACGTAACCGAGGTTGATTCCGCGCGCGGCATCGACCAGCGAGGTCTCGCCGGTGAACCAGAACGCTTCATCGGGGAAGTTGGTGGGGAACACGATCGGCTGCGCGTCATCGAACACGCCGGGGGTCGGCAGCAGCGAGCACATGTACGACGGGGCGCCCGGGGTGCTCGGCACGCGGGAGCTGAGTGCTTTGGACAGGCACAGATCCAGGGTGCGACCGTGGGTGTCCTGATACCAGCTGGCGAAACCGCCATTGGCCGGTGTGTAGGGACCCGGATCGACGGCGAACAGAGCGGCCTGGGCAATGCCCTGGGCCAAGGCGCTCACGACCAGGACGGTCGCGGTTTTGGACAGTAAAGGGTGCATGAGTTAATCCCTCTATCAAAGTACCTGCCCCTTGGGGATGGGTCAGTTGCAGAGGGCTTTACAACTTCCATACCAACGACGGGCCAACCGGCCGCAAACGCCCGTGGTGCAAGGGTTCAAGCGTTGGCGAGCAGGTTGTGGAGACAGCGTGGATAGGGCGACATCCCCCAGCATTGGGGATTGTGGGGCGGGCGCTGCACAAAAAACTGTGGGAGCTGGCTTGCCAGCGATAGCGTCGTGTCAGTCACTACTTTGGGCACTGGAAGTCCGCTATCGCTGGCAAGCCAGCTCCCACAGGATTTCGGGGACTGATGACCTTTGCATTCCCCCCCGTATCCGGGCAAACACCCAACCGTGGGCTATAACCCTATAGGGACGTATCGGGAAGTCGCCGCCATGAACATGCAGTCAAAATCGCTACCGATCGAGGAGGGCAGCCAGCGGCTGAACTCGCGCAAGCAGCCGTTCAACCTGTTGCGCTGGTTTTCATTGATCAGCATGGCAGTGATCGGCACCGTGGCCGTGGCGCTCGGGGCGGTGTCGACACGGTTCGTGATCGAAGAAAGCGTGCAGCGCGATGCCTTGCTGACCGCACAGTTCATCCAGGCGATTGCGGCGGCGGAGGTGCGCCACGTTTCGATTCCCAATGTCCGCACCATGGGCGAATTGCTCGACCCGCGCCAGGACAAGGACTTTCCCGACGTCGACCCGGCGGCCCGGGCCAGTGCCCGGGGCGAATTTCTCGATCACATCGAGCATTTGCCGGACGTGATCCTCGCCAATATTTATGCGCCGGACCGTACCGTGATCTGGTCGACCAACCCGGCGCTGACCAACACCCGCATTCATGCCGACGAAGACCTCGACCGGGCCTTCGATGAAAAGATCCCGGTGTCGGCCAGTTATCACGACGTCGACAAGGCCCGTGAAGAACAAAAGTTCGTGGTGCCGCCGGAATACATCTTCATCGAAAACTACATCCCGCTGTTCGACGCCGAGGGCAAGAACGTCACGGCGATGGTCGAGATCTATAAAGAGCCGAAAGACCTGATCGCCCGCATGGAGCGCGGCCTGACGCTGATCTGGCTGGCCACCGCGCTGGGCGGCGGGCTGATTTACCTGGGGCTGTACTGGATCGTGCGGCGGGCGGCGATTCTGCTGGCGGCCCAGCAAAAACAACTGATCGCCAACGAAACCTTTGTCGCGCTGGGCGAGATGTCTTCGGCGGTGGCTCACAGCCTGCGCAACCCGCTGGCGACCATTCGTTCCAGCGCCGAGCTGGCGCTGGAGTTCGACGCGGGGCCGGCGCAGAAAAACATCAAGGACATCATCGGCCAGGTCGACCGCATGTCGAAGTGGGTGCGCGAACTGCTGCAATCGTTGCGACCGCTCAATGACGACCCGGAACCGGTAAATCTGGTGGCAGCGCTGCACGACAGCCTGATGGCATTCGAGCAGCAGATCGCCAAGGCCGGCGTGCACGTGGTGTTTCATCCCCAGCAAACGCCGATGGTGCTGAGCCAACCCATCCAGCTCACGCAAATCCTCAACAGCCTGTTGGCCAATGCGCTGGAGGCCATGGACAAGGGCGGCACGCTGACCATCACCCTCGAACCGAGCGACAGCCGTGGCGTGAGCGTCATGCTCAGCGACACCGGCAAAGGCATGAACGAGGAACAGCGCAGCATGGCGTTCCGGCCGTTCTTCACCACCAAGCAGGGCGGCCTCGGCGTGGGGCTGGTGCTGGTCAAAAGGATCATGGAACGCTTCGGTGGCGGCGTGAGCCTGGACAGCCGCGAAGGCGAGGGCACCACCGTTCGTCTGGCGTTTCAGCTCATTCAGTAAATTGGGGTGAACTTTCCCCCAGCAGTGGGTGTCAGGCCCCGGTCACCGGGGAGTGGGGAATGCAACAGCGCGTGCAAGTCCCTGTAACAAATGGAAATGATTTTTTGGCGAGGTAATTGCAAAACACCATCACCCCTTCCTTAGATGAGGCGGCTGGTGATGGACAGAGCAATGCGTGACCCCAAAAAGCTGTTCCTGTTGACGCCACTGAGCGTCTTTCTGATGTTGACCCTCGGCCAGATGACCGCGGTCCGAGCGAGCCCGATCGACGACGAGAACCAGCCGGAAGTTTCCGACCCGTCGGCCTATTACGACGAGCCCGCAGATCGCGCCGGTGCGCTCAACGCGATCCTGACCATGCCCGAGGCCAACGAAGACTCTTTCGATCTGCCTGATGGGATCAAAGGCACGCGGAACACGACGCGCACGGAAAACATCCTGCCGCCCACCGTCCAGACCAGTTTCAATTACCCCACCAACGGCAAGCCGAGCCCGCTGTACGGGGCCCAGCCGTTCACTCAGCAACTGGTGCTGTTCGAAGAGTTCGGCCCGGAAAAGCTCGACCCGACCACACCGGCCGCGCCGTTGAGTTTTCCGCCGGCGGCCATCGGCCCGGCGCCGGCGCAAGACCCGAACAACATCGCTCGCAGCGCACCTCCCGGTACGGCGCTGGATGCATTCCTGCGTCAACCGGGGCTCACGCCATTTCCGAGTCAGTTCGCCAACACGGTTGACCGCAACCCGTGGCAGGCGCAGATCGAACTGTTCCTCAACCGTCACATCGGTTCGTCTGCCGAAGGCCGGCCACCGGGAAAAGGCTGGGCCCATCAGCGCTGGAACGAGTTCTACCCGCAAGTGGCCTACAAGACCGTGCAGACCGGTGCGCGCCTGAACGGCGGCCTGCGTGACAGTCGGCAGATGCACGGTTATGCCGTCGGCGAATTTGGCCCCGGCGGTCTGTACCACAACGTCGCGGGCGTGCCGGCGACCGATGGCACGGCCAAGGGTGTCGACCCACGGTTCCACCCGGCGATGCCGGTGCAGGACCACAACTCGGTGTGGACCTTCGACGGCACGCTGCCGCCGAAACTGTTGATGGTGCGCTACGGCCAACCGGTGCTGATGCGTCACTACAACGGCTTGCCGATCGATCCTTCCGCCAACCGCGGTTTCGGTCTGCACACCATCACCACCCACGAGCACAACGGCCACGCGCCAGCGGAAAGCGACGGTTATGCCAACGCGTTCTTCTTCCCCGGCCAGTACTACGACTATCGCTGGCCGATCCAGCTCGCCGGTTACGACAGCATCAACACCAAGGCTGAAGACCCACGCGCGGCGTTCCCGTGCGCACCGGGGGAAACCCTGTGGGTCAACGATATTCAGCCTGCGAAAAAGACCTGCGACCACGGCACCATCAAGATTCGCGGCGACTGGCGCGAAACCATGAGCACCCACTGGTTCCACGACCACATGCTCGATTTCACCGCGCAGAACGTCTACAAGGGCAACGCGGCGATGATGAACTACTACAGCGCCCTGGACCGTGGCAACGAATCGGTGAACGACGGCGTCAACCTGCGTTTCCCCAGTGGCAGCGCCTTGCCGTGGGGCAACCGCGACTACGACGTCAACCTGGTGTTCGCCGACAAGGCCTGGGATCAGCAAGGTCAGCTGTGGTTCAACCCGTTCAACACCGACGGCTTCATCGGCGATCAGGTGCTGGTCAACTGGCAATGGAAACCGACCCTCGACGTGCGGGCCCGGAGTTATCGTTTCCGCATCCT
Source organism: Pseudomonas aphyarum (assembly GCF_028657055.1). Classification (NCBI taxonomy): domain Bacteria; kingdom Pseudomonadati; phylum Pseudomonadota; class Gammaproteobacteria; order Pseudomonadales; family Pseudomonadaceae; genus Pseudomonas; species Pseudomonas aphyarum. The sequence continues at coordinate 377,637 of NZ_JAMDGS010000007.1, forward strand.
CAACGGTTCGGTGTCGCGCTACTTCAAGCTCGCGCTGGTGCGTGAAGTCAAAGGCAGCGGCGGCGAATTCCAGGGGCCGAAAAACTCCGGTGTGTCGTACACCCGCGTGCCGTTCCACATGATTGCCAACGACGGCAATATCATGGAGCACAGCGTGCCGTTCGACGGTTCGATGGACCTCGATGCCGACGGCGACAAGCAGAACCACAACGCGATTCTGCCGACCCAGGGCATCGCCGAGCGGTTCGACATCATCGTCAACTTCGCGAAAAACGGCATCAAACCGGGTGACAAGGTGTTCTTCGTCAACCTGCAAGCCCAGGACGACGGCAAAGGTCCGAAAGAGGTGATCTCGCTGGCCGATGTGCTTTCCGAGAAATACCTGCCGGTGATCAAGCAGACCAGCAAGGGGCCGCAGTGGGACAAGGGTGACCCGGTGGTGGGCAAGGTTCTGCAGCTCAACGTCAAGGCGTTCACCGGCCAGGACCTGGCCATGGACCCGGCGGCCTACGAACCGGCCAAACCGGGCAAGGCCGAAGGCATGGTGATGATTCCGCTGAAGATCCACCGCGACAACGCTGCCGACAAGGCCCTGCTCGCCAAGGCGCTGCACCGGACCTTCATCTTCGGTCGCGCCGACGGCACCGATGAAGCGCCGTGGACGATCAAGACCGATGGCGGTTTCGGTTTCCACATGGACCCGCGCCGGTTGAATGCCTCGACCAAACTCGCCAGCGGCCCGACCGACGCCGGGGTCAGCGGCATCGGCACCCTGGAAGTGTGGAACATCAAGGCCGGCGGCAAAGGCTGGAGCCATCCGGTGCACGTGCACTTCGAGGAGGGGATCATCCTCAGCCGTGGCGGCAAGGCGCCGCCAGAGTGGGAAAAATGGGCGCGCAAGGACGTCTACCGCATCGGTTCGGAAGCCGACGGGCTGGACAGCGTCGAGATGGCGATCAACTTCCGCGAGTTTGCCGGGACCTACATGGAGCACTGTCACAACACCCAGCATGAGGACAACTCGATGCTGCTGCGTTGGGACCTTGAGAAACCCGGGCAACTGCAGTTGATGCCGACACCGCTGCCGAGCTGGGATGGTGTGCGCTACGTCAACTCCGCCGCACTGCCAACCTTCCGTACTGGCGATGGCTTCGGCCCGCAAGTGACCGTGAAACCATGAGCAGGGAGGGAGCCGACATGACCCAGCCAACGCCGCGCTCCCGCGCCCTGGGCATACACCTGATTCTGGTGCTGGTCACCTGCCTGCTCGGCAGTCAGGTGCTCATCGCCCATCAGGCGCAGCCCGAAGGCGCCAGCGAATCCGCCACCCCGTGGGGTGGCGACTATTTCCCCAACACCCTGCTGACCGACCAGGACGGCAAGCAGGTGCGTTTTTTCGATGACCTGATCAAAGACAAGGTGGTGGTGATCAATTTCATCTTCACCTCGTGCAGCGACTCCTGCCCCCTGGAAACCGCACGCCTTCGCCAGGTGCAGAAACTGTTGGGGGACCGGGTCGGGAAAGACATCTTTTTCTACTCGATCACCATCGATCCGCTCAGTGACACCCCCGAAGTGCTCAAGGCCTATTCGCAACGCTTCAAGGTCGGCCCCGGCTGGAAATTCCTCACCGGCGAGTTCGAAGACGTCACCGACCTGCGCAAGAAACTCGGGCTGTTCATCGAAGGCGTCGACAACGGCCGCACCAAGGATCACAACTTGAGCCTGATCGTCGGCAACCAGAGTACCGGGCGCTGGATGAAAGCCTCGCCGTTCGAGAACCCGTGGATCCTTGCCGATCAGCTCGCCAACACCTTGCAGAACTGGAAACAGGCCAGCACCGAAGAAAGCTACGCCGACGCCCCGCAGATCCGTCCGCCGAGCAATGGTGAAGAACTGTTTCGCACCCGCTGCGCCTCATGCCACAGCCTCGGCCCGCAGGACGGCGAAGGCATCGGCATGCGCAACATCGGCCCGGACCTGATCGGCGTGACCCGCCAGCGTGATCCGGCCTGGCTCAATCGCTGGATCCGCGAACCGGATCGGGTGTTGGCGGAAAAAGACCCGATCGCGCTGCAACTGTTCGAGCAATACGAGCGCATCCCGATGCCGAATCTGCGTCTGGATGAAGCTTCGGCGCAGTCGATCATCGAGTTTCTGAGTGCCGAAACCGAGCGTCAGCATCCGTCTGTACAACCCTTGGCTGACGGGGCGTTGACGCCAGTAAAACCGGGTTCTGCGAGCGACGCGGTGAGTCGTATGCAGTAGCGGCTAAATAGCATCATTGAACCGTGTGTCACGGTCATTGCCACCTACACTCATTCGAGAAGGCGGCTGTAACGGGCTCGACACAAAAACGCCAGGGCATTCCCATGCAGCGACTGGAAGAACAAAAAACCGCAACGCCGAACGTAGCGTTGGCAGCCATCAAGAGTTGGGGCGGGCAGTTCAATCTGCTGCGCTGGTTCTCGCTGGCCAGTTTTTTCATCATCGCGGCCGTGGCGCTGGGGCTGGGGTATATCTCCACGCGCTTCGTGGTCACCGAAAGCGTGGAGCGCGACGCGCTGCTCACCGCGCAATTCGTGCAGGCCATCGGCGATGCGGAAATGCGCCACGCCAATATCACGCCACACCGAACCATGGGCGAGATGCTCGACCCGCGCCAGGACGGGAACTACCCCGACGTCGACCCGCTGGCCCATGCGTCGGCCCGCGCCGAGTTTCTCGATCATGTCGAACACTTGCCCGACGTGTTGCTGGCCACGGTGTATGCCCTGGATCGCACGATCATCTGGTCGACCAACCCCGAGCTGATCAACGTCAGGATTGAAGACGACGACGAGCTGGACGAGTCCTTCGAAATGAAAGTGCCGGTGTCTTCCAGCTACCACAAGATCGACGACGAAAAGCCCGAACAGAAGCTGTCCCGCGAACCGAAATACCTGTTCATCGAAAACTACATCCCGATGTTCAACGCCGACAAAAGCAAAGTCGTCGCCATGGTCGAGATCTACAAGGAACCGGCGGATCTGGTGGACCGTATCGACCGTGGGTTCGCTTCGATCTGGGCCGCGACCATTCTTGGCGGCGCGGCGATTTACCTTGGCTTGTTCTGGATCGTGCGGCGCGCCTCGACGCTGCTGCAGAGCCAGCAACAGCAGCTGATCAGCAACGAAACCTTTGTCGCCCTGGGCGAGATGTCCTCGGCGGTGGCCCACAGCCTGCGCAATCCGCTGGCGACCATTCGCTCCAGCGCCGAACTGGCCCAGGAAATCGCCAGCCCCGGCGCGCAGCGCAACATCGGCGACATCATCAGCCAGGTCGACCGCATGTCGCGCTGGGTGCGCGAGCTGCTGGTGTCGTTGCGCCCGATGAGTGACGACGGCGAGGCGGTGGATTTGCTGGCGGCGGTCGAGGACACCCTGGGGGCGTTTGACGCGCTGATCCGGCGCAATGGCGTCGAAGTGCGATTCACGCCACAAAATTGCCCGCCGGTCGTCAGTCAAAAGGTGCTGCTGACGCAAATACTCAATAGCCTGTTTGCCAACGCCCTGGAAGCGATGCCCAAGGGCGGTGTACTCAGTGTCGAGATTGAAACACCGCACACCGGTCATGTGCGCATGACCCTGAGCGACACCGGCAAAGGCATGAGCGCGCAGCAGCAACAGCTGGTGTTCAAACCGTTTTTCACCACCAAGCAGGGCGGCCTCGGGGTTGGCCTCGCGCTGGTCAAAAGAATCATGGAGCGGTTTCAGGGTTCGGTCATTCTGACCAGCCGGGAGCAGGAAGGAACCCGCGTCAGTCTCAACTTTAGAGTGGCATCGGGAGGGGAATATGGAACACAGCATTCTGCTGGTCGAGGATGACGAACTGCTGGCCGAGAATATTCAGACCTACCTGGAGCGCAAAGACTTCGAGGTGACGGTCTGCCACTCGGCCGAGGACGCGCTGGGGCAACTGGAAAGCTTCATGCCGGACATCGTCCTGACCGACAACTCGCTGCCGGGCATGAGCGGTCACGATCTGATCCAGAAGCTGCGCATCAGCGCGCCGGAACTGAAAGTGATCATGATGACCGGTTACGGCAACGTCGAAGACGCGGTGGTCGCAATGAAGGAGGGCGCCTTTCATTACGTCACCAAACCGGTCGCGCTGCCGGAACTCAAACTGCTGCTGGACAAGGCCCTGGCCACCGAACGGATGGAACGCACGCTGTCGTTCTATCAGGAGCGCGAAGCGCAGAAATCCGGGGTGCAGGCGCTGATCGGCGAATCGTCGCCGATGCAGTACCTGAAAAACACCATCGGCCAGTTGCTCGACGCCGAGCGGCGCATGGCCAACACCGATCTGCCGCCGGTGCTGGTGGAAGGCGAAACCGGAACCGGCAAGGAACTGGTGGCCCGCGCGCTGCACTTCGACGGCCCGCGCAGCAAAGGCCCGTTCATTGAATTCAACTGCGCGTCGATTCCGTCCAACCTGGTGGAATCGGAACTGTTCGGCCACGAGAAAGGCGCCTTCACCGACGCCAAGGATCGCCGGGTCGGGCTGGTTGAAGCGGCGGACGGCGGCACGCTGTTTCTCGACGAGATCGGCGAAATGGACCTGCTGTTGCAGGCCAAACTGCTCAAGTTGCTGGAGGATCGCACCATTCGCCGGGTCGGCTCGGTGAAGGAGCGCAAGGTCAACCTGCGGGTGATCAGCGCCACCAATTGCAACCTTGAGCAAATGGTTCAGCAGGGAAAATTCCGCCGCGATCTGTTTTTCCGTTTGCGGATCATCTCGATCAAGGTCCCGCGCCTGTACGCCCGGGGCGAAGACATCCTGCTGCTGGCCCGGCACTTCCTCGCCAGCCACGGCAAACGCTATGGCAAACCGAACCTGCATTTCAGCGATCAGGCCGAAGAGCTGCTGCTCAGTTACACCTGGCCGGGCAACGTGCGCGAACTGCGCAACATGCTCGAACAGACCGTGCTGCTGGCGCCGAGCGACACCATCGCCGCGCATCAACTGAACGTGTGCATGAGCCTGTGCGATGACCTGCCATCGCAGCATCAGCACGAGGTGCCGCACACGCACTTCGAACCGCGCCCGGCGAGCAACACCGAATCGATGAACCTGCCGGAAGTCGAGCGCGACATGGTGCGCAAGATGCTCGACAAGACCGACTGGAACGTCACCAAATCGGCGCGCCTGCTGGGCCTGAGCCGCGACATGCTGCGCTACCGCATCGAAAAACTCGGCCTGGCGCGCCCGGACAAGCGTCAGTGGTAGACCGCGTTGCTGCGTGGGCTGGGCGTGCCGAGGCATTCGAGCACGCACGTCGGGTCCAGCACTTCGTCGTTGACGTAAATGCCGCGTTCGGCATCGTAGGTGCGGATAAACACCCGCACCGTCGCATCGGCCACGGTGGGCAGCTGCGAGTCATGGAACACATGGCGATCCGGGATGACGACGAAGTCCTGCGGCGACGCGTCATCGAACGGCCGGGGTGGCTGAGCGGACAGCGACGGCGGAGCAGGGTGGGCAAAAGGCTGGTCCGACCCGTAGTAGTTGAAGTTGCTGTCCAGCGCCTGCGCCTGGGCGGCGGCGAGCAGACAGGCGGACAACAGCAGTCGATTGAACATTCCCATGGCAGCACCTGTGGAAGCGGATTTCCCCAAGGCTATTAACTATAGCTGTCCGTGGTGCAGGCGCTGGTGCAAGTTTGCCGGCTTACAAGTTCGCAACAACCTGTAACGCGAGGCTGAACTAGACTCGGGCCGCTCAATCGTGAGCATCGCCCGGAGTGCGCCATGGAAGTGCCAAACAATAAAAACGCCGTCGAGAGCAATCGTCAGGCGTGGAACGATTCCGCCCGTCATCACCAGGATTCGCCCGACTGGCAGGCCTTGCTGACCGAAGTCACGCAGGCTGACTTTTCCTGCCTCGACGACACCCTTCGCGGCTTGCTCGAGCAGGTCGGTGTCTATGGCAAGGACGTCGTGCAGCTGTGTTGCAACAACGGCCGCGAAAGCCTGTCGCTGTTTGCCCTCGGCGCACGGAGCGTGGTCGGTATCGATCAGTCGAGCGCGTTTCTCGAACAGGCCCGCGAACTGAACAAGCGTTCGCCGCACAAGGCCGAGTTCATCGAAGCCGATATTCATCATTTGCCTGAATCGCTGCGCGCCCGTTTCGACGTCGCGCTGATCACCATCGGCGTCTTTGGCTGGATGCCCGACGTTGGCGAATTCTTCCGCCACGTCGCCTCGACCCTGAAACCGGGCGGACAACTGGTGATCTACGAAACCCACCCGTTCCTGGAAATGGTCGACCCCGAGGCCGAAGACCCGTTTCGCCTTGCCACCTCGTACTTTCGCGAAGAACCGTTCGTGCAGGAAGAACCGATCGTCTACGTCGGCAAGGTCGAACAGCCGGCGGCGAAGTCCTACTGGTTCGTGCACACCCTCGGCGCGATCTTCACCGCCGCCATCGAGGCCGGCCTGAACATCACGCACTTCAAGGAATACCCGCACTCGAACCGGGAAGAAGTGTATGACCAGTACCAGAACCGCGAGGCGCAGATGCCGATGTGTTTTACCTGGGTGGGGGTGAAGCGCTGAGTAGCGCAGCTTTCAGGACGTGGAGTGATTCAGCACATGTCCCGGTTGCGCACACAGATCGATGCCAAGGGCATGAATGACTTTAAGTACCGTGTCGAAGCGAGGCTTGGCTCCTGGTGCGAAAGCCTTGTACAGACTTTCGCGCCCCATGCCCGAATCCTTCGCAATCTGCGTCATGCCACGCGCCTTGACGACATAACCGATTGCACGAAGAAACTCTTCGTTGTCACCGTCGGCCAACACTTGGGATAGGTATTCACTGATGGCTTCATCACTGTCCAGCAGTGCTGCCATATCAAAAGCTGTCAAAGTCTGGCTCATGGTTAAACCTCCTTTGCCATTTTTTTTGCACGTCTGATGTCCGCGCTTTGTGAGGATTTGTCGCCGCCGGCCAGCAAAACGATGACTACACCGTTACGCATCGTGAAGTAGACCCGATACCCGGCGCCGACATCAACGCGCATTTCCGACACACCATCACCTACGGGTTTAATGTCGCCTAGATTACCTGCTGATGCACGATCTATGCGACGGGCAATAGCAACCTTGGCACGGAGATCTCGAATAGAGGCATGCCAGGTCACGAACACGGATGTTTGTTGCACGAAATAGTTCATGGCTCGACTGTATCCATTTGGATACGGTCGAGCAGTCAGCCGGTTCTGGTATCGGCCTTGGATGTGTCGTCTGCATGTGTAGGCAAGTAGTCTCAGATTATGTAGGAGCTAGCGTCTCCGATAGCTCCTACCGTGCTGCAGTGAACCTTTAAGCCTGCGCAGCCGCCGTCACCACCGGCCGTCCCGGTTTGCGCAGCGGGTCCAGGCGTGAGCCTTCGTAGCGGGTTTCGCGGAAGAAGCGCCATTTGCCGAACAGGCAATAGACGTGCATGACGCGGCCCTGTTCGTGGTAGCCCATGCGGATGTGCAGTTTCAGCGCCGGGATGTTGTGGGTTTCGCAGACGTCAACCACCTTGTTGCAACCCTGGGCGGCCATGGCTTCCCAGAGGGCGACCTGGACGTCCACCGACAGGCTGCTGCCGAAGTAGGCGCGGGTCATTTCGCCGCCGAATTCGAAGAATTCTCCGGGTTTGACCGGGAAGGTGCAGCCGTAATAGTGGCGGTCGTGGTAGTCGCGAATGCTGCCCCAGATAAACCCGACCGCATGGCCGTCGGCGTCCAGGTACATGTGCCCGGTGTGGCCCTCGTTGGCCAGTTCGGCCATGGTCTCCACCCGGTCACCGAAGTGCTTGGTGAACGCGCCGGCATTCTCGGCGGTGATGTCGACTTTGCGCAGGCCGTCGTAGGGGCGCAGCTTGTGCGGCGGTACCGGGCTGACCAGGTCGCGCTCCATCCACAACAGTTCCCAATGGAAGAACACGTAGCGTTTCCACAACGTGCCGAAGGTGCGGCCCAGGCCTTTTTGCTTGATATGTTCGCGCAGCTTTTCAATGACGCTCATGATGCCCTCCGTGGCCGAAGCCCGGGTGTTGTGGATGACGCTTTTGTGGGTATAGATCACCCCTGCAAGTCCATGTCAAAGCGCCAGCTTTGAAAGTATTGCAAGTTGTGTAACGGTTCAGAGTGCCGCGGCACCGCGTAGAAAATCCTTGTTCAGATCGGCATAGGAAACCCGTGGAACGCCCGCCAGCCGCTGCTCTAGCACGCGGCTCAGGGACTCTCCGGGTTGCAGATAGGCGTCACCGAAATCCGCCCCGAGCTGGTTCGGATGGGCGACGATTTCCAGTACGCCGTCGGTCGGCGCAGCAGCGTTGCGCAGGTCCACCGGCGTGCAGACGTAATCCGCCGTGGCTCCGGCCAGACCTTGCAACCGACGGTTGAGCAAACCCTTGAACACGCGTTTGGGCAGGCTGAGGTTTTGCCCCAGGTTGCGCGCCAGGCGCACGGGCACACCTTGATGGGCGGCGAAGCGCGCGACGATCTCGCCGATCGGCCAGATGTTGTGCACGTGCTGATGCGAATCGAGGTGGCTGGGACGCACGCCGTGATCGACGCAGCGCTGCCACTGCGCCTGCAATTCTTCCTGCACCGCCTCGCGATCTTCCCGGCCCAGCCACAGGCTGTGACGAGGCAGGCTGAGGTCGAACACGCCGTGGCTGTCGCAGAAGGTGCGACGTTCGAGAATGGCCCGGCTCAAGGGCCGGCCGTAGGTCAGGTTGAAGTGCAGGCCGATCCGGCCTTCCAGCAGCGGCAGCCGGGCCATGGCGCAGGCCGCTTCGAACGCCGGCATGTTGGCCATGGCGGTGGCGGAACTGATGACCCCGGCCTGGAACGCACCGAGGATCACCGCGTTTTCGTTCGGACTGAGGCCGAAATCGTCAGCGTTGACTATGACTTGGCGAGGCATGTTCGCCCTCCTTGGTGGGGTTGATCACAGGTGTCGCAATGACCGCCGCTTTGGCCGCCGCACGCTTCGCCCGCCATTGTTGCAACGCAGGCTTGAGCCGGTGCCAGACGCGCAATCCCAGCCCCAGCAACAGGCCGCTTGGGCGCCACGAGTAGAAGCTCCAGCGCCAGTGTTCCAGTTGCCCGGTCATGCGTTCGTGCAGTTGATGGCTGGAGTTTTCCAGGCTGACCCGCGAGGCATCGATCCAGTGCCAGTTGTCGTCCAGCCCCCAGCGAATCCATTCCTCCAGCAACACCCGGCCGCTGCCCAGATCGGCGTATTGCGGCAGGAAGGCGAGGTTGTAATCGTAGAGCCGGCCCTGTTCGAACAGGCCGAGCCGATAGCTGATGCAACGTCCGTCCAGCTCCAGCATTACGATGCGCACCCGGCCCGAAGCGGCGAGGGCGGTGAAGGCGTTTTCCATGCAGCGGCGGCTGCGCTCGCTGGCAAAGATCCCGACGCCTTCGTCGCCTTTCCAACTGACCGCTTCGACTTCGCTGATGGCCTGCAACAGCGGGCCCATGGTGATTGCATCGGGAGTGATCCGCCGGACTTCGGCACCGCACGCGGCAATCCGCTTGCGCGCCCGACGCAGTTTGTAGCGCGGGTCGCCCGAGACTTCCTGGCGGTCGGCGTCGCTGATCAGGTGCACCGGCACCCGACAGCTCAAGCGACGTTCGCCGGTGGAGCTGCGGGCCATCCATTCGGTGAGCACGCTTTCGTCGCCGACCGGTTCGGCGATTTCGTTGAGTTGCAGCAGGGCGTGGGGCACTCGCTGGCGAATCAGCCGCAGGGCCTGGCGCATGTCGTCGGCGTTCAGCAGTGATAGCAACGCCAGGCGATCGGCCAGCGGATAACCAAGGTGATGCACCACCCGAAACGGCAAACCGAAAAACCGTTCACGGCTCGCCACCAGTGGCAGGCACAGGCGCAATTCGTCTGCTTCCCAACCCAGCAATACATGCAGCCGCTCGTGCGCGTCGAGCGCCTGCTCTGCCGCACACAACCAGTCGAGGCTGTTGAACGGCGTGTGATCCGTCACCCGCAGGCGCAGCGCTTCATAGGCTGCCGCCGGGAAGTCAGGTGCGCACAACGAGGTGCGCCATTCGAATTGCGCCATAGGCTCAGGTCGCCGTTGCTGTGACAGGTGGACGGGAAGGTTTGCGCAGCGCATCCAGGCGCGAGCCGCTGTAGCGGGTTTCGCGGTAGAAGCGCCAGCGACCGAAAAACTCATACACGTTCATGATCCGGCCCTGTTCGGTATAGCCCATGCGCAGGTGCAGCTTCAGCGCCGGGATGTTGTGGAACTCGCAGACGTCCACGACCTTGTCGCAGCCCTGGGCGGCCATGGCTTTCCACAGTTCCAGTTGCAGGTCCACTGACAGTTCGGTGCCCCAGTACGAGCGGGTCAGTTCGCCGCCGAACTCGAAGAACTCGCCGGGTTTCACCGGGAACATGCAGCCGTAGTAATGGCGGTCGAAATAGTCCCGGGCGCTGCCCCAGATGAACGCCACCGCATGGCCCTGATCGTCCAGATGCATGTGCCCGGTGTGATTTTCCCGGGCCAGTTCCGCCATGGTGCCGACCCGGTCGCCGAAGTGGCGGGCGAAGGCGCTGACGTTGTCCGGGGTGATCTTCACCACCCGCAGTGGCGGATAGGGTTTGAGGCTGTGGGGCGGCACCGGACTGACCAGATCGCGCTCCATCCACAGCAGTTCCTGATGAGAAAAGATGTAGTGCTTCCACACCTTGGCCACGGTGGCCCGCAGGCCTTTGTGTTTGATGTGGTCGCTGACTTTTTGCAGAACATTCATGGTCGTTGCTCCTGATGACGAGTCATCGCGCGGCCAGAGGCCAGCGCGGCCGGACATCAACAGGGCGGTCATGAGGCACTCCAGCTCAGGGCAAACAGGGTCTGTCCCGGCAGCTCGAAGCGCACGCGACCGTCCTGACAGCGAAAAGGCGCGTCGCGGCTGCGATTGTCGGCGCCGAAGTAGCGCAGCGCGCCGTTGTTCAACGGGCATTTGGCACCCGCCAGATCGACACGCTGCAAACGCGTGCCCTTGTTCACGCCGAGCAGGCCACGCTGATCGTCGCCGGCCATCGCCAGTACATCGACTTCGAACGCGTCGTTCTCCAGCCACAGCACGTTGTGCAGCCAGTGCTGCTGGATGAACTGCTGGGCCAGGCCCACCGGTTTCAACTCGAAGCGGTCATCGCCCAGCACCCGCAACATGCCTTTGGGGTATTGCGGCTCATCGGCGGCCTGGAACCAGTTGAGCATCGTCAGCAAACCGTCCTGGGAGGCGTTGATCACCACCGAGGCCCACCACAGCGAGGTGAAATGGGTTTCCTGATCGTAGGGGCTCAGGCTCGAGCCGCTGGACAGGTTGGTCTGATCCAGCAGCAAGGCTTTGCGCGGCTGACCCTTGGCATCGAGGCCGACCAGATCGGCAGCACGGCGCACGCTGTCGCGGTACACGCGGGTGGCGAGCAGGTCGCGAATCATCCATTCGTGCCAGGCCAGCGCATCGACCTGATCGGCGGACTCACTCAGCAGTCGTCGCGCCCAGTCGATGCCACGCTTGTTCGCCGCGTTGTCGGCGAACGGCCCGTTGACCAATCGCGAACTGGCCGGCATCGCGATGCGCACGCCTGCTTTGGCATTCGCCGGATCGCTGCGCACTTGCCGGGCCATGCTGGTGAAGATCGAACGGTATTGCTCGTAGCTCGAATAATTCAGGTTGGGTTCGTCGGCGAACCCGATGTAGTGCGTGCCTTTGCCGCCCAGCGCACGGGTGCCGGCGAGCCAGGCGTCGAGGCCGCTGTTGCTTTGCACGTCGGCGCGCAGGTCAGCCTGTCGCTGACTGCCGGCGAGCAAAGTGATGTCCTGACGAATGCCGAAGCGATCCTGATAGACCTGGCGAAACGCATCTTCGAAGTGCGGATTCTTCGCCGTCACGTCGACGAAACTGTAGTAACTGGCGGCCGTCGGCTTCAGCGCGTCGAGCACCGGATGGCTGGCGGGCGGCGGCATCACGTAGGGCAGGGCGATGCCCAGATCCGGGGTGCGACCGAGGACTTTGTCGTGCAGGGTCAGGCGCGTCTGGCCATCATCTTCGCGCAGCGGTTTGAGCTGTTGCGGGGTCTGTGCGAACAGATTGGCCGTGCCATCGAGCCAGAATGCCGCTTTGCCGCTGCCTTGCAGACGCAGGCGCCAGACCTGTTCGCGCTCGCTGACCGGCAACGCCACCTGATCGAACTGCCAATAGGCGCGATAGGGTTTCAGCGCCAAGGACAGTTGTTGTCCATCGCCGACCCGCTGCGCTTGCAGGGCGCTGACCCCGCCGTGAAACTTGCCCGCCAATATCGCGTGCTCACCGGCGGCGACCTTGAAATACAGTTCATCGCCGTTACGGGTTTCTGCGCTGAAATGCACCTTGGCCGGAGCGAACAGGGCCACGGTGTTTTCGTCGTGTTCGACCCGGTAACTGCGGAAGCTGTAGCCGGGGATTTCCAGCTGATAACTCGCGGCCCCCGGCGCCAATGGCCAGCTCTGGCTGCCCCGGGTTTCACTGGCCTTGATGAAGCGCTCGCCCTGCAATTGGCCCCGGCCGTCGAGCAGGAAGAGGTGCTCTTCGTTGGCCTCCGCCTGCCACGCCGGCGCCCAGCGCACGGTCACCGTGTCGGGGCGATCGGCTTGCAGGTACAGGCTGCCGTCACGAATGTCGCCCCAGCGCATCGACGCCGCGAAGGCGTCCAGCGACAGGCCGAGTCCGAGCAGCAGGGCCAGGCCTTTCATGCTGCTTTGCGACGCTGCAACATCAGCCACATCGGCGTGAGATCGCTGGGCAGAATGATCAGGGTTTGCCAGAACGCCACGCCGCTCAACCGGCAGTACAACACCAGCATCGCCACGGTCACCGCCAGATAGGCAATCGACGAAGCCGCCGCCGCGCCGACGATGCCGTAGGCCGGAATCAGCAGCAGGTTCAGCGCAAGATTGAGCAGCGCGCCGATCCCCATCAGCAGCGACACCGTGCCGGGGCGATTCTTGCCGATCAGGTCCAGGCGCAGGATGCTCGCGTAGCACAGGCCCAGCAGCCCCGGCAGCAAGGCCAGCAGCGCCGGATACGCCGGCTGGTAGGCGACGCCGAACAGAGTGACGATCAGCCATTCGCCGATCACGGCCATGGTCAGGCAGGCGCCGAGCATCACCGTGGCGGTCAGGCGCAGGGCCAGCGGCGTGACTTTGTCCATGCCTTCGTCCTGTTGCAGCAGGCGTTTCATCAGTGGCGTGGTCACCGCTTCCGGGACGATCAGCAGCAACTCGGCGGCGGCGCTGGCCATCGCGTAATGCCCCAGGGCGGTGCTGCCGAGCAGGGCGCCGATGAACAGGTAATCGGAACGCAGGATCACTTGCTGGAACAGCAGATCCGGATGGCTGCGCGCACTGAAGCGCAGCAGTTCGTTCTGGCTGGCGCGATCCCATTGCAGCTGCAACGGCTGCGCGCGTTTGAGCCACAACCAGCCGACCAGCACCACCAGACTGATGCCGGCCAGCCAACTGATCAGCGCCGCTTCGAGGGCCGCTTCTTTCCACATCCAGAACAGTGCGAGAAACAGCAGCAGTGGCGCCAGGGATTCCACCAGTCGCAAGGCATTGAACGCGACCACGCCGCCGGACGCATTGTGCAAGGTCAGCAAGCCGCTTTTGAGTACCGTCAACGGCACCGCCAGCAGCAACAGCCACGCCAGCAGACCGAGTTGCATCGTCACATCCAGTTCACTGCCGAACTCGCGCACCAGCGCCACCACCAGCAAGGTCAACAGACCCGCCAGCAAACAGCCGAACACCAGCACTTGCGCGAGCAACAAGCCCATTGGCCGTTGCTTGGCCGCTTGATAACCGACCGCCGAATTCAGGCCGCCGCTGGTGGCCGCGCTGATCAGATCGGGCAGAGTGCTGAGCAGGGCGAACAGGCCGCGCTCACTGGGCCCGAGAATTCGCGCCAGCAGCACATTCCTCAGCAGGCGCAGGGCGATCATCGCCAGTTTGGTGCCCATGCTCAGCGCCAGATGCTTGAGGTAACTGCTTCGACTCATGGTCGCGCCCCGCGATAGATCCGCCACGACAGCAGTTCCGGATTGCGTGCGGTGCGTTGGCTGACACCGAAACGTGGCAGGTTCAGCGGATCACCGGTGCCGCGATAGATGCCGCTGCCAGTGCCGAGCGCAAACGGAAAATCGTGATGGGCGATCTGTTCGCGCACCCGCTCGTCGTTGTCGCCGTTGGGGTAGCAATACACCGGCAGCGGGCGGTTGCAGCCATTGAACATGGCATCGCGGCTGCGGCTGATTTCTTCGCCCAGGCGCACATCGTCAAGGCCGGTGAGGATGGCGTGACTGGCGCCGTGGGGGCCGAAGCGCACCAAACCGGAAGATTCCATCGCCCGCACCTGATGCCAATCGAGTGCCTGAGGCTGCGACTCTTGCGGGCATTCGTCGGTCAGACGTTCGAGCATCATCGGGTCGAGCGCTTTGAGTCCTTGCAGGTAATGCAACAGGGTCAGGCTGCGCCGGTCCACGTCGATGTCATCCAGCAGCACCGGCACGGGATGGTGGATCGACTGCAAATATTCGATCAGGTGCATTCGCGGTTTTTCGCCGTGACTGCCCCACAGGGTTTCGCCGATGCTTTCCCACCAGAAACGCTGACGGCTGCCGATGAAATCGGTGGAGAGAAAAATGCTCGCCGGCACCTGATGTTTCTGCAGCAACGGAAAGGCATTGGCGGCGTTGTCGCGCCAGCCGTCGTCGAAGGTCAGCGCCACCTGGGGACGCTCGGTGCGCAAAGCGTTGGGCTGGAGGATTTCCATCAGCGGCACGCAATCGAAATGCTTGCGCAGCCACACCAGCAAGTGCTCGAAGGCCTTGGGCCCGACGCACAGTTCGTTGCGGTGCGGCAGGTCGGCGGCGCGGTCGTTGGACAGCACCCGGTGCAACATCAGGATCACACCGGCGCCGTGTAACTGGTTTCGCCCCACGGACGAGTTGAGATAGAGCCAGCCGCTGGTGCGTTTAATCAGTTGTTTGATCGCCATGGCTCTGTCCCTCTCAACGGTTTTGGTCAGGGTTCCACTGGGCGTAACGCTGGCCGCGCAGGAACTGCCACAGGCCGATGCTCATGCCCGCCAGTGTCACCAGCAGGAATGCCGCAAGGCGGAACGGTTTGGGTAAGCGGTGTTGCGAATCCAGCAGGCCGGCAATCGCGATGGCGTAGCCGACCAGTTGCGCGATCAGGCAGAGGCGATAGAAACCGTGGTCTTCCCACAGCCAGAAATTGCTCAGCAGCAGCGGCAGCAACAGAATCGGTGCCAAACGGCGGATCAACTTGTGGCTGATCAACGCAATCGAATACAGCCCATGCTTGAACGGATTGAGCAGCTCGCTGCGCTGCGCCAGGCTTTGCAGGCCACCGACGGTGACCCGCTGGCGACGGCGAAATTGCTTGTCCGCTTCGTCGACGCCGTGGTCGATCACTTGTGCTTCGGGCACGTAGACGATGCGTTTGAATTTCACTGGCGCGCAGGTGCTGATGAAGAAATCGTCGTTGACCTCGGCCGGCACGTTCTCGAACAGTTCGCGGCGCAGGGCGAGCAGGGCGCCGTCGGCGGAGACCATGCAACCGGTGCGATTCTCGACCCGGCGCAACCAGCCCTCGTAGTGCCGATAAAGGCTGTCGCCGACGCTCAAGCCGCCGCCGGTGACCGGAATCACCATGTGCCCGGCGCAGGCGCCGACCTGCGGATCGCTCAGCGGCGCCAGCAGGTAGCCGAGGGTTTCCCGCGACCATTGGTTGTCGGCGTCGGTGAACACCAGAATGTCGCCCGTGGCCAAAGCCGTACCGGCATTCAGCGTGGCGGCCTTGCCCTGGCGGGGCAGGTCGAGCACGGTGATTCGCGGGTCGACAACCTTGTGCGCACAGGCCACGGTGTCGTCGGTGGAACCGTCACTTGCCAGAATGATTTGCAGGGTCGCCGGCTGATAATCCTGGGACAGCAGCGAGCGCAACTTGTGTTCGATGTGCCGCGCTTCGTTGTGGGCGGCGATGACGATGCTGATGTTCAGCGGCGGTGCCGGGCTGTGGCGCCACGCCGGGAACAGCGGCGCGAGCAGCGTCAGCAGCAGCGGGTAGCCGACATAGGCGTACACCGGCAGCAGCAGGCACATCCAGAAAATGAATTCAGCCACGGGCAGGCCTCCTGGCGTTCCAATGACACAGACTGAGAATGAACGCGGCGCCCGCCAGGTGCAGGCGCACCCAGTGCAGGCCCCACAGTTGCAGGGTGAAACCGAGGTCATGTTGCCGGCGGCTCTGGCGCACGCTGAGCACCAGCGCCGGGATGAGTGTCATGGTCACCATGATTGCCGCATGGTGGGGAAAACCGTTGAGCAGTGCAGAAATCGCCAGCAGATCCAGGACCCACGCCACCAGCGACAGCAAAGGGAAACGCAGCAAGCGCAGGCTGAATCCGTGGGTGCGCAGCAGTTGCAGATGACTGCCCTGGCGCCACATTTCCTTGCCCATCCATTCGCGCCAGTTCATTTCATAGCCCCAGTGCAGGGCCACGCTTTCGTTGACCGCGAGCAACCGCGCGCCCTGTTCGCTCAGGCGCAGGGTGAATTCCTTGTCCTCGCCGGTGCGCAGGGTTTCGTTGAAACCGCCAACCTTGTCGAACCAGCGCCGACGCAGCAGCAGGTTGGCGCTGGGCAGCCAGTCAACGATATGGGCGGCGTGGGTCGTCGGGCGCAAGGTGCGGCGCTGCCACGCGGTGGCGTACCACGGCGCGGCGGCGGGGGTGTGCAGGTCAAGGCCGAACACATCAGCCTGGCCTTCGGCTTCAAGAGCGAACAGTTGGGTGAGCCAGTCTTCGGGCATTTCGATGTCGGCGTCGATGAACGCCAGCCATTCCCCGGTGGCAATCGCAGTGCCGCGATTGCGCAACGCACCGATCAGCAGGCCCGGCATCACCAGCACGTGGGCGCCGAACTGCCGTGCGATCTGCGGGCCGTCGTCGCTGGAGCCGTTGTCGACCACGATCAGCTCGCATTCGACATTCGCCGCGTGGGCGGCTTTCTGCGCGGCCAGCAGGGTGCGGCCAATGTGCCGGGCCTCGTTGAACATCGGGATGACGATACTGATTCGGCTCATGCTTTGGCCTCCGTCGTCGGAGCCTGCTCGGCTTTCAGGCGCAGGACGCTGGTCAGCGCGAGCATGATCCATAGGTACTTCTGGTTCGGAGCGCTGAGGAACATCAGGAACAGCGTCAGCGACAGGAAACTCACCCCGAGGTGGGTCATCAGATCCGCCTGTTGCCAGTCACGCCGCAGCATCCATTCCTTGCGCGCACGCATCAGGTTGTACAGGCCCAGCGCGAGCATGCCGACGAACATCAAACCGGCGGGAACCCCCAGTTCGCTGAAGATTTCCAGATAGGTGTTGTGCGCCCGGCGGTACAGGTCGCCGATCTTGCGGTTGGCGGAAAACGCCTTGGCGTAACCGGTGGTGGCGTAGTGCAGCGGGAAGGTGCCGGGGCCGGAACCGAGCAGCGGGTTCTCGCGAATCATCTGGCTGCCGACCACAATGTACGAGGCGCGGCGGCCGAGGGATTCGTCGTTGTGCCCCTTGGCCCCGGCGCTCAACACGCTGAGGGACTGGATACGGGCGATGTAACCGGCAGGCATCGCGTAGATCGCCAGCGGAATCACGATCGCCGCGCCAAGCATGGCAAAGCCCAGGTGACGCGGGCGAATCCGCGCCAGTTGTGTGCGGTAGTGCCAGCAACCGATCACCAGACTCAAGGCCAGCACCACCAGCCCGGAGCGCGATTCGGTCTTGGTCATGCCGCCGAGCAACAGCAGGCAGCAACCGCCCCAGAACAGCCGATGCAGCAGGTTCGGGCTGCGGATCACCAGCAGCAGCCCCAGCGGAATGGCGAACGCGATCAGCAGGGCGAAAGCGTTAGGGTCTTCGAGCAGGCCGGCGGCGCGGCCCTGATCCTGGAATTTGGTGGAGAACATGGCCATGGCGCAGGTCGTGCTGACGGCCAGAGTCACCAGCCGGGCGAACAGGTCGAGGTTGAGTTCGCGGCCGATCAGCAAGGTGATGACAAACAGAATCAGGCCGACGCTGATTTCCCGCAGGTGACCGAGCGACATGCCCATGTCATCGGTGTTGAGCAGACTCAGAAAGTACAAAGTCATGAAGGCGATCAGAAAGCGCCAGATATTGCTGCGCAGGCGATCCGAGGGAATCTGGTGCATCGCCAGTTGCAGCATCAGGATCACCGCCAGCGAAGCGCCGATCAGTTTGCTGCCCGACAGTGAGCTGTCTTTGAAGAAACCCTCGAACGGCACCAGCGCGGCAATGCCGAGCAGGCCCCAGGTCGGTTTGCGGTACAACACCGCGAACCCCACCAGACCAAGCACTGCGCCCGGCGCGAGGTAGGGCCAGGGACTGGCCAGCAGAGCGATGCAGACCAGGCCCAGCAGACTGACGATCGAGAGCGGGAAAATCATGCGCGTGCCTCCCGTGCCGTGCGGATGTACAGCTGCGACCAGCGTTCGGCCAAGGCCTTGAGGTCGTAGCGGTCCTGTTGCGTGCGTTTTGCGTTGTCGCGCAGTTGCCGCGCCAGGCCAGGCTCGGACAGCAACGTGTCGAGCTGGCGGGCGAGGGCGGCGCTGTCGGTGGGCGCGGCGAGCAAACCGTTGTGGCGGTTCTCCAGCACATCGGGAATCCCGCCGACACCGAATGCCACCACGGGCACCCCGGCCTGCATCGCTTCCAAAAGAATCATCGGCGTGCCTTCGGTGCGCGAGCTGATCACCAGCGCATCGAGTTGCTGCCACCAGTGCCGCATGTCGGTCTGATAACCCGGCAAGCGGATGCGCTGCTGCAAACCGGCGGCGTCGATTCGCGCCTGCAAGCCTTCGCGTTCCGGGCCGTCGCCGAGCATTACCGCGTCGAGTTGCGGATGCTGGTGACACAGCGGGATCAGCGCGTCGAGAAACAGATCCGGGCCTTTCTCACTGCTCAACCGCCCGACGTAGCCGACGAGCCAGCGTTGCCGGGGCGCATCGGAAAGCAGCGCGGCGGCGGCCGGCAATCCGTTGGGGATCACCTGCAATTTTTCCGCACGTACGCTGGCCTGACGGTGCAACAACGCGATGCTCTCGGCGACGCACACCACCCGATCCACCGATGCCGTGCGGCACAGTTGCAGGCTCAGCCAGGTGTAGAACTTCTGTTTGCGGCTGCGCGGAGTGAAGCCGTGTTGAGTGATCACCAGCGGCAGGCGCAGCAGCGTGGCGCCGACCCAGCCGAACAACAGGCCTTTGAAATTGTGGGTGTTGATCAACGGACGCTCATCGCGCCGCTGACGCAAGTGCCGCAGCAGGGCAGCGAGCCCTGCGCAGCCTTGTGCATCGACGCCGGCCTCGCGAAAGCGCGCGATCAGTTCCGGTGGCGCGTCGAGGAACAGCACCTGGTGCTGCCCCGGCGTCGCCAGACAATGATCGAGCAACATCCGCTCGGCCCCGTAGAACCCGCCGCTGCTGAGCAAATGCATGATCGGCAGCGCGGCGTTCTGGGTGGAGGGCGTGTTCAATTGCGCACCCAGTGCAGGAAGCTCGGTACGGTCCAGTTCTTGTGCGGGTTGCTGGGCAGCGCGTTCTGGTCGTTGATCACCAGCAGCACCGGCAGGCCCAGCTCGTGGCTGATTTGCGCCGGGTGTTTGAAGCGGTGATCGAAGAACTCACGCACATAGACCAATGCAATCGCCAGCAACAGACCGGTGAACAGCCCGAACGGAATGATCAGCATCGGTTTGGGGAACGCCGCTTCGGTCGGCTCGAACGGCGGGCTCAAGACCCGGGCGTTGGACAAGTCGTCGTTCAGCGAGCGGGTGGTGCTGCTTTCGGCAAAACGCTGGGCGTAGGTCGAGAACGCGGCGTGCATGGCGTCGATCTCGGTGTCCATCTGCCGCAGCTTGCTCTGGGTCTGCTGCAGCTCGTGGATGCGGTTCTTGAACTCGGCGATGCGCGCGGTTTTCTGATCGATCACCTGTTTCACCACGGCCAGGTCGTTGGTGCGTTCCTGGATGCGGTTGCTGACCACTTTGAGGAACTGCTGGCGGGTGCGGGCGATCTGCTCGCGGGTCAGCAGCATCGGCTCGCTGCCCGGCTGGAACACCGCCAGATCGTTCATGTAGCGGCTGACCTGAGTGGTCAGTTGCTCGCCGAGCTGTTTGATTTCCCGGTCCTCGAACGCCACGTTGTCCACGGTGGTGGTGAAGGTGTAGGGGAAGGTGTAGTCATTGAGTTTGTTGTTGCTGGCGGCGGCCAGGCTGGTTTTCAGGTACTCCAGCCAGCGTTGGCTTTGCAGCAGGCGATCCTGGTACAGGTTCAGCGCTTGCTCCTCGGTGTTGATCGCGTTCAGGCGGAAGGTGATTTCCTCCTTCGGATCCGACGAGCCGACACTTTCCAGCAGTGCCTGACGGTTGCCTTCCAGGCCATCGAGGCGCACTTGATAAAGCTGCTTCTTGGACTCGTAGAACGACTGCGGCAGGTCGATCGATTGCAGCGCCTGACGGCTCACCAGATAGTTCTGCAACAGGGCGGCGACGAAAGTTGTGCCTTGGTGCGGATCGGGGAAGCTGTAGACGATCGAGATCACGTTGGAGCCGGGCAGGGTCTCGATTTTCAGGCTGTCGATGGCTTGCTGGGTCAGCGCATCGAGCGCGGTGTCGCGCACCGGATCGGTCTCAAGGCCCAAAGCGTTGCGCACGGGGTTTATCACGTACTGGCGCAGCGGCGAGCTGATGTAGCGTTTGAACGGCTCGCTCACCAGCTTGTTGAACATGCCGGGTGACGGGGTGTATTCGCCCTTGTCGCGCAGTTCGCTGATGGTCTGACGGATCAGCGCCGGCGAGCGCAGGATATTGCTCTCGGTTTCCATGTCCGCCAGCGACGGCGGGATGAAGGTGGCGTTGTCCACGGTGAGCGACGTGGTGGCGTCGCCCTGTGAAAGTTTTTTCGACTGCACGATCACCTGAGCGGTGATATCGAAGCTCTGTTTGAGCAGCAGCGGCAGCACCAGCGCGATCACTGCAAAGATCAGGAAGACCCGTTTCACCAGTTGCTTGTTGGCGAAGAAGATCCTGAAGAACTCATGCAGGTAGTTTTCCTTTGGATTCATGTCGGTCACCTGAGAGTCAGTTGCTGTCACTGTCTTTGTTGTCGACGCGGTAGCCGAAGCTGAAGCCCACGCCCTGGAACAGCACCACGTCGGCCAGTTGCCGGGCGAGTTCGCCGGCGCTGGCCAGTTTGGTTTTCGGCACGTACAGCATGTCGTCCGGTTGCAGGTAGGCGATTTGCGGCGCCTCGCCCGACAACGCTTTCTCGACGTCGTAACGCACGGCCTGCACCTGATTGCCGTTGCGCCGCATGATCACCACCGAATCGAGCCGCGCCTTGACGTTGGTGCCGCGCGCCAGGGTCAGCGCCTCAAGCACCGACACCGGCCGGCGGATCGGGTAGGAACCCGGCTGGCCGACTTCGCCCAGCACGTAGATCTCGTTGCCGGCGGTGGACTTGAGCAGCACGTCCACGGTCATCCGGCCCGGCAGTTGCGCGTACTTCTTGTTGAGGAAGGTTTCGAGCTGGTTGACGGTCATGCCTTGCAGCGGCACCGCGCCGATTTCCGGGAAGCTCGCGTAGCCGTCGGTGCCGACGGTGATCTCGCGGCTCATGCCGGTGGCCGGGTGGTTGAGGGCGCTTTTCAGGTTCTGCTCGTTGGTCAGCGGGCTGATGATCTGCACCGTCAACTGATTGCGGTTGGGCTGGAACAGCTGTTTGCGCTGGTAGGCGCGCTGGATTTCCTGGCGCGCTTCTTCGCTGGTCAGCCCGGCGATTTTCACCGAGGTGTTGGCGCCCGGCAGTTCGATGGTGCCGTCCGGCAGCACCAGTTGATTGCCGTTGAGCTGGCTGGCAGCGGTGAAGTTCAGGCCGATCTGGTCACCCGACTGCACGCGGTAAGCATCCGAGCCGCTGGTGCTGATGTGGAAGATCACGTCCAGCACATCCTGCGGGCGCAGGGTCTGCTCGATCTTCGGCATATCGGTGGCCTGGGCGTTGGCCGGGGTGGCGGTGAGAATGTTCACCGGCATGTTCTGGGTTTCGGAAGTGCTGGAGCAACCTGCAAGCGGCAGCAACAGCAGCACGAGCATTTTGGCGTTCATGGCGACATCCTTCGCAGTTGCTTACAGGTTTTTGTAGAGCCATTTGGGCATGTAGTACTTGCGCCGGTTGAACACGCTGCCGACCACTTTCGCCCCGGCCTGGGTCAACCGTTGCACCGCCGCTTGCGCGACTTCCCAGCGGGTATCCTCGGCGCGTACCACGAACACCACGCCGTCGACCTGGGTGCTGATGACCAGCGTGTCGGCGGCCGAATACACCGCATCGCCGTCGATCACCACAAAGCGGTACTGAGCGCCCAGTTGATCGAGCAACGGGCTCAGGCGCTCGGCGGTCAGGTGTTCCATGGTGCGGATCGGCCGGCCGTTGGGCAGCACGTGAAACGGCAGGCTCGACACCTGCACCACGCAGTCCTGCAACAGCGGCGGGGTTTCCCGGTTGAACAGCAGGTCGCGCAGGCCGCGCTCCTTGCTCAGGTTCAGTTGCTGGGTGAGGTTGCTCGCCGACTGGCTGGCGTCGACGTACAGCACCTGGCCGCTGCTCATTTGCGCCAGTTGGCTGGCCAGCGCCAGGGCGCTGGTGGTGGTGCCGGCGCCGGGGTTGGCGGCGGTCAGGAACAGGATCCGCAGATCCAGGTCCAGCACGGTCGAGGTCAGGTTCGACTCGCTGGGGCTGGCAATGCTCAGGCTTTTGTTGGTTGAACCGTCCATTAGCTTGCTCCGTGGCCGCTGAATACTTTGAAGGGGGTTTTCAACAGAATCTTCAGATCAAGCAGGAGGCTCTGCTCGGCGATGTAGCTGAGGTCCAACTCAACGCGCTGGTCGAAGTCGATATTGCTGCGTCCGGAGATCTGCCACAGGCCGGTCATGCCGGGGTAGATCGCCAGACGCGCGAGGTGACTGTCCTTGTAGCGGTAGGCGTTGAACGAGGTCGGGCGAGGGCCGACCAGGCGCATGTCGCCGGTCACTACGTTGATCAGATTGGGCAATTCGTCGAGGCTGGTGCGCCGCAGGAAACCGCCGATCCCGGTGATGCGCGGGTCCTTGTCGATCTTGAAATCGATGGCGTCGGCACCGTGCTTGTTCAGGTGGCGCAGCGATTCCTTGAGCTCTTCGGCGTTGGCGACCATGGTCCGGAACTTGTACATGCCGAACTTGCGCCCGCGATAACCGGTGCGTTTCTGCACGAACATCACCGGACCTTTGCTGGTGAACTTGATGGCCAGTGCCAGACCGATCAGCAGCGGTGAAATCATCAGCAGAATCATCAGTGCGCCGAGGCAGGCGACCACGCGGTTGGTGCGCGACAGTTGCCACGGCCGGCCACCTTCGCGACCGGTCACCCAGCCCTGGCCCTGGCGATGGATCGCCGCGTCGAGGCGCATTCGCTGTTCCGGATCCATGCGTTTGTCACGCACCAATTGTTGGATCGGTACACCTTTCTCATGTCCAGTCATGAAGTCCTCCGCTGATGGTCAGCCGCGAGCGGCGCGTGGGCGATAGGCAGTGGGGTAGTAATCGCGGAACCAGGCGATGAACCGCCCCAGTCCCTCATCCAGCTCGATCCGGGGCTGGAACCCGGTGGCCTGGGCCAGGTCGCTGGCCTCGGCGCAGGTGTTGAGTACGTCGCCCGGCTGCAGCGGCAGCAACTCGACCACGGCTTTCTGGCCGAGGTGTTTTTCCAGCAGGGCGAGGTAGGTTTTCAGCGCCACCGGGTGCTGGCCGCCGATGTTGAACAGACGCCACGGGGCCATGCTG
Organism: Pseudomonas aphyarum; assembly: GCF_028657055.1. Classification (NCBI taxonomy): domain Bacteria; kingdom Pseudomonadati; phylum Pseudomonadota; class Gammaproteobacteria; order Pseudomonadales; family Pseudomonadaceae; genus Pseudomonas; species Pseudomonas aphyarum. The sequence goes on from NZ_JAMDGS010000007.1 coordinate 401,656, forward strand.
CTGGCCGGGTCGGGTTGTTCGCGGTTCCACTCGGGATTGGCCCGCGGCGCGCGCTCGATCAGGCGTGCGATGCTTTCGATGATGTCGTCGATGTAGGTGAAATCGCGCTGATGCTCGCCGTAGTTGAACAGCTTCAGCGGCGAACCTTCGCTGATGGCCTTGGCGAACTGGATCGGCGACATGTCCGGCCGGCCCCACGGCCCGTAGACCGTGAAAAACCGCAGCCCGGTGCAGGCGATGCCGAACAGATGGCTGTAACTGTGGGCCATCAATTCATTGGCTTTCTTGGTCGCGGCGTACAGCGACAGCGGGTGATTGACGCCGTCCTGCACCGAGTAGGGCGTGCGCTGGTTGGCGCCGTACACCGAACTGGACGAGGCGTAGATCAGGTGCTCGACCGGATGCCGGCGGCAGCACTCCAGAATGTTGAGGAAACCGTCGAGGTTGCTGTCCAGATAGGCCCGTGGATTTTCCAGCGAATAGCGCACCCCGGCCTGCGCCGCGAGGTGCACCACGACTTGCGGCCGTTCGCGGACGAACAGCGCTTCCAGAGCCGATGCGTCCGCCAGATCAATCGTGGCGAGCTGAAAGTCGCCGACCTGCTCGCGCACCCAGTCCACCCGATCGTGCTTGAGCTGCGGATCGTAGTAGCCGTTGAAGTTGTCCAGGCCAATCACCTGATGCCCGTCGCGCACCAGCCGCAGCACGCCATGAGCACCAATGAACCCGGCCGCACCGGTGACGAGGATTTTCATGGCCGCAACCCGTCAGGCGCGATGTGGCGCAGACCGATGCCGCTGTAGTGCAGGCCGGCGGCCGCTACTTGTTCCGGGTTGTAGAGGTTGCGTCCGTCGATGATGACTTTCGAGCGCAGCTTGCTGGCCAGCAGCTCGAAATCAACCACGCGGAAATTCTTCCACTCGGTGCAGATCACCAGGGCGTCGGCGTCTTCCAGGGTGTCGTCGCGGGTGGCGCACAGGTGCAGGTCATTGCGGTAACCGTAGATGCGCCGGCACTCGGACATGGCTTCCGGATCGTAGGCCTGCACGCTGGCGCCTTCGGCCCACAGCGCATCCATCAGATAGCGGCTGGGGGCTTCGCGCATGTCATCGGTGTTGGGTTTGAACGCCAGGCCCCAGATCGCGATCGACTTGCCGGCCAGGCCTTGAGGGAATTGCGCCTTGAGCTTGCTGAACAGGATGTGCCGCTGGCTGTCGTTGACGTCGGTGACGCTGCGCAGCAGTTTCAGCGGCATGCCGTTGTGTTCGGCGGTGTGCAGCAGGGCGCGCAGGTCCTTGGGAAAGCACGAGCCACCGAAGCCGCAGCCGGGGTAGATGAAGTGATAGCCGATGCGCGGGTCGGAGCCGATGCCCTTGCGTACCGCTTCGATGTCGGCGCCAAGCAGTTCGGTGAGGTTGGCCAGCTCGTTCATGAAGCTGATGCGGGTGGCGAGCATCGCGTTGGCCGCGTACTTGGTCAGCTCGGCGCTGCGGTTGTCCATGAACATCAGTTTTTCGTGGTTGCGGCAGAACGGCGCGTACAGCTCGCTCATCTGCTCGCGGGCCAGGTCATCGCGGGTGCCGACGATGATCCGGTCCGGCCGCATGCAGTCGGCGAGGGCGCTGCCTTCCTTGAGAAATTCGGGGTTGGACACCACCCGCACCGCCAGCGCGCTTTTACCGCGCCGTTGCAGTTCTTCTTCCGCGGTGTGCAGCACCTGGTCCGCCGTGCCGACCGGCACCGTGGATTTGATGATCAGCGTGCGATCGTCCTCCATGAAACTGGCGATCTGCCGCGCCACGTTGAGCACATGGCTGAGGTCGGCGGAGCCGTCTTCGTCGGCCGGCGTGCCCACGGCGATGAAGATCAGTGCGGCATGTTCCACCGCATCGCTGGCCTGGGTGCTGAACAACAAACGCCCGGCCTTGATGTTTTCTTCCAAAGTTGCCGAAAGACCCGGTTCGCTAATAGGCGGTACTGCCTGTTGCAGTTGTTTAATCTTGTTCGGGTCAATATCGACGCACAATACGCGATGTCCGACATCGGCAAGTGCGGCTGCTTGTATCAGGCCAACGTAGCCCGTACCAAATACGCTCACGTCCATATTGGCGTGCCTCGTAAGACGGTGATGGAAGATCGAAATTGAACTGTCAAAAGGGGTATAGCGCAGCGTGGGGAAAGCATGTCAGCAAAATGACATGTTGCAGGTGTATAACACCCCCAGTTTTGGGGGCGAATGGCCATCAAGTGCTTGCTGTAGATGGATTTGTCCCGTCCTTGACATGTTTTTCACATTTCAAAGAAAACGATGGACGGTCGCAGACCGTGAAATTCAAGGGTTTTAACGACTTGGGTGTGTCAGATTTGAGTCAATGTTTTTTTGACGCTTTTGCCCGATGTCGGGCATTTCTTGCGCTTTGATGGCCCGGTGCTAGTGTCAGATTTTGACCGACAAACGATTGACCATTCCCCGTCGGACACGCCCCGGAATCGCCATGTTTCGATATTTGAAAGAACTGCTTTTAATTATTTATCTGCTGCTTTATTCCGATTATTACCTTGAACGTTTAAGCGCCATGGGAGTCGGTCCGGCAGTACTTCTTTTTGGCGCGATGTTTTTGGCGCTCACTTTCGCATTATTACTAACGGCCTATATACGTCAGACTTTCATTCGGCATTTGTTCGCATTAACCCTGTTTGTTTCGGCGGTGTTCTTCGATGTTTATACGAGGGTCACCGCCGATTACCTGACCTACAGCAGTTTCGTCTCGCTGGTGTACTCCGGCGGCTTCATCCAGGAGGCGGCGTATCAGTACCGGGGGGCGATCATCCACGGGCTGCTCAACGGGTTGTTGCTGTTGTTCGGGATCGGTCTGAAGCCGCGACACACGATCCCGATACCCAATGCCTTGCGGATCGCTGCGCCGCTCTGCGGTGTGTTGCTGCTCAGCGCCGTGTTGTTCGTGCGCGCCGGCGAGGGCGCGCGCGGATTGCCGATCATGTACACGCCGCTGGCCTATCTGAACCTGTTCGGCTACGAAGCGCTGCACAACACCGTCGGCCCCCGTGAGTCGGTGACCCTGGCGCGCAATGGCCCGGCGGTCGGCCACGACATCGTGCTGATCATCGACGAGAGCATTTCCGGCAATTACCTGGACATCAACGCGCCGTTCGGCGTGCACAGCAACCTCAAGCAGGCCCGTCCGGGCGTCGAAATCTTCAATTACGGCTACGCGGCGTCCATCGCCAATTGCAGCGCCGACACCAACATCACCCTGCGCTACGGCGGCACCCGCGCCGACTACATGCGGATCAACAGCACGCTGCCGTCGATCTGGCAGTACGCCAAAAAGGCTGGCATGCGCACGGTCTACATCGACGCTCAGCGCACCGGCGGCAACCTGCAGAACCTGATGAACGATGCCGAGAAAAAGGACATCGACGAATTCGTGCAATTCGACCAGACCAGCGTGCGCGACCGCGACATGGCCGCCGCCGCCAAGCTGATCGAACTGCTCAACGACGACAAGCCGGAGCTGGTGCTGATCAACAAGGTCGGCGCACATTTCCCGGTGCACGACAAATACCCGGACGCCTTTATGGCCTACCGTCCGACCTTGCCCCGCGGGCAGTTCACGGAAGTCGCCGACACCGGTGAACGCACCGGTTTCAACGGCCAGCCGGATGACTGGGTGCTGTATCGCAATGCCTACAAGAACACCGTGCTGTGGAATGTCGGCGAGTTCTTCTCGCGAGTGTTTGCCCAGGCCAATCTGAACAACGCGCTGCTGATCTACACCTCCGACCACGGCCAGGATTTGCATGAACGCGGCAATCCGGGGCTGAATACCCACTGCGGCGGCGACCCGGTGGAGGAAGAGGGGCTGGTGCCGCTGGTGGTGATCCAGGGCGATCAGTTGCACACGCTCGACTGGTCGGCGCAACTGGCGGCGAACAAGGATCGCTCCAGTCACTACAACATCTTCCCGACCCTGTTGCAGTTGATGGGCTACGACCTGCCGGGAATCGAAGCGGTGTACGGCAAACCGCTGAGCGTGGCGACGGCGGATGAATTCACCTTCAACTACCGCTTCAACGCACGGCTGGGGGCCAAACCCGAGTGGAAACACATCGACCTGAACAGCATCGTCACGCCGGGTGAGGCGCCGACGAGTGTGGCGGTGGGGCAGTAACGCGTCGGTATCCGCTATCCTTGGCCCACACGGATCGATCGGATGGCGGCATGCTCCAGGTTCAAAACGTCTTCAAAAGCTACCTCACCCCGCAAGGCCCGTTGCCAGTGCTGCAAGGCATCGACCTGACGCTCAAGCCCGGCAGCAGCCTGGCGCTGATGGGCGAGTCAGGCAGCGGCAAGAGCACGCTGCTGCACCTGATCGCCGGGCTCGATAAAGTCGACAGCGGCAGCATCAGCAGCGGTGAACATCGGCTGGACCGGATGAACGAGGCGCAACTGGCCAACTGGCGGCGCACCGAAATCGGTCTGGTGTTCCAGCAGTACAACCTGATCGGCAGCCTGCGGATTGAGGACAACCTGGCGTTTCAGGCGCGGCTGGCCGGGCGGCATGACCCGCGTTGGCAGCATCATCTGGTGCAGCGTCTGGGGTTGGGCGAATTGCTCAAGCGCTATCCCGAACAACTCTCCGGCGGCCAGCAACAGCGGGTTGCGCTCGGTCGGGCGCTGGCCGCGCAACCTAAACTGCTGCTGGCCGACGAGCCCACCGGCAGCCTCGACGAAGCCACCAGCGACGAAGTGCTGCGACTGTTGCTGGAATTGCTCGACGACACCCCGACCACTTTGCTGATGGTCACCCACAGTCAGCGCGTGGCGGCGCGGCTGGCGGAGCGCGTGGTGCTGTCCAGCGGTCGGTTGACGTGAAGGTTTTCCGCCATGCGCTGATGGCGCTGCTCAGTCACTGGCGGCGCCATCCGGTGCAGTTTTTCAGCGTGCTGACCGGGTTGTGGCTGGCCACCAGTCTGTTGACCGGGGTCGAAGCGCTCAACAGTCAGGCGCGAGACAGTTACGCCCGGGCCAGCCAGTTGATCGGTGGCGAACCCCAGGCCAGCCTCAGCACGCCGAGCGGCGCGACCTTCCCGCAACAATGGTTCGTTGACCTTCGGCGTCTGGGCTGGCCGGTGTCGCCGGTGCTGCAAGGGCGCTTGACGCTCAAGGACCACGAAAATCAGCGTCTGCAATTGATGGGCATCGAGCCTGTGTCCTTGCCCGGCGACAGCGCGGTGGCCGGGCAGGCGATGCCAATCGAGCGCATTGTCGAGTTCTTCAGCCCTCCGGGCAGCACCTGGATTTCTCCCGAAACCTTGCGGGCGCTGAACCTCGCCGAGGGCGCGACCCCGGCCACCGAAACCGGCCAGACGTTGCCGCCACTGCGCGCGCAAACCGACATGGCCCCCGGCGTGCTGCTGGTGGACATTGGCGTCGCTCAGCGCGTGCTCGAACAACCCGATCAACTGTCACGTCTGCTGTTGCCGAAGGATTTTCACGCCGACGTCCCACCCGCGTTAAAGGGCCAGTTGCAGCTCAAAAGTAGTGGCGAGGAAAACAACCTTGCGCGACTGACCGAAAGCTTCCACCTCAACCTCGATGCCCTCGGGTTTCTCTCTTTCATTGTTGGTTTGTTCATCGTCCACGCGGCTATCGGTCTGGCGCTGGAGCAACGCCGGGGATTGCTGCGCACCTTGAGAGCCTGCGGGGTCAGCGCGCGGATGCTGATCGCTTGCCTGATCGTCGAGCTCGGCGCGCTGGCGTTGATCGGCGGATTGTTCGGCGTGGTCAGCGGTTACTGGCTGGCGAGCTTGCTGTTGCCGGACGTCGCCGCCAGCCTGCGCGGTCTGTACGGCGCGGAAGTGGCGGGGCAGTTGCGCCTGAGTCCGTGGTGGTGGTTCAGCGGCATCGGCTTGAGTCTGCTCGGCGCATTGCTGGCCGGGGCCAACAGTCTGCTGCGGGCGGCGCGTCTGCCGTTGCTGGCGGTGGCGGATCCTCAGGCCTGGCATCAGCAACATGCGCGCTGGTTGCGGCGTCAGGGTTGGATCGCGGGTATCTGTGCAGTGATTGCGCTGGCGGCGCTGGTGTGGGGCAACAGCCTGGCCAGCGGTTTTGTGTTGATGGCGGGGCTGTTGCTCGGCGCCGCGCTGGCGTTGCCGGTGTTGCTCAGCGCGCTGCTCAATGGTTTGCTCGGGCGCAGCCGCTCGGTGCTCGGGCAATGGTTTCTCGCCGATTGCCGCCAGCAATTGCCGGCGTTGAGCCTGGCCTTGATGGCGCTGCTGCTGGCAATGGCGGCGAACATCGGCGCCGGCAGCATGACCGCCGGTTTCCGCCAGACCTTCAATGATTGGCTCGAACAACGGCTCACCGCCGAGCTCTATCTGAACCCGAGCAACCCGGCTCAGGCGCGAGAGCTGTACACCTGGCTCAAACAACAACCGAGCGTCACCGCGATCATGCCCAACTGGCAGGTTTCGGTGACGCTGCAAGGCTGGCCGGCGGACGTGTTCGGGATCATCGATCATCCGCACTATCGCCAGCACTGGCCGTTGCTCGAATCTCGAGGAGACGACCCGTGGGCGGCGCTGGCCAAGGACGATGCAGTGATGCTCAGCGAACAACTGGCGCGGCGCTTGAAAGTGGCGCCGGGCGATCACCTGACGATTCCCACGCCGGGCGGGTCGTGGTCGCCGCGTATCGTCGGGATCTACGCCGACTACGGCAATCCCAAGGGCCATGTGCTGGTCAACAGCAATCACCTGTTGCGCGGCTGGCCGCAGCTGACGCCGAACCGCTTCAACCTGCGCATCGACCCGCCGAACATTCCGGCGTTGCTCACGGCCTTGCAGGCACGCTTCCAGCTCGATGACAGCCGCATCGTCGATCAGGCGCGGCTCAAGGGTTGGTCGGTGCAAGTCTTCGAACGCACCTTCGCCGCGACCGCCGCGCTGAATAGCCTGACGTTGGCCGTCGCCGGTGTGGCGCTGTTCATCAGCCTGCTGACCCAGAGCCAGAGCCGTCTCGGCCAGCTCGCACCGTTGTGGGCGTTGGGCGTGACGCGACGGCAATTGATGCTGCTCAATCTTGGGCAAACGTGGCTTCTGGCGTTGCTGACGCTGGTGCTGGCCTTGCCGTTGGGCATCGGCCTGGCGTGGTGTCTGGACGCGGTGATCAACGTACAGGCCTTTGGCTGGCGTCTGCCGCTGCGGGTGTTTCCGTTGCAGTTGCTGCAACTGATGGGGCTGGCGCTGCTGGCGACGTTGCTGGCCTCGGCGTGGCCGCTGTATTCGCTGTACCGCACGCAACCGGCGGACTTGTTGAGGACGTTTGCCCATGAGGATTAGGTTGGCGGCGGTGTTTCTGACGTTGTTGCTCAGTGGTTGCGACAACCCGGCATCGGAGCAGAAAGGCTTCGCCGGAATGGGCGCTCAGGCGCAGGCCTTTACGCCGGTGGTGCCGGGGCGGGTGTTCAGCTTCCCGGCGGATCACGGCGCCCATGACGGTTTTCGTATTGAATGGTGGTACGTGACGGCCAATCTCAAGGACGCGCAGGGCAACGATTTCGGCGTGCAGTGGACGTTGTTTCGCAGCGCTCTGAACGCCTCGCCGCAGCAGCCGGGCTGGGCCAACCAGACGATCTGGCTCGGGCATGCGGCGGTGACCTCAGCGAGCGTCCACCATGCCGCCGAGCGTTACGCCCGTGGCGGCGTCGGGCAGGCAGGTGTGCGTGCAGCGCCGTTCGAGGCGTGGATCGATGACTGGCGTTTCGTCAGTCAGGCGAGCGATCCGCTGGCTGACCTGCAACTCAGCGCCCGGGACAAGAACTTCAGCTACCAGCTGCGCCTGACTTCCAGCCGTCCGTTGGTGCTGCAGGGCGACAAGGGTTTCAGCCAGAAATCCGAACAGGGCCAGGCGTCGTATTACTACAGCCAGCCGTTTTTCCAGGCCAGCGGCACCCTGCAGATCGACGGCCAGACCTACACCGTCAACGGCCCGGCGTGGCTTGATCGCGAGTGGAGCAGCCAGCCGCTGACCGCCAACCAGACGGGGTGGGACTGGTTCTCTTTGCATCTGGACGGCGGCGAACACGTCATGCTGTACCGCATGCGCCAGAAGGATGGCGCGCCGTACCTGACCGGCACGTGGATTGCCGCCGATGGCCAGACCGAAACCCTGCACGCCGAGCAGATCAAGCTGACCCCGCAGGACACTGCGAAGGTTGCCGGCCGTTCGATGCCGGTACGCTGGTCGATCGGCATTGCGGAAAAAAATCTGCAGATCACCCTTGATGCAATCAACCCCGACGCCTGGATGAACCTGCGCATTCCCTATTGGGAAGGGCCGGTGCGCCTGAGCGGCAATCGGAGCGGGCAGGGTTATCTGGAGATGACCGGGTACTGATTGACCCGGATCGAGGAGCAACCGCCGATCAGCGTCTATGCTCCTTGGCACGCCCGGTGCCGACACCGATTCGGCGCCGGGTGCTGCCATCCATCACAGGGAAAGTACCGCTTATGAAGCTTCAAACACTGACGCACGCCATTGCACTTGCCACTGTTCTGTCCGCTTCCACGGCGTTTGCTGCCGATATTCCTTTGTCGGCGGCTGTCGAGGCCGATCAGGTGACCACCAAAGTACTGGCGGTTGACCCGGCCAATCATCAGGTCGTCCTTGAAGGCGCGGAAGGTCGCCAGGTGCACATTCAGCTCAGCGACAAGGCGAAAAACCTCGGCAACCTGAAGGTTGGCGATCAAGTTCAGATCCAGGTAACACGTTCGGTCGCCGCTTATCTGGACACCGACGTGGATAAAGGTCTGCCAGGCTCCACCGAGCGCACCGGTGAACTGCGCAACGCCGTGGGCAGCAGCAACCCCGGTGGCGAGGCATTCCGCCAGGTTCAGGTGCAACTGAAAATCACCAAAATTGATTTGGCGAAAAACCAGGTGACCCTGGAAAACCCCTCGGGCCAGTCGAAAACCCTCAACGTCGAAAAGCCTGAGATTCAGGCCAAACTGAAAAACCTGAAAGTCGGACAGAGCGTCGTGGTCACTTACACCGATGTATTAAAAGTGACCAGTCAGCATGAAAGTTGAGTATTGACTCTACAGAATGACTGTTCTTGTACAAGTAATGGTATGAGAACAGTCATATAAAATGTTCGAGTCGGACAATTCTGAAAGTTTGTCGGGAAATATCGGTCATCAATATCCGTTAACTTTTTAGTACATAAATTTCATCTTCAATTAGCACGACATATCCGCCAACTTCCATTAAAATCCCTCCCGTTCGCCCAGTGTCAGGGCTCTTTACCGGTGCATGGATTGCCAGGCCATTACACTGGGCGAACACCTCCCCGGAGTGGAGGGCAAAGAATTCAGATGCAAAAAGGGCGACTTTCAAGTCGCCCTTTTTTATTGTCTTACTATTTTGCAGGTCGCATGCCTGGTTGTAACTGTAGGCGCTTGAGCGTTTCCTGATACATGGTGGTGCGGCGGTGTTGCGTACCGTATCCACCGATCGCGGCCACGGTGCCGGCCTGGATGTGATCCAGGTAGCGGAAGATCGTCCGTGGCGAGAGACATTTGATGCCGTAGCCAAGGCTGCTTAAACGATCCTGCAGCGTGTATCCCGGGACCCGGTCGTCCATCGAAAAATGCAGCCCGTGAGCCTTGATCAGCCGTGCATTCCACAAGGTGCAGAAGCTTTTCAGGTGAGTTTCCCGGTAGGGTTTTGGATCTCGGGACGGCAACCCCAAGTGCTGTTTTGCCCGGCGGAAATAGTGTTTGAAGTAACGTGAAGACAAGCGCCAGGTGTCTCTAAGGACGCCGCGATCCAATTGCTCGACGCAACCTACCGCCGCTGTATCCAAAGATTGCATGCACTCATTCATCATCATCGAAAAGACAGTGCTGTCAAAAACGAAAGTGTCGGTGTGCAGCAAAAACAGGTAATCGGTTTCAACTTTCGCAAGTGCCAGATCAAGTGCCTTGCCATGAGCGATATGTCCCGCTTCCCTGCCGGGTGAAGGGCGCTCGATCAAGTTGATCCAGTCCAGAGACCGCAAGTAGATCAGGCTTTCATCGGCGGAATCGTTGTCCACCACCCACACCGGAATTTGATGATCCTTGACGTATTGCTGGAGAAACTCCAGGCACATCCGGGTTATTTCCGGCGTCTTGTAATTGACCAATACAAGACTGAAGGCGGGCAGTTGTTTAGAGGTGGAATCGATCGCACTCATGGTCTGGGCTCACTTCAAGTTGAAGGGTTCTGCTGACGGCAATCAGCACACAGAACCGCTGCTTTGTGGCCCGGATGGTAGGGACGCAACCTTAGTTCAAGCTTAATTTCCGAGCGCCCGAGCCGGGCGACTTGTTACGGCTTGCGACACCGGCGAGGCGCTTGGCGATCAAGCGCGGTTCCACGGTAAGATGCGCCGCCCTTTGAAGCTCAAGGAAGACAACGGCCCGCGCCGTTCGCCACGGATGAAACCACTTTCCCTCTACCACCCGGCCCTTTACTGGCTGCGCGTGTGGCAAAAAAGACTGTTCCGCCACATCGCCTGGCACTGCTCGAGCAAACGCTACGCGCGGCCTGTCACGACGTCCGAGCGCCTGCCTTACCGCTACCTCAAACACACCTCAAAACTGATCCGCAAACTCGGCGACTCCGACCTTGCGCTGCAACACAACAAAGTCATCAACCTCAAACTCGCCGTCGCCGCCATCGATGGCGTCACCATCGCCCCCGGCGAATATTTCTCCTTCTGCCGCCTCGTCGGCCGCCCGACCCGCCAACGCGGCTACGTCGAAGGCATGGAACTCTCATTCGGCCAAGCCCGCACCGGCATCGGCGGCGGCATCTGCCAACTCAGCAACCTCATCCACTGGATGGCCATTCACTCACCCCTGATCGTCATTGAACGCGCCAACCACAGCTTCGACCCCTTCCCGGACGACGGCCGCGTCCTGCCATTCGGCTCCGGCGCGGCGATCTTCTACAACTACATCGACCTGGTCCTGCACAACCCGACGGATCGCAGCTTTCAGCTGAAGCTGAAGGTCGGGGAGACGCAACTGGAGGGGGAGTTGTTGTGTGATCGGGAGCGGGCTTATCGGTATCACGTGTTTGAGTTGGGGCATCGGTTCGTGCGGGAGGGGGAGCGGGTGTATCGGGAGAATGACATTTGGCGGGAGGTGAGGGAGAAGGGGCAGGTGGGGGCGTTGGTGGAGAGGGAGCGGTTGTATGGGAATCGGGTGGTGGTTAAGTATGATGTTTTGGAGGGGATGATTGAGGGGGATAGCGGTGATGTTGTCTCGGACAGTTGGTTTACTCCATATATCGGAAGCGTTTGTCGATTCTAGCTTTCCAGGTTTTTTAATATGTTCTCTAGCGCGATTTTCAGCTCTGCCCAGTTTTTGGCTTTTTCACAATGAGTCGGATTTTGCCAGTCTTGATTGCGGATTAGAGAGATTACAAAGGAACCGTATGTGCTGAATTCTGGATACCATCCGATATCGAGTATTTGGCCGCATGGGAAAGTCGCTTGAAAAAGGTCTTCCTTCAAGTTTTCTATTTCGAGAGAAATGTCGATTGTTTGATCAAGCTGGGAAATGTCATCGAGAGTTATTTTGCCTCCGAGGGTGATGATTTTGCTTGTGTTCATTTAGTTATATCCAGAGGTATTTGAGGGGGGCTTTTTGAGCACTGCTCAGATGTTGGTTGGGTAAAGGGTGATTTGAATAGCTAAGATCTCAACAAAACTCGGAAAAATAAGATCTTTATTGTCGTTTTTTAGTGAGATGAAGATGATGGAATTGCCAAGTCTCAGCGAACCGCATCCATCTTCGGTAATAGAAATTAGCTCTGCTGTTATATAGGTTGTTTCGGCTTCGTGGCGAATTGAGGGTGTGTTGCTCATTGAGGTGAAGATGTTTTTACCCCAATAAAAATCATCATCAATATTTATTTCTACGTCATAGGGACGGTTTTCTCTTGCCTCTAGAGTGAATAAGCTTGAAAGACCTTCTCCATAAAGGGTGGAGAATTCAACAAGGGTCTTTTCTGTGTGGATTTTAACTATGCGCGATATTGTGATTTTCATGGCTGATTATTAGTTGGAGGGTTTTTGATGAGGTTTTTCTTTGATTGGAAAATCTAAAAAAATGCCCGATGGTTTTTAGAGTTAATCCCGAATTATTGGAATAGCAAAGAAAGGTTGTCTAAGGCTTCCAAAATTGGATTCCTTCCATATGACGCTCAATATCGTCCATGTCATCCTCTCCGAGGGTTGAATCAAATTTTGTAGAGATGATTTTTCTCACCTTCGCAAGTCTTTGAGTCACCTTCTCGTTGTCAATAAAATCGGTAGTCGCTTTTTGATAATCGTTGACAGGCTTGTCGCAATAGTAGCTTCCCATTTTGTGCAGCGAAATCAAGATAAATTCAATTTCCGCTAGAACCTCAAGGGCGTCCTCTCCATTGATTTCTATTGTTTTATTGTTTTCTAACATTGATCTTTCCGAAAGTGAGACGATTATTTTTGTCATGAAAAATTGGCTGGTGAGAAAGGTCGGATTTGTTTTCTTTGGCGGAAAATAAATTTGTAGCCTTTAATTGGTGATTTGTTTTTATGTTTTAATTGTTATATATTTTTGTATGGTCGTTATTCGTGCTCTTTGCTATTAGGAAATTGTTATGACTGGTGAAGTTGATCGTCTAAGTAAAACCATGAGTTTTCTGCTGCGTCATAAACCTGAATCTGTTGGGCTGCATTTAGATTCAGAGGGTTGGGCAAGGCTCGACAGTCTTCTGATAGGGATGCAAAAGTTAGGGGTGGTGGCGGATGATGAGGTTGTGAAGAGGGTAGTGTTGGGAAGCGATAAGCGACGATTTGAGATCTCAGAGGATGGGGTGTATGTTCGTGCTGTACAAGGGCATTCGTCAAAATTGGTAACTCGTGATTACCCTGTCGTTCAGCCTCCTTGTTATTTATATCATGGTACTGCCTATCGCTTTGTTGACTCAATTTTTAAAGAAGGGTTGCAAGCTGGGGCTAGGCATTACGTGCACTTGACTGAAAATAAGGGCTTAGCTTTTGACGTTGGTCAGCGGTATGGGTCATCCGTTGTTCTACGCGTGAAAAGTCATGAAATGTTTCTTGATGGGTTCGTTTTTTTTAGGGCAGAGAATAATGTTTGGTTGATATCCTCAGTGCCCCCTGAGTATTTAGATAAAATTTAATAGTTATTTTTTCAATTTTCTTCGTTCCATTCTGCATGGGTCTCAATGGCTGTTTTTAGCCAAGTGCAAAAATCAGGATATTCTCCATGAAGCTCCCATCCTTCCGAAGCATAGGCGTGTATTATTAAAACTTTTGGATTTCCAGATAAATCTTCGCCCTCAAAACAAGCAATGTCATCATTCGCGCTGAATTTTGCGAAAGGCACTAGAGTGCGTTTTGGGTAAAGTTTTTTTAGTGTGTTGTGCCAATTGTTTATTTTTCCTTCTTTGTATACTAATAGCCACCAAGGCTCAATGTCTGGTTTAGGCTTCATAGTTGCGAATTCTATAAATTCGCTTGGGAAGTTATAGTTTTCTATTTGTTCAATATCGAGAAAGATCTTCATTTTTTTCCTGTTAGTTTTGGCAAGTCGTCAGAGCCATGTGGGTTTTCATTGCCAAATCTTTTCGGCTTTTGTTTTTGAATTCTAAGTTGCAATGCCTCACCCCACGTGTCGGGCATCACATCGTTTACCTCAAATCGCTCTCTGTTACTTTCTGATAGTGGATCGTTTGGCTTCCACTCTCTCGCCTCAACTTTTATACCTGCCTCTCGTGCAGCTCTAACACGGGTGTTATCCATGCTGGTAAGCTTTCCATCTGGCATGCGGACTACATCAATAGGATCGCCCTGCCATCCATTTTTCTTCATCGAGCTGACAAGATCATCATAGTTGAAGTTTGCACCGGTTCCTCTATCCACTTTGTTATAGGAAACGCTATTTTGGGAGAAGCGTATCTCATTAGGGTCTATGGATTGAACTTTTGGACAAGCGCCAGGTGTGCAGCTCAGACCTAATGGATCGACCCATCCGGTAGGGTTGGGCACATACTGATAGCTGTTCAACCCACCCGCAAGCTTGATCGGGTCAGGGGTCAGAAAACGTCCAGACTCTGGATTGTAGTAGCGATGACGGTTGTAGTGTAGGCCTGTCTCCGCATCGAAGTACTGACCCTGGAAGCGCAACGGGTTATCGATTTCACTGACGTCCAGCGCCGCGAGGTTGCCGTAGGCGCGGTACTTCGCGGACCACATGATCTCGCCACTGTAGTCGGTGAGCTCCTGCGGTGTGCCGAGATGGTCGAGCTGGTAGTAGAACGGCGTTGCCTTGCGCGGGCCTTCGCCGTCGAGCATGGCCAGCGGGCGGAAGCTGCCGGGTTCGTAGATATAAGTGCGATAACGATTGTCACCGCTTTCGGCAATCAGACGTTCGCCTTGCCACAAGAATTCGGTGGTATGGCCATCGACAGTTTTCTCGATGCGACGACCGAAAGCGTCGTACTTGTAGGACGCGGTGCTGCCACCCGGCAGGCTCGCGCCGATCAGTCGATGCTGGGAGTCGTAGCGGTACTCAGTGACGAGTTTCTGGCCAGCGCCACGGCGTTCGCGAATCAGGTTGCCAAAGGCGTCGTAGTCGTAATGGCGATCACCCTGCATCAACAGACGGTTGCCTTTGACGTTGGCGAGGTTGGCTGTGCCTTCGTTGTTCTGGCCGAGCAGGTTACCGGCCGGATCGTGAGCAAAGGTTTCCGGCGTAGCGCCACGAACGCTGATCAAGCGATCGAGCGGATCGTAGTGGTAGCTGCGGTTGCCTTTGCGGCTGTCGTCAATACCGGCGAGGTTGCCGTTTGCATCGTAGTTGTAGCGGCGCTGGAACAGGTTTTTGTCGCGCTGGCTGACGTAGTGAGCCTGCAAGCGACCCTGTTCGTCATATTGATACTGG
Source organism: Pseudomonas aphyarum (assembly GCF_028657055.1). Classification (NCBI taxonomy): domain Bacteria; kingdom Pseudomonadati; phylum Pseudomonadota; class Gammaproteobacteria; order Pseudomonadales; family Pseudomonadaceae; genus Pseudomonas; species Pseudomonas aphyarum. The sequence goes on from NZ_JAMDGS010000007.1 coordinate 416,683, forward strand.
CTGAGCAGCAGACCCTGCTGGCGCTGTTGTTCGCGACCACCGCTGAACTGGTGAGACGTCAGGCGCGAGCCGTTGAGATCGATGCCGCTTAGTAGGCCCCCGGGTTGATGGCGGTAATCGAGTTTGCTGCCATCGGGCAAGCGACAGTGCTTGAGCTGGCCGACGCTGTCGTACTCATAACGCAAGGTGCCCCAGCCCTGGTGTTCGGTGACGAGGCGATCTTGCAGGTCGTATTCGTAGGCGAGCGGCCAGTGTCCGTCGTCGACGTTGACCAAGCGACCGAGGGCGTCGTAGCTGTAGTGGATTTCTTCGCCATCGGGAAGAGTTTTCACCAGCAGTCTGCCAGCGGCACCGCGTTGGTATTCAGTCACCAACTCGCTGCCGTCATCGCCGAATTCGGTTTTCTTCAGCAACTGGCCATTGAGGTCGTATTCGTACGCAGTGCGACGACCGTCGAAGCCGGTTTCCTGCTGGATCAGGCCATTCGGGAAGTAGTCGAGGTTGTAGTGTTCGCCGCGCTCGTTTTCGATTTCGGTCAGCAGCAGGCGCGAGTTGTCGTAGCGGTAGCGCAACTGGCTGCCGTCAGGATTGATGCGACGGCTGACAAGGTGCAGGTTGTCGGCATATTCGTAGCGGGTGACGCGGCCGAGTTCGTCGCGTTCGGCAGTCACGCGCCCATATGGGTTGTAGGTATAAGCGCGAGTGGCTCCACCTGGCAGAGTAATCTGCGAGAGTCGGTTAGCGGCATCCCACTGATACTGGGTAATTTGGCCGGACTCATCTTGGCGCGTGATTTGCCGGCCGAGTGCGTCGTAGCGATATTTACGCTGACCACCGTCAGGGAGGCGCTCCTCCAATAATTGGCCAAGGTTGTTCCAGCCCAATTGATGACGGCCACCGTCGGAGTGACTGATTTCCAGCAGTCGTCCCCGGTTGTCGTAACTGTAGTGGGTCGTGTTGCCATCTGGATCAGTCTGCTGCGTTACATCGCCCTGGTTGTTGCGTTGGTACTTCCAAGTGGCTTTTCCGCGACTGACCTTGCTTACGAATCCGTGGCTGTACTCATAGCCTGTGGGTTCCTCTTCTGGAGGAATAACCGCAATCAGTCGCCCGGTTTCGTTGTAATGGAATTCAGTAATTGCACCTAAAGGATCTTGCTCTGCGACCAAACGACCCTTGTCATCATAGGCTTTGAGATTTTCAGCACCGTCAGGATCAACTTTGGCGACTAGTCGTGCTTTGTCATCGTGGGTGTAGACCTCTTCACTGCCGTCCGCATTGGTGACAGTAACACTACCTTTATCATCCCAAGCGTAGTGCGTGTCCATTTGCGAAAAGTTAGCCCAGTGATGGATGCACCTGGCAGATTTACCTTCCTTTTCCCATTCCCAGTAAAAGATGGCACCACCAGCCAGGCGCCGTTCTAGGATGACGTTCTGAGCGTTGTATGCGTAGTGCTCCGTTTCACCTGCTGCGTTTTTTGCCGCGATCAGTCGATGTTCTGAGTCGTAGCTATAAGCAACTATGGTCTGGATTGTGCTCCATGCATCTTCCAGATTGTCTGCTGGGATGAATTGCTGATATTCGATGGCTACAATGTGTTTGCGGTCATACCGCAGAAGCAACGCACGACCTGCACCGTTATCGACTCGCTTGATGCGGCCATGGATATCGCGAGTGATATGCAGCCTGTTGCCATACGCGTCGCTGACAGCAATCAGTGTTGCGCCGGTACGGTTGTAGCGGAAATGATAAAACTGGGAGCGTTCGCCAGCCTGAGCAAGGATGAGCTCAGAGGGATCATCACCAATAAAAATTGCAGCTTCAGAAAGGCTGTTTGTTATTGCTGGACGTTGCAGGCTCGGCAGCGGGAATGTGATAACTCGATTTTCGTGGTCAGTCCAGACTACTTCATCATTGTTGACGTCAACCCGTTGTGCCAGCGCATGACTCCAGCCATAGCCAAGGCCGCAATCGATTTCTGCTGCGCTAGTGCGATAAAGACGAGTCCAGGAAAATGGCAAAATACCATCCAGTTCCCCATCAGTCAGTGTCAGCAGTTCTTCGCCGGTCACCATCGAAACCGGGCAACCATTCGTGCATGTGTTTTTAGCGCAAGTTGCACTTTTTTCGTCAGGCGTCTTGGATTGTGCAGGCGCGTCGTGATGGGCTTTTGGTGCTTCGACGGTTGTCACTCGCTTACCGTCGAAACGCAACTCCGAGATGCCGTTTCTCACCTTCGCCGTCACTCCACGCGCCGCAACGGCGGTGTATTTGGCGACGTATTCCATGAATCCTTTGATGATCTTGAATACCGACTCCACAAAACCAGTGACAGCCTTGATGATGATCTGGCCGTATTTTTTCAGGCGGGCGGCGAGATAGATTACGCCCGTACCTTCGGCAGCAATGGTTAGCACGATACCAATCACGATGTCGATGGCGATGCCGACCACCACCGCAGTTGTCATCTTTGCTGATTCACCTGCCAGTTTCGTTGGTGGTAAACCTGCCAACCAGATCACGGCACTGCGTACCATCAAGAACAATGCAGCTTCGTCGCTGGCTAGTAACATCGCTTTTTTCATGACGTCTGGAGATTGTTTGGCCAGATCAATCAATTTTTGGGTGCCCGCTCCCAAATCTTTGGCAAACTTTCCCGGATCCTGAAGGATGTCGAGCACTAGGCTAATGCCATCCCACACCCCTTTGATGGCTTCCCAGCCACCCTCAAGAATCCCGCTGCCAACAGCCATAGCCATGCTGGATGCGGACAGATTCGACCATTGCGGTTTGAACCCGGCCCATTCTTTGCGCAGGAAGCCTTCCAGATCAGCCGTGATTCCTTTGTAGGAATTGAACAATGTATCGATCTGGCCAGGCGTCACTTCGTTGTGAACGCGGATTTTGTAAAACTTGCCGGGAATGCCGCCAGTCCAGCTTGCCTTACCTTGGGCGTCGAGCTTGACCTTGCTGATTGCCCCACCTTCCACAGCAATGATTTCAACGTCGATATTGCCCAGTGGAATGTCATAAACCGATTCGAATTTGCTTTCGATCAGCAGGGGGCCTTTCAGCGGGCACCGAGCCACGTTCGACGTGAAGTCGCCGTCGGTCATGCTCACTGATTTGCTGGTGCTTCCGACCTTTATGATGCGTTCCATGCCCAACAGTGAAGGCAAGTCTGCAGTTCGGCTGCCTTTGTCAGCAAGTTGTGCATACCAGGTTTTTGTTTGCTCCTGATAAAGCGTCAAGCTGTCTTTGAAGGTGTTGAGTTGTTTGTCAATGAAAGCAATGCGTTCCTTCGCGATCATTTAGCCTTGCTCCAGAATCAGGTGGTTTAACAGTGCTTCTTTAAGGTTGTCCGGAGCATCCGGGCGACGCACGAAACGGGTGATTTTCAGTTTCAGGTTGTTCTCGGGCCACGCGCTGTAGAGGTCCGGGCGTGCTTCTTCGAGCCATTGCATCAAGTTGCCGATCAGCGTCGTGTGATCCTCTTTCGCCAACTGATCCAGCAACTTCTTCGGCACCTCCCACCACGGCCAATCCTTCGCATTCGGCACCACCCGCGGCCCGACTTCCAGGCTCCGTCCATTAATCAGATACCGCTCAAACACCGGCAACACTTCCCCAGCCGTCTCACCCAGCCCATCAAGAATCGGATAGATATGCCGCCCATCCCAGAACCGGAAAAACACTTCGGTCCCGTCCGGCATCTTCACTTGAGTCAAACTGCGCAGATGTTCGAAGACTTCGTTGGGCTCCGAGCGGGAGACCGCTAGCCAGCCCCAGTCGAGGGCGTCGGTTTCGGTGATCCAGGGCAGGAAGGCCGAGTTGGCCTGGAGTTCGGCGAGGTATGGCATCACCGGTTGCCAGGTGGAGTAGGGCGTTCTGCCCCAGACCGGAATGGCCTGCACGGACGGTTCGCTCTGATACAAGGCCTTGAGCGCTTCGGCATCGCTCGCGGCGCTGATGACCAGATACAGACGTTCGTCTTTCTGCAGTGGCTGTTGTGCCAGCCAGTCCTTGGGTGTCAGTCGATTAGATGGCACAGGCACCTGCCTTGCATTTTTCACACTCTTCACAGAACGGCGCATTACGCTTGAGGGTGTTGATTTGCGCCGGCGTCAGTACGGCGCCAGCCTTGTCGGCATCCGCCTGCTTCAGCACGCCCGGCATCAACGGCGCCGCCCCCGTGCCGCTCCCCGGCCCACCGCCGGAGTTGATGTTGATCGCCGGCCCGCTCATGGTCACGCCGCCGCCATCGATCTTGATGAAGCTGCCACCGCCGACCAGCGTCAGTTCAGCCCCGGCCTCCAGCACCACCTTCATGCCGCTGCTCAGGTGAATTTCCTGGCCGGCGTCGATGAATTGTCCGGTGCCGATCTTGATGTGCTGGTTCACGCCCACGGTCAGGTGGTCGTTGGCCCGTGCTTCGACTTTGCGGTCTTCGTAGACGGTGTGGTGTTCTTCGGCCTTGAATTCCGTGTAGCTGTTCTTTTCCACGACGTCGTGGCGTTCGTTGCCGACGCGGATTTTCTGGTCGTGTTCGATGTTCTCGTCCCAGTCGCGCTGGGCGTGGAGGAAGATCTGTTCCTGGCCTTTCTTGTCTTCGATGCGCAGTTCGTTGAAGCCGCCGCCACCCATCGAGCTCAGGGTCTTGAAGGTGGTGCGCGTCTTGTTCGCCGGCAGGGCGTAGGGGACGGTGTTTTCCTTGTGGTACAGGCAACCGCTGATCAGCGGCTGGTCGGGGTCGCCTTCGAGGAAGGTCACCAGCACTTCCATGCCGATGCGCGGGATGGCGATGCCGCCGTATTGGGCGCCGGCCCAGGCGCTGGAGACGCGCAGCCAGCAACTGGTTTTGTCGTCGGCGAGGCCGTCGCGGTCCCAGTGGAACTGGACTTTGACGCGGCCGTATTCGTCGCAGTGGATTTCTTCACCTTTCGGGCCGGTGACCACGGCGCTCTGGCTGCCGAGGATGCGCGGTTTCGGGTGGCGCAGGGGCGGGCGGTTCGGCACGTCCCACGGGGTGGCCTGGAAGCGGTTGCGGTAGCCCTGGTGGAAATCGTCTTTCAGCGCAGTGGTGTCGCTGGTGACGGATTCTTCCAGCACTTGCGGCTG
>NZ_JAMDGS010000008.1:0-77018 GCF_028657055.1 Pseudomonas aphyarum
GCAGAGGCAAAGGCAGAGGCGGGTGCGGGATGTGTGCTTTTTAAAAACCGAGTTCACCACGGTATGTCACGTCGGCGTAGCCCTCCCAAACAACACGGTCAGTCCCCTCTCCCTCCGGGAGAGGGCTAGGGTGAGGGGGCTTTTGAGGTTGTTTAAATCTCAACAATCACACCGGATCCTTCCCACAAGGTTTTCAGGTTGTCCGTCGGAAGTGCGCTCTCTAGTCTTTGGCTGTCGCTGCCAATTCAGCGAACAGGTGTGGAAACCTGATTTCAAGTAGTTGCAAAGCATCTCCCCGTAATCGTTGCCGATGTCTTCTTTCGTCTGCAAACTGCGTCGCGGCGGCTGTGCGCAGGCAGACTTCGGTCTGGCCGGTTGCCTACTTATCGGTTTTCCACCCTGCGTACAGCTGCCACCTTTTGTCGTGTGGAAACGACAAGGGATGGCTCCATAGCCAAGTAGGAGCTTTTCATGGACAAACTGATACCCGACCCACCCCTCGAATCACCCACCCCACTCGAAGAGGCCATGCGCGCCGAAGACCTCGCCCGTAACCGCGAAGCCATCAAACGCGCCCTCGATTATTACCTCTGCCCCAACCCTGCCAAACCTCGCCCGAGCACGATGTACATGGTCACTCCCAACGTCGACACCGAAAGCCTGTTGGCCAATGCCTGCGAATCCCTGGCTTCGGCCAGTACCATTGCCAGCAATTTTGCCAATGAGCTTTCGGGCCCGCAGCGCAGTACGGCGTTGGGAATCCAGCAGATCATCATGCTGGCGGAGCTTGCGGTGAATCGGGCGCTGGATCGGGTTGATCCGCAAACGTGATCCGCTAGTCGAAGAGTCCCAAAAAGGGACCAGTCGTACCCTTTTGGGGACTCTTTAAAGTCCGCACACGCAGGTATACTGCGCGCTTTCGCGGCTCGTCCACCGGGCCGGACTTTTTGCTTCGCGGAGCTTTCATGACTTCCCCAATCGACAACGCTGTGAGCGATGTCCCGGCAGAGCTGGCCGAGGCCGGTGAATCCAAGCCGACCATTCCTGCGTTCAAGTTTCCGTTCAAGCCAGGTGAGCTGGCGGCGGCCAAAGCGGCCAAGCAGCCGCAGTTCAAGGGCAAGGACGGTGACCGTCACGCCAAGATTCCGGGTGTGGCGCCGTCGGGCACTCGCCGTTCGATGGGCAAGCGCTGATTCATTCCCGCTTCGGCCGTCGCTGTGATTTTCGGTCACAGTGATGGCTAATTGCTCAGTTCCTGAGCCAGATCAACGTTTAACCAGTTAGTGCGCTTAGAGTCAGCAGCCCTGCCGACTCTTTCCAATAAAACGAGCGCGCTTTCCATGAAGATCAATCTCCCGGTGACCGGGCGCAATGTCGATGTTGCGCCGGATGCGAACATTCTCTCGACCACCGATCTGACCAGCGCGATCACCTACGCCAACGACGACTTCATCAAGATCAGCGGATACAGCCGCGACGAGCTGCTGGGCACGCCACACAACTTGCTGCGTCATCCGGACATGCCGGCGCAGGCGTTTGCTCATATGTGGCAGACGCTCAAGGGCGGGCGGTCGTGGATGGGGCTGGTGAAGAATCGTTGCAAGAACGGTGATCATTACTGGGTCAGTGCCTATGTCACGCCGGTCACGCAGAACGGTGCTGCGGTGGAGTATCAGTCGGTGCGTACGCGGCCGGATGCGCGGCAGATTGCTGCGGCGGAGCGGGCATATGCGCAGTTACGTGAGGGGCGCGTGGCGCGGTGGCAGCGGCTGCCGAGCCTGAGTTTGCGGGCGAAGATCGTGGTGTTGACCAGTTCGGTGCTGGCGGTGGTGCTGGGGATTGAAGCCTGGCTGCGGCCCGAGTCCATGGGTATCGAAGCCGCTGCGCTGGTGGCTGGCAGTGGCGCCTGTGCGCTGGGTGTGGGTTGGTTATTGCGGCCGCTGGAGCGTCTGACCGAGCGTGCGCGGTTGATTGCCGACAACCCGTTGAGTCAGGGCATTTATACCGGGCGGCGGGATCAGTTCGGGCAGATCGAGTTCGCCTTGCAGATGCTGGAAGCGCAGGTCGGCGCGGTGGTCGGGCGGATCGGTGATGCGTCGCAACGGCTGGCCGGGCATGCCGCGCAATTGGTGGATCATCTGCACAGCAGTCACACCAGTACGTTGGCGCAGCAGGCTGAAACCGATCAGGTGGCGGCGGCGATTCATCAGATGGCGGCCAGTGTGGCCGAGGTCGCCAGCCATGCGCAGCAGGCGTCGGTGGCGGCGGATATGGCGGGGACGGAAACCCGTGAAGGTCATCTGCTGGTCGGCGAGAGTCGCAGTGCGGTGTTGCGGCTGGCCGAGGAATTGGGGCGGGCGACCGAGGTAATTCATCAGCTCCAAGGCCACAGCAGCGAGATTTCCGGGGTGCTGGAGGTGATTCGCAGCATCGCCGAACAGACCAATCTGCTGGCGCTCAACGCGGCGATCGAAGCGGCGCGGGCCGGGGATGCGGGGCGCGGGTTTGCGGTGGTGGCGGATGAGGTGCGGGGGCTGGCTCAGCGCACTCAGCAGTCGACCAACGAGATTCAACGGATGATCAGCACCCTGCAAAACGGCGCGCGGGATGCGGTGCTGGTGATGCAGCAGAGCAGCGAGCATGTGGATAACAGTGTTGAACAGGCCCAGCGTGCGGCCCGGGCCTTGGACGGGATCAGCGGGCGGGTCGAGCAGATTACCGAGATGAGTCTGCAGATTGCTGCAGCGGTCGAGGAGCAGAGCGCAGTGAGCGAGGACATCAACCGCAACATCGTCAGCATTCGCACAGCGTGTGAATTGACGGTGGATGAAGGGCGCCAGAGCCAGCTCAACTCACAGGATGTGGCGGGGCTGGCGGGGGATTTGCGCTCGCTGGCGCGGGAGTTCTGGGGGCGGCGGCAGGGCGCTTAGGCTGCTCGCAACGAAATGAACGCGTAGGTCTGCGGCGGTTCGGACACTACTTGTGCCCCGGCCGCCCGCACTTGCCCGGCAATGTCGTCGCCGGAGACATGAAACAGCCATTCGCTGGAAACTTCGCTCAATGGCTGCGCCGTGACCTGATCGATCACCGAGGCAAACGCGCCCATATCCGGCAGGTACGCGGTAAACCCGTCGCCCTTGAGCGCGGTGGTGCGAATGCCGAGCAAGCCGCAAATCGCATCCTTGATCCGGATGTCGTCGCGATCCGCCTGACGGGAGCGCTGGATCAGCTTCACCAGTTCCTGATCCACCAGTTCGCCACCGACGATCAGGTCTGGCCCTTGCTCCCACGACTCCGGCGGGCAGTCCTTGGCCGCAGGGTTCAGCGGGATGTGCGGATTGATTTCAGCGGGATAGATGCGGCACACCAGCGGCCGGCGCTCGTAGATGCGGCACAGCTTGTCTTCGTCAAGATTCCGGCAGGGGCCGACGTTGTAGGCGGCGAAAGTGATTGCCACATGGGCGTCGGACATTCCGCTGCGCACCACCGCCGAACGCCGTTGCGCATGTTCGCGCTGCTGTTCCGGCAGGCCCAGGCCGTTGGCAAGAAACGCCTCCACCAGCACGATCACCTGACCGCCGTCGGCCGCCCACATGCGGGCTTCGGTCAGGGTCAGGGGCACATGGTGATCGGTGCAGCATTTGCCGCAGCCTACGCAGGAAAAGGTCGTATTCATTGAGCGGGCAATCTTCAATCAGGGTGTGAATCGGCGACATAAAGCCGCCGTACAGGCCCGGAGTGAAGCAAGTTGTGCGCCATTCGCTCAGGGTTTGGCGGTCGGGCGGATCGAGTCCCATTCGGTGACGAACGCGGTTTTCGACTTCTTGTTGTACAGGCACAGCTCGGTGCCTTGCTGGCCCTTCATGTGTTTTTGCGGGTACTGGCCTTGCAGCAACAGCGCGGTGTAGCCGACGCGGTCATCGAATTGCGCGGCGTTGCCGACCGGCTTGGCGTTTTTCAGGCCGCTGGCCTTGGTGCAACTGGCGAGCACGGCTTTGTCGTAGGCTGCCCAGGCGTCGGGGCTGGAGGCGTGGGCCAACGGGGCGAGGAGGCAAAGCAGGCAGAGGGCGAGGCGTTTCATGGTTCGGGCATCCTTGGAAGTTGATCGCCAAGGTTGGAGTATGCCGCAGGATTTTAGTTTGTCAGTCCGGCACCAATTCCCGGCGAACCACATACATTCCAGACATTTCGTACAAGCGCTGCGCTCGCCGGTTGTCTTCCAGCACCTTCAGGTCGACAAAACCTTCGCGTCGATCCTGAAACGCCTTGAATGCATGAAGCAGTAACGCCCGACCCAATCCACGGCCCTGGGCGCGAGGATGCACCACCAGATTCTTGATATAGGAACTGGTCCAGCATTGCGCCACGCCGATGACGCCGTCGGCATCGCTGGCGATGAAACACAGTGCCGGATCGTATTCCGGATCGTTTTCGCACTGCTGTTGCCAGACGTCCAGCGCCGGCACCCGACCACCGCCTTCGCGGTAGCCGATCTGCATCAGTTTATGCACGGCGGATGCGCGTTCGGCGCTGTAGGTCGTGAGTTCGATGCCGTTCGGCCATTCGATGGCCGGCACGCCCTGGGTCAGGTTGCGCCGCATCAGGAAGCAGAACGTCTCGCTCAAGACTCAGTAACCCTGGGAGGCGACGTGTTTGGCCGCTTCGATCAGGCAGTGGGTCAGCTCGGGCGAGGAGAACTTGGTCAGCACACCGTTGGCGCCGGCGAGGCGGGCCTTTTCGCTGTTCATCGCGCTGTCCAGCGAGGTGTGCAGCAGCACATAGAGGTGGGCGAAGTCCGGGGTCTCGCGCAGGGTGCGGGTGAAGGCGTAACCGTCCATCTCGGACATTTCGATGTCGGAGACGATCAGGTTGATCTGCTGGGCTGTGCCTTGCAGGTCCAGCAGGCAGTCGATGGCTTCCTTGGCGCTGCGGGCAGTGTGGCATTGCAGGCCGAGGTTGCGCAGGGTGTGCACCGATTGCTGCAGCGCCACCTGGCTGTCGTCGACCACCAGAATCCGCGCGTTGCCCAGCACTTCGGCGTCTTCCATGCTCAGCTCGGTCGGGGCCATTTCGATCTGCGCCGGGGCGATGCCGTGGATGACTTTTTCGATGTCCAGCACCTGCACCAGCGTGCCGTCGACCGAGGTCACGCCGGTGATGTAGGCGCGCGAACCGCCGGAACCGAACGGCGGCGGTTTGATGTCGGTGGTCAGGCAATGCACGATCTTGCTCACCGCCTGCACGTGCAGGCCCTGTTTCGAACGGCTGACGTCGGTGACGATCAGGCAGCCGCCGTTCGGATCTTCCAGCGGCCGCTCGCCGATGGCGCGGCTCAGGTCGATCACCGACAGCGAAGCACCGCGCAAAGTGGCGATGCCTTTGACGTGCGGGTGCGACTCCGGCAGCTTGGTCAGCGGCGGGCAGGGGATGATTTCACTGACCTTCAGCAGGTTGATCGCCATCAGCTTGCCGCTGCGCAAGGTAAACAGCAGAAGCGAAAGTGAATCTGCGCGGGCTTTGTTGGAAGACATAAAAACCTTCTGTGGAAAAAGGTGGTGGGCGAGGGTGGAAATTCGCCAGAAACTATTGATGCCGGGTTATCGGCGTCAAAAGGTTGGGCTTTAGGTTAGTTGTCGGGTGGTGGTGTGTCAGTTGGATCGATTGCCCTCACCCCAGCCCTCTCCCGGAGGGAGAGGGAGCCGAATGGGGGATGCTTCAAAGCTATACCGACCTGAAAGTGCATTGTTGAATCCATAATCGACTCGGTGGTTCAGGTCGATGTAGGGCGCAAGACACCTCGGTCGGCTCCCTCTCCCTCCGGGAGAGGGCTGGGGTGAGGGTGCTTCTAGCTTTTCATCCCCAACCGCTTCGCCATCCGCCCCAGATTCGCCCGGTCCAGCCCCAGTTCCCGGGCGGCACTGGCCCAGTTGTCCTGATTGCGCTCAAGCGCTGCACTGATCAACTGCCGCTGATACTGCTCGGTGGCTGCGCGCAGATCTCCGCTGATCAAGGGCAGGGCGGTAGTCGCTTCGGACGGCGCCGGCGAGTTATCCACAACCTCGCGCGGCAGGTCGAGATCCATCGCGCTCAGGCTGAGAATCTTCGGCCGCACCTTGCAGTTGCCCAGCGCCTTGAGCGCACTGCGTCCGATCAAGTGTTCCAGTTCTCGCACGTTGCCCGGCCAGGTGTAGGCCAGCAGCGCCTCCTGGGCGTCGCTGTTCAGGCGCAGGCTGTTGAGGCCCATGCGTGAGCGGTTCTGTTCCAGGAAATAACCGCTGAGCAGCAACACATCGCGCCCCCGGTCACGCAGCGCCGGCACCCGCAACGGGTAGACGCTGAGGCGATGGTAAAAGTCGGCGCGGTAGCGGCCGCTGCGCACTTCTTCGGCCAGGTCGCGGTTGGTCGCGGCGATCAGGCGCACGTCGACCTGATGTTCCTTGTCCGAACCCAGACGCTGCAACTGGCCGCTCTGTAACACCCGCAACAGCTTGGCCTGGACGGTCAGCGACAACTCGCCGACTTCATCGAGAAACAGCGTGCCGCCGTTGGCCAGTTCGAACTTGCCGCGCCGGTCGCTGGTGGCGCCGGTGAAGGCGCCGCGCACGTGGCCAAACAGCTCGCTTTCCACCAGGGTGTCCGGCAGGGCCGCGCAGTTGAGGCTGATGATCGGTTTGTCGGCGCGCTTGGAAGCGGCGTGAATGGCCTGGGCCACCAGCTCTTTGCCGACCCCGGTTTCCCCGGTGATCAGCACGGTCAGGTCGCTGCCGCCGACCAGATTGATCTCTTCCACCAACCGTTTATGCGCCTTGCTCTGGCCGATCATTTCGCGATTCTGCTGACCGCTGGCCTGACGATAGACCTCGGCGCGCTGGTGTTCGTCTTCGGCGCGGATGGCCAGACGCTCGATGCGTTCGGCGGCGTTGACCGTGGCCGAGGCGAGGCTGGCGAAGGCTTGCAGGGCGTCGAGTTCAATCGGTTCGAAGCGCTCCGGATCGAGGGCGTCGAGGGTGATCAGGCCCCAGAGTTTTTCATCGACGAACAACGGGCAACCGAGGCAATCGTGAACTTCGAGGTGATCGTCGAGGCCGTCGACCAATCCGTCATACGGATCGGGCAAGTCGCTGTCGGCGGCGAAACGGGTCGGTCCTTCACCGGCCAGCAGCACTTCAAAGCGCGGGTGTTCGCTGACCTTGAAACGTCGACCTAGGGTGTCGGTGCTTAAGCCGTCTACGGCCAGCGGCACTAGCCATTCTCCGTCGAGACGCAACAGTGCAGCGGCATCGCAGGGCAGCAGGGCGCGCATGGCTTCGAGCAGGCGCCGGTAGCGCTCGCCTTCAGGCAGTTCGCGGGACAGGTCGGAGACCAGTGGGAGCAGGGCGGTAACCAATGATTTGGCGGACATAGGCTTGTAGTCAAAGAGACACGTTGTAGTCGAAGCGACTATAGAGTGACTTGTGTCGATCTGACTACGTAATTTTCAAGCTATTGATTTATATATAAAAAATAGTTGGCACGAATACTGGATTGGATAAGGCACTTTTAGAGAAAGCTCAGGAGTCACCCTTATGCTTAGCGTCCAGGATCGTGCCATCGTCAAATCCACTGTGCCTCTGCTGGAAAGCGGCGGTGAAGCGCTGATCACCCATTTCTACCGAATGATGCTCTCCGAATACCCGGAAGTCCGCCCGCTGTTCAACCAGGCCCACCAGGCCAGCGGTGACCAGCCCCGCGCCCTGGCAAACGGCGTGTTGATGTACGCCCGTCACATCGATCAACTCGACCAGTTGGGCGATCTGGTGGCGAAGATCATCAACAAGCACGTGGCCCTGCAGATCCTGCCGGAACACTACCCGATCGTTGGCACCTGCCTGTTGCGCGCCATCTCCGAAGTGCTCGGCGAAGAAATCGCCACGCCGGAAGTGATGAGTGCCTGGGGCGCTGCTTACGGTCAGTTGGCCGAGATCCTGATCGGCGCCGAAACCGCCATCTATGACCAGAAAGAACAAGCCGTCGGCGGCTGGCGCGGGGCGCGGGAATTCATCGTGGCGGCCAAGGTCGAGGAGAGCGCGGAAATCATTTCGTTCTACTTCGAGCCGGCGGACAAGGGCCCGATCCTCGCAGCCGAGCCCGGCCAGTACATCGGCATGAAGCTGATCCTCGACGGCGAAGAAATCCGCCGCAATTACTCACTGTCAGCCCTGGCCAATAAAGGCCAGTACCGCATCAGCGTCAAGCGCGAACCGGGTGGTCGTGCCTCCAATCACCTGCACGATCAACTGCACGTGGGTGCGAGCATTCAGCTGTTCCCGCCATCGGGTGAGTTCACCCTGACTGCCAGCGACAAACCGCTGGTGCTGATCAGCGGCGGCGTCGGCATCACTCCGACGCTGGCGATGCTGGAGGCAGCGCTGGAAACCGAGCGTCCGGTGTACTTCATCCACAGTGCGCGCAACGGCAGCGTGCATGCGTTCCGTGACTGGATCGACGGGCTGGCTGCACGTCATCCGCAGCTCAAGCGCTTCTATTGCTACGCCGAGGATGACGGCGTGAGCCCGGCGGCGGACAAGGTCGGGTTGTTGAGTGAAGAACAACTGGGCGAGTGGTTGCCGGCGGAGCGTGATGTGGACGCTTACTTCCTGGGGCCGAAAGGTTTCATGGGGGCGATCAAGCGTCACCTGAAGGCACTGGGTGTGCCTGAGAAACAGAGCCGGTATGAATTCTTCGGGCCGGCGGCTGCTTTGGAGTGATCTGAAACCGGGTTGCCTTCATCGTCGGATCGCCGCCCGGGGCAAGCCCGCTCCCACAGGATTTATGTCGTACACAGCATCTGTGAACGACGACGAACCTGTGGGAGCGGGCTTGCCCGCGATGGGGGCGCCGCTACCTTGATTCTTAAATTCTGTTTAAAGGTTAATCGTTTCTTAACCGGTTTATCGTTTATTCCTCGATGCTGATGATAGGCGCTCGTTCGTTTACATGATCAGGATCGCCCCCATGTCGTACTTCGCCTCTTCCCGTCGTTTCAGCCTGGCCACTTTGGGCCTGTCGGTTGCCTTGCTGTCCAGTCCGTTCGCGTTCGCCGAATCCGCCTTGATCGAACCCCAGACCCTGATCGTCGATCAGAGCCTGCCCAAGGCCCAGCGTGATGCGATGGAACTGGCGGCGCGGCGTTACGGCAGTTTCTGGAACACGGGCGAAGAGGCGTTGGCCACCGCCGCCCTGTCGCCGCAGTTCGTCGACAAGACTCCGCCGGAAGGCCGGGTGCAGGGGCCGACCGGGCCGTTACTGGCGTCGAAGTTCTTTCGCACGGCGGTGCCGGACTTGAGTTGCGAGATCGAACAAATGATCGTCGCCGGGGATCGCGTGGTGGTGCATCTGCACTTTCGCGGGCATTTCACCGGCACGTTCAAGGCTCTCAAAGGGCAGGGCCAGCGTGTAGACTTCCGGGCAACCGATATCTATCAGATCGACAACGGTCGCATCGCGGCCAATTGGCATATCGAAGACAACATCAGCCTGATGGCGCAACTGCAAGCGCAGCCGCCGGCCAGCTGAACCATGGACATGAAAGGGAAACGCGATGAGCGAGGAAACGATTCGATTGGGACGTGAGCGGCGCTATCTGGTGTTGCTGGGCATCATCTGCCTGGCGCTGATCGGCGGCGCGCTGTACATGCAGATCGTGCTGGGCGAGGCGCCGTGCCCGCTGTGCATCCTGCAGCGTTATGCGTTGCTGCTGATCGCGCTGTTCGCGTTCATCGGCGCGGCCATGCGCACCCGGCGCAGCATCACGGTGTTCGAGGTGCTGGTGGTGATTTGCGCCATCGCCGGGGCCGGCGTTGCCGGGCATCACGTGTACACCCAGTTCTATCCGGCGGTGAGCTGCGGCATCGATGTGTTGCAACCGATCGTCGATGACCTGCCGCTGGCCAAGATCTTCCCGCTGGGCTTCCAGGTCGACGGTTTCTGCTCGACGCCGTACCCGCCGATCCTCGGTCTGTCGCTGGCGCAATGGGCGCTGGTGGCCTTCGTGCTGGTGGTGATTCTGGTGCCGCTGCTGACCTCGCGTAACCGAAAAGCGTTGCGCTGAATCAACTTTTCGGCGCCTGCGCCGATAAACCAAACGCCTCGATTTGCGGTGACGCAACTTGAGGCGTTTTGCATTTCAGGGTCTGTGTGAAAACACCGTGACGAACGGCAAGGAAGGGTGCGACAGGTGTGCGACATGTTGTCACACACGCCCTGTCGCAGCGCGTTTAACAGATCCGGATTGGAGTGCTGTTACAAAAAAGGATTGGTCTGTTTCAGCGTTTTTCGGTTTTTGCACGCGTGTGCCGGATCAGGCAGTTTTAACAGACTCCGGCAGATGGCCAAAAGCCTTGGCATATCGGGCTTTGCGCGGATCGCGCCGTGGGAAAAAGCCCTCGGAGCTGTCTGAACTGAGGCCGATAGACCTACATTTTTTGGTGTTTTTGTTGAGAATCGATTTCGATAACATGCGGAACTTTTGCAAAAACGGTGATGGATTGTTGCTCAGAGCGATAAAAATTATTTCGGGATAAGACATGGTGTATAGGGCGCTACCTATCTACAATCGCCCGCACTGAATTCCCGGCACTGTTCAGCCTTTATTAAGGAGGCGAGCAGGAAGTCGGGTGTCGAGCAGCCGAGAGGCTTGCGAGACACCCAGGTGTCGGTGCCTTCCAACTTTCCGCACCAAATGGAATTGGTCTGTAACAAGGCCTTTGACCACGAATTCGAATAAGAACTGACCGCTGTCCCAGGTTTTGTCGAGCGTCTGACGCGCGACGGGCGGCCCTTATTCAATCCAAAGAAAATGCCAACCCTTGGCAGGGTGAAGTGTTGGCGATCAAAACCCAACTGCATTGCGCAAGCTGCTTTAGAGGTCGTGAGATGAGTAAAAACAGGTACCCCAGATTACTAGGCCTAGTGCCGCTGCTCGGCACGTTGTTGCTGGGAGGCTGCAACATGACCTTGCTCAATCCAACGGGCCAGGTCGGCCTGGAACAGCGCAACCTGATCATCACCGCCACGCTGCTGATGCTGTTGGTCGTTGTGCCGGTCATCGTCATGACCTTCCTGTTCGCCTGGAAGTACCGCGCCTCCAACAAGAACGCCGTCTACACCCCGAAATGGTCGCACTCGACCAAGATCGAAGTGGCAGTCTGGACCATTCCGGTCCTGATCATCATTGCCCTGGGTTACATCACCTACAAGTCGACCCACTCGCTGGATCCGTATCGTCCGATCGAATCCGACGTCAAGCCTGTGACCATCGAAGTGGTCGCGCTGGACTGGAAGTGGCTGTTCATCTACCCGGAACAAGGCATCGCCACGGTCAACAAGATCGTGTTCCCGGCGCACACCCCGGTCAACTTCCGGATCACTTCGGACGCGGTGATGAACTCGTTCTTCATCCCGGGCCTGGGCGGCCAGATCTACGCGATGGCGGGCATGACCACCAAGCTGCACCTGATCGCTGACCGCAACGCTGAAATGGACGGTATCTCCGCCAACTACAGCGGCGCTGGTTTCACCGGTATGAAATTCAAAGCGATCGCAACTTCTCAGGAAGATTTCGACGCCTGGGTAAGTGAAGTCAAAAAGGCACCTAAACAGCTTGAACCAGCTGAATACGCAGCCCTTGCCAAGCCAAGCCAGAACAATCCAGTCGAGCTCTACTCCTCGGTCACGCCGAACCTGTTCCAGACCATCGTCGACAAGTACGAAGGCATGAAACCGGGCAAGCCGCTGAAGCACGAGAAGAAAGAGAAAGAAGTGGCGGCAACGGATATGGACTCGAATTCGCATTCAGCTGCCGGGGCAGAGGAGTAAACGATGTTTGGTAAATTAAGTTGGGAAGCGATCCCTTTCCACGAGCCGATCGTGATGGTCACCATCTCGATGATCGCGCTCGGTGGTCTGGCGTTGTTCGCTGCAATCACCTACTTCAAGAAGTGGACTTACCTGTGGACCGAGTGGCTGACGTCGGTCGACCACAAGAAAATCGGCGTGATGTACATCATCGTCGCCATGGTCATGCTGCTGCGCGGTTTTGCCGACGCCATCATGATGCGTACCCAGCTGGCCATGGCCACCGAGGGTTCGCCTGGCTACCTGCCACCTGAACACTATGACCAGATCTTCACCGCTCACGGTGTGATCATGATCATCTTCATGGCGATGCCATTCTTCACCGGCCTGATGAACCTTGCAGTGCCGCTGCAGATCGGCGCGCGTGACGTTGCGTTCCCGTTCCTGAACTCCCTGAGCTTCTGGCTGCTGGTATCCGGCGTCGTGCTGATCAACCTGTCCCTGGGCGTCGGCGAATTCGCCAAGACCGGCTGGGTTGCCTATCCACCGCTGTCGGGTCTGCAATACAGCCCTGGCGTGGGGATGGACTACTATATCTGGGCGCTACAGCTATCCGGTCTGGGTACAACGCTAACGGGCGTTAACTTCCTCGCGACCGTGCTGAAAATGCGTACCCCTGGCATGAAACTGATGGACATGCCGATCTTCACCTGGACCTGCACCTGGGCAAACGTTCTGATCGTGGCTTCGTTCCCGATCCTGACCGCTACCCTGGCACTGCTGACCCTTGACCGTTACATGGATTTCCACATTTTCACCAATGAACTTGGTGGCAATCCAATGATGTACGTCAACCTGTTCTGGGCATGGGGCCACCCTGAGGTTTACATCCTGATCCTGCCGGCATTCGGCATTTTCTCGGAAGTCATCTCGGCCTTCACCGGCAAGAAACTGTTCGGCCACCACTCGATGATCTACGCTTCGGGCGCGATCTCGGTACTGGGCTTCATGGTTTGGCTGCACCACTTCTTCACCATGGGTTCGGGTGCCAGCGTCAACGCCTTCTTCGGTCTGGCGACGATGCTGATTTCCATCCCGACGGGTGTGAAACTGTTCAACTGGCTGTTCACCATCTACCAGGGCCGTCTGCGCTTCACCAGCCAGGTTCTGTGGACCCTGGGCTTCATGGTGACCTTCGCCATCGGCGGCATGACCGGCGTACTGCTGGCCATCCCGGGTGCTGACTTCGTTCTGCACAACAGCCTGTTCGTGATCGCTCACTTCCACAACGTGATCATCGGCGGCGCGGTATTCGGCTACATCGCAGGCTTCGGCTTCTACTTCCCGAAAGCGTTCGGCTTCAAGCTGCACGAAGGCTGGGGTAAAGCAGCGTTCTGGTTCTGGATCTCGGGCTTCTTCGTCGCGTTCATGCCGCTCTACGCTCTGGGCTTCATGGGCATGACCCGTCGTCTGAACGCCACCACCAACCCTGAGTGGGTACCGTACCTGTACGTTGCCATGTTCGGTGCGGTGATGATCGCTGTCGGTATCGCCTGCCAGCTGATCCAGCTGTACGTGTCGGTGCGTGACCGCAACAAGCCGGAAAACATGTGCGAACACGGCGACCCGTGGAATGCCCATACCCTGGAATGGTCGACCTCGTCGCCACCTCCGTTCTACAACTTCGCTGTACTGCCAAAAGCAGACTGCATCGATCCGTTCACCGAGGCCAAGGAAAACGGTACTGCGTACAAGGCTCCGGCCAAGTACGAACCGATCCACATGCCGAACAACACCGCCACTGGCGTGGTGATGGGCGCACTGCTGACCGTGTTCGGTTTCGCGATGATCTGGCACATCTGGTGGTTGGCGATCGCCAGCCTGGCCGGCACTGTCATCTACTTCGTGATCCACGCTGCACGTGACGACCAAGGCTACATGGTGCCGGTTGAAACAATCGAGCGCATCGAAGCCGAGCAGCACAAGCGTCTGGTAGCGGCCGGGAAGATCCCTGCTTCCGCAACCCGTGTTGAAACCAAGTTGGAACAGGCTTAAACAATGTCGAACTTAGTGACCAATGCTGGACACGCCCATGGTCATGACCATGGGCACGATGACCATCACCACGACTCGGGCGAGATGACCGTATACGGTTTCTGGCTCTACCTGATGACCGACTGCATTCTGTTTGCGTCGATCTTCGCGGTGTACGCGGTACTGGTAAACAACGTCGCCGGTGGCCCGTCGGGCCACGACATCTTCGAACTGCCATACGTGCTGGGCGAAACCGCTCTGCTGTTGTTCAGCTCGATCACCTACGGCTTCGCCATGCTGGCGTTGTACAAAGGTAAAAAGCAGCAGGTTCTGGGCTGGTTGTTCATGACCTTCCTGCTCGGCGCAGGCTTCATCGCCATGGAGATCAACGAGTTCCACCTGCTGATCTCCGAGGGCTTCGGTCCTAGCCGTTCGGGCTTCCTGTCGGCGTTCTTCACGCTGGTCGGTACCCACGGTCTGCACGTGTCCGCCGGTCTGATCTGGATGGGCATCATGATGTACCAGGTCAACAAGCACGGCCTGACGGCGACCAACAAGACCCGTCTGAGCTGCCTGAGCCTGTTCTGGCACTTCCTGGACGTGGTGTGGATCTGCGTATTCACCGTTGTTTACCTGATGGGGACCCTGTAATGGCTAATGCACACTCCCATGACAGCCACGATGCTGGCCACGGCAGCGTCAAGTCGTACGCCATTGGCTTCATCCTGTCGGTAATCCTGACCGTCATCCCGTTCGGCCTGGTGATGTTCCCGACCCTGCCGAAGTCGACGACGCTGGCAATCGTCCTGCTGTTCGCCGTGATCCAGGTGATCGTTCACCTGTATTACTTCCTGCACCTGGACCGTTCCATCGCTCAACGTAACAACGTGATTGCGTTCGTCTTTACGGCCATCGTGATCGTGCTGCTGGTCGGTCTGTCGCTGTGGATCATGTTCAGCATCCACACCTACATGATGGCGAAGTGAGGTAAACCCGATGTCGCTCAAGCACTTTATCCAAATCACCAAACCGGGGATCATTTTCGGTAACGTGCTTTCTGTGGCAGGCGGGTTCTTCCTGGCCTCGAAAGGGCATGTCGATCTGGCCGTGTTTCTGGCAGCCATGATCGGCACTTCCCTGGTTGTGGCCTCCGGTTGCGTGTTCAACAACTGCATCGACCGCGACATCGACCTGAAGATGGAACGCACCAAGAACCGGGTGCTGGTCCAGGGCTTGATCTCCCTGAAACTGGCCCTGGTCTATGCGACCGTCCTGGGTGTCGCCGGCGTTGCGTTGCTGTACAAGGTGGCCAACCCGTTGGCTGCCCTGTTCGCCGTGATCGGCTTCATCATCTACGTCGGCTTCTACAGTCTGTACCTCAAGCGCAAGTCGGTTCACGGCACGCTGGTGGGCAGTCTGTCGGGCGCCATGCCGCCGGTGATCGGTTACGTGGCCGTGACCAACAGCTTCGACATGGCCGCGCTGACCCTGCTGGTGATGTTCAGCCTGTGGCAGATGCCGCATTCCTACGCCATCGCAATCTTCCGCTTCAACGATTACCTGGCCGCATCGATCCCGGTGCTGCCAGTGAAGCGCGGAATCCAGGTGGCCAAGAAGCACATCCTGCTCTACATCCTGGCCTTCCTCGTGGCGACCTTGATGCTGACCTTCAGCGGTTACGCCGGCATGAGCTACCTCGCCGTCGCCGCGGCCATGGGCATGTACTGGCTGTACATGGCCTGGACCGGCTACAAGGCGGTGGATGACACGGTCTGGGCACGCAAGCTGTTCGTGTTCTCGATCTTCACCATCACCGCGCTGAGCGTCATGATGTCCCTGGACTTCAAGGTGCCGACCGAGCTGTTGCTGACGTACGCGCCGTAAGGTTCGAACGTTGTACGAGAAACCCCGTTCATCGAGAGATGAGCGGGGTTTTTTGTTGAGGATTGTTTATTCGCCGCGAAAGGTGTTTATTGTTCAGCTATAGGCAATTTGCTTATAGTTTTTGAATGAGAACAGTATTCTTTGAAACCACACTATTCACCGCAAACCTGGGTCATTACCTCACGGACGACGAATATCGTGAGCTGCAGACCTACATGCAAAGCAATCCGCATGCGGGCGATGTCATGCCACGAACTGGCGGCTTCCGAAAATTGCGTTGGGTTGATGTTCGTCGTGGCAAGGGCAGGCGAGGCGGCTTGCGAGTTATCTATTATTGGCTTATGAATGATGGCCAGTTCTGGATGTTTGCGATTTATGACAAAGATGAGCTTGAGAATTTGACCGCCGAGCAAGAGAAGGCGCTCAAGGGAGCTATAGAGAAAGAGTTGAAAACACGAGGTACCCCATGAAAAAACGCGACCTGTTTGCAGAATTGATGCAGGGCGTTGATGAGATGGCGGCTCAACGCGAAGGAAAAATCACGCTACGTAATACGACACTCGAGGACAAACCAGCGCCCGAAGTCGGTGCTCAGGAAATCGTAGCGCTACGGGAAAAACTGCACATGTCACAGGCGGTTTTTGCTAGGCGAATCAGGACAAGCCCAAGCACCCTTAGAAACTGGGAGCAGGAGAAATCAAAGCCCAACGCTCAGGCTGCCTTGCTGATCCGTTTGGTGGAAAAATTCCCTGACATGGTCGAGCGATTAAGCGCTGTTTAAAGTCATTTCCAAGTCTAAATAAAGCCCCGCACGGTTTATGTCGTGCGGGGCTTTTTCGTTGTAGCAGCCACGGGTTGCGGTGTACTCGCAAAAGACCTAGATTTGGATCCAACCCTGTCAGTTATGGCGCCATGCACTGTTCGGCGCTCGACTGTCGTAATCTGCGGTTTTCATGCATCGATTAAGAGGCTGGGCGAAATGACTGAGAGGATGACCTGCGACGAGCGCTTCATTGCCCTGGCAAAAGAGCTGAATTACGACATCAACGGTGAGAACACAGTGGGTGGCAATTACGCGCCGTTGATCCGTCATCACGACGAGATTTACATCAGCGGCATGGTGCCGCGCACCGAGGGCAAGATTCAGTATCCGGGGCGGGTGGGGCAGGAGCTGACACTCAAGGATGCGCAGGCCGCGGCGAGTATCAGCGCGATGCGTTGTCTGGCCTTTATCGTCGATGCAGTCGGTTCGCTGGACAAGGTCAGGTCGTTGTTGCGGGTCACGGTGTACGTGAAATCCACGCCGGATTTCGTTGACCTCAGCGAAGTCGCCAACGGCGCGTCGGATGTATTCAGTTATGTGTTGGGCGATGTCGGGCGCCATACCCGCACTACCGTCGGCGTCTATCAGTTGCCGAAAAACGCAGCCATCGAAGTCGATATGATCGCCGCAGTGCATCCTTCGGCGTAATCGCTGAAAGCCGCACAACAAAAAGCCCCGCCTGAAATTCAGAGCGGGGCTTTTTTGTCGGCGCCGGTATTACTGGGCGGCGATGCTGTAACCGTCGAACGCGGTCTGCTGTTGCAGCGCGGTGATGATGTTTTTGCGGTTGATTGCGTGCTCGGTGCCGGCGTTGTCGACGAAGGTTTCGCCTTCGATTTCTGCTTCGTCGCCTTCACCGACGAAGGTGAAACCGAGGAACTCCAGCGCCTCGCGATCCACGCTCAGGCGCGAACGCGGTGTGCGCAGCGGCAGGGTCACGCTGATGCCGTCCTTGCTGATGCTGAACACTTCGACGTCTTTCTTGGCGCGTGCGGCCTTGCTCTTGCCGCCGCTCGGGCTGCTGATCGCTTGATGGGTCTGGTTCAGCACCTTGAGGGCCAGGCCGTAGACGATTTCCTGGAACGCCGGATCGTCCTTGAAGCTCGACAGGATGCGGCTGATCGGAAACTTGCTGCTGAGGTCTTCGAGGGCGGCGATGTCGGCGGCCTCGGCGTCCTTCAGACGCTTGAGTTCGCCCATCAGCTCGTACGCCTGGTCGTCATCGAAGCGGTCGTGGGCCTGACGGATCGCGGCGCGCAGTTCGCGGATCTGATCGCTCTCGCGGCTCGACTGGAACGCGTCCAGCACCATCTCGCTGATGATCTTCGCCTGTGGGATGTGTTGTGAAAGATTGATGGAGTTTTCGTATTCCGCTTTGGACGACAGAGTGACTACGGATTCAGCGGTGTTGAAATCGGACATTGAAATTTCACTACTTTTTTAACTTGAGATGAGACGAGAAAGCGCTGGGGGCTTTTTCAGGCCGACTAATTTAGGGGAGCGCGGCGGCGTTGTCACGGAGCAAGGGGCCGGCGGTGCCGATTATTTATCCGGATGATTTGTGATGGGCAACCAGGCGCCGCGAGCGCCCTGGGTTATTCATTGGCGACGGCATTTACCGGCAACCGCCGGGACGTCAGGCCACGCAGCGTCCAGTAGAGCTTCAGCGAACGAGTGCTGATCAGGCCGCACATGAAACCCGAAATGCCGGCCTTGAGCAGCAGCATGTCCGGAGAAGCGGAGAGCTCCGGATTCACGTCATTCTGGTAACCGAAGTAGTAGTTCGCGGAAAAGAACATCAGGTACATGATCAGGATTTTTACCGTACCCGGCATGATCAGCCCTTTCGCTGAGTCGTCGAGTACCACGCCCCGCCGAGAGAACACCAGCCAGGCCGAGAGACCGCCCAGCAACAGCGCGGCGAACCAGGTGCTGAAAAACAAGGCCGGATTGATCGACAGGTTCAGGGAGTACAGCGACCACGCCAAAAACGCCGGGGGTGTTATCAGCATCGAGGCACGGCTTTCGCGGCGGGGGGAGAACGCCTTGATGCCGAAATAAACCAGCAGCAGAAAAATCAGGTAAACCCGGATCGGAGTGTTTTGCAGAATCGTGAGCATTGCGCAGCATCCATGCTGAAAAGGAGAGCTGAATCATAGCCTGTGCCCAAGCGATCGTCGGCTTTTCAGTCCGATCAGGGCCTGCCCCACATCTGCATGGCGAACTCGACGAAGCGACGCAGTTTCGGCAGTCGGTAGCGATCCGGCGCGTAGAGCAGATGCATCGGGCGGTTCGGCGGCTGGTAGTCCGGCATCACCACGACCAGTCTGCCGTCGCGCAGGTCCTGTTCCACCAATGCGTCCGGGAGCATCACGATGCCCATGCCGGTGCGCGCGGCCTGATGCAGGCCGGCGGAGCTGTTGATCAGCATCGGGCCTTTGACGTCGACCATGATTTCTCCGTCCGGGCCGCTGAGGCGCCACTGTTTTTCCACCGATTGCCAGTCGTCACCGGCGGGGTAGGCGAAGGACAGGCAATCGTGCTGGCGCAGTTCCTCAGGCGTGAGCGGCATGCCACGTCGGGCCACGTACTCCGGAGAGGCGCAGACGGTCAGGGTGTAGTCGATCAGGGGGCGGGCGATCAGGTTGGACTGGTCGAAGTGGCCCAGTCGGAAGGCCACGTCGAGACCGCTTTCCAGCAGATCCGGGCGGCGGTTGGTCAGGATCACGTCGAGTTTGACCTGCGGACATTGCAGGGAAAACTCACTGAGCGCCGGGGCCAGGCGTTCAACGCCAAAAGTCAGCGGCGCGGTAACCCGCAAAATCCCGCGCGGTTCATCGAGCGTCTGCTCGGCGAGGCGTTCGGAGTCGGCGACCAGGCCTAACACCTCCAGGCAGCGCTGGTAGTAAACGCTGCCGAACTCGGTCAGCCGCTGACGGCGGGTGGTGCGTTGCAGCAATTGCACACCGAGTCGTTGCTCCAGCGCCCGCAGGTGATTGCCCACCATGGTCGTGGACATTTCGCACTGCAGCGCGGCCGCCGTCATGCTGCCGGACTCCACAACCTTGACGTACACGCTCATCGACTGGAACAAATCCATTATCAAGCCCGGCTTTTAAATGATTGAAGTTTTGCCGAGTTTATCCAGTTCAGGTGGATAACCATACTGCCAGCATCTCACCTCGCTGGAGTTTGCCGACATGACCGCCGCCCTGATGAACACCTACCAATCGCTGGACTTGAGCTTCATCAAAGGCCTGGGCACCCGACTCTGGGATCAGGCGGGCCGCGAGTATCTGGATGCGGTGGCGGGCGTGGCGGTGACCAATGTCGGCCACTCGCACCCGCGCATCGTGTCGGCGATCAGCGAGCAGGCGGGATTGCTGCTGCACACCTCCAATCTCTACAGCATCGACTGGCAACAGTCGCTGGCGCACAAGCTGACGCAGCTGGCGGGGATGGAGCGGGCGTTCTTCAACAACTCCGGTGCCGAGGCCAACGAAACCGCGCTGAAACTGGCGCGTCTGTACGGCTGGCGCAAAGGCATCGAACAGCCGCTGGTGGTGGTCATGGCCAACGCGTTTCATGGCCGTACCCTCGGCACCTTGTCCGCCAGCGATGGCCCGGCGGTGCGGCTGGGCTTCAATGATTTGCCCGGGGATTTCGTCAAAGTGCCGTTCGGTGATCTTGAGGCGCTGGAGCAAGTGCAGCGCAAACATGGCCAGCGGATCGTGGCGATTCTGGTGGAGCCGATCCAGGGCGAAAGCGGCGTGCAACTGGCACCGCCCGGCTACCTCAAGGCCCTGCGTGAATTGTGCAACCGTCACGCCTGGCTACTGATGCTCGACGAAATCCAGACCGGCATCGGCCGCACCGGTCGCTGGTTCGCGTTCCAGCACGAAGGCATCGTTCCCGACGTCATGACCCTCGCCAAGGGCCTGGGCAACGGCGTGCCGATCGGCGCCTGCCTGGCACGGGGCCGGGCGGCGGATCTGTTCACCCCCGGCAGCCACGGCAGCACCTTCGGCGGCAATCCACTGGCGTGCCGGGTGGGTTGCACCGTGCTCGAGATCATCGAGGAACAGGGCCTGCTGGAAAATGCCAGGGTCCAGGGCGAGCGCCTGCTGACCCGCTTGCGCGCAGAACTCGCGGACAATCCGAATGTGCTGGCGATTCGTGGGCAAGGGCTGATGATCGGCATCGAACTGAAACAGCCGATCCGCGACCTGACACTGATTGCCGCGCGGGATCATGGACTGCTGATCAACGTCACTCGCGGCAAGATGATCCGGCTGCTGCCGCCGCTGACGATTGATGAGCGGGAGGTGGGGATGATTGTCAGAGGGGTGGGCCGTTCCCTGAGCCATGTCTGATCCCTCGGTCAATAGTGAAATCTGCAGGTTATGACGCAGATTTCGCCGTCTACGATTGCATAGACCAGGCGATGCTCGGCAGTTATCCGCCGTGACCAGAAGCCGCTCATGTTGTGTTTGAGCGGCTCCGGTTTACCCAAGCCTTCAAAGGGTTGGCGCTGGATCGCTTTGATCAGAAGATTGATTCGTTTGAGACCGGCCTTATCGTTTTGCTGAAACCATAAAGTAGTCTTTCAGCCCGTTGGCGTGAACTGGATTTTTATTCTTCGAACAGCTGCCTGACTTTGGCTTTTCCAGCGCGCATTTCGCCAATCGATTTGATCAAGCGCTCGGCATTGGCCGGAGAACGCAGCAGATAAGCCGTTTCTTCCAGCGCGTTGTATTCGGCCAGAGACATCATGACTACAGGCTCGCCTTTTTGACGGGTTACCAACAATGGGGCGCAGTCTTCATTCACGCGTTCCATGGTTTCAGCCAAGTGCGCACGAGCTGTGGTGTAGTTGATAGTGTCCATCTCACACCTCGCTTGATGCAAAGAACGTTCAGAAATGAGTACAGGGCGACAAGGCGACTCCTACCCGTGGTTGTGCCACAGACGGGCTGCCTGCGGGGTGCTGAGTATCACCGAAGTCTCATCGAGACGTTTCTGAGACGTCTGTAATCTGATTCCGACGAGCCTGCCATCTCTCTCGCGCTCTACGTGAGATTTTTCTAATCAGGGTAGTCCGACAAATCCGGCGCCAGCATCCGGGTCTTCGGTGCGCCATTCGAGTTGTGCTGGATGATGTCGTTCGGCTGTCCCTGTCGATTGAAAAACACCTGACCAATCCCCGCCGAATTCCACAACCGTTCACCCGCTTCGGCGTGTTCCGGCACGTACGGGACGATGCGCATGCGGCGGCGTTTGGTCAGCCAGTTGAGCGGCGAGCGCGGTGAGTAGAGCCAGCGGTTGAGGCGGTCGAACCATTCCAGCAGGGTCGGCGGGAATTCGTTCTTGATGCCGCTGCTGGTGATCTGCCAGATGCGCGGGCCGGCCTTGCGATGTCGGATCAAGACTTCGTAGACGAAGGAATAATGCACGTCGCCTGACAGCACCACGTAGCTGCCCGGTGTACGCGAGTGTCGGAAAATGTTCAGGATCACCTGAGCTGCGCCGCGATGGGCCATCCAGTTTTCCGCGTCGACCAGCAGTGGATAACCGCACCAGCTGAACACTCGCTGCACGGTTTCGATCAGCTTCACACCGAAGATCGGTGCCGGCGAAACGATGATCGCCGAAGGGTGGTCGAGCAGTTCCTGCTGCAGTTCGCTCAAGGCTTCCCAGTCCAGCAGGCCCGACGGCTGCTTGAGCGCCATCTCGCTGCGCCAGCGTCGGGTGCGGGTGTCGAGCACCACCAGCGCCGGGCTGGTCGGCAATACGAAATGCCATTGCTGAAAACGCAGCAGTTCCTCAATCAATCCGTCCTGCACGGGAGCGTCGAGATAGCGGTCATCGCCGCTGGCGCTCAGGCCTCGGGTTTTCTCCAGCACTGCGCTAAATGCATCCGGATTGTTGCCCCAGCCCTGACACAACATGTAGGCGATCAGCGCGTTGCCGATGATGCGTTTGGAGAACGGATGGCCGTAGGCCGTTTCCTCCCATTGCGCGGACAGGTTCCAGTCGTCGGT
The DNA here is from genome assembly GCF_028657055.1 of Pseudomonas aphyarum. NCBI lineage: Bacteria > Pseudomonadati > Pseudomonadota > Gammaproteobacteria > Pseudomonadales > Pseudomonadaceae > Pseudomonas > Pseudomonas aphyarum. The sequence continues at coordinate 22,618 of NZ_JAMDGS010000008.1, forward strand.
GATGTCGTGGTCATCGAAAATCATCAGGCTCGGCAAGTGCGCCAATGCCCGGGCCACCTGGCCGAGGCCGGCCTTGAAACCGTCGATGCGGGTCTGCTCGAGGGCATAGCGCTTGAGGCGTTCTGGCGTCAGTGTCGGCGGCTGCGGATGGACCAGTGCCCAGGGTGTTGGCGACCACACGAGCAAATACATGGCCATGACTTCGGCGAACGTCACAAGGTGATTGTCGGCGCTGCTGCTGGTGAAAATCGGTTTGCGCGCACCGCCGAAGAAGCGCTCGCGCAGTGTCTCGTTACTTTCCAGTGCCGGTAGCAAATCCGCGCGATGGTAGTAGCTGGCCGGGTGTTCGTAGAGTTTCGCGCTGTCGCTGACCACCGCGCCTTCGAGGTGCTCACCGAACAGACCGAGGCGCTCGATCAGGGCATGAATCGCCCGCAGCATCGGGCCGGCCACGTCGTCGGCGTAGACCTGATCACCGCTCATCATCAGCAGGGCAGGGCGTTGCTGCGGATCGGTTTCGGCGGCCAGCAACCGGTCAACGCAGAGCAGGCCGTCGGCGGCCGGGTGATGGGGCTTGCGGCAGGAGCCGTGGAGCAACTGGTCGATGCGCGAGCGCAGGACGAAGTTCGGGCTGGTGGCGTTGTCGTAGAGCAGGTGTGGCGCCCAGTCGGCGATCGGCTGCTGGCCATTGATCAACAGGTCGTAGTCGATGCGGGTGTCGCAGGGCAGGGCGGTTTCCAGCGGAACATCGATCAGGTGAACAAACGCCCGGATGCCCACAGGAATGACCGTACATTTCCCCGCATCCAGTGGAATGTCTCCTACGCCTTGCAGACGTAAGGTCAACGACAGTTCGCGGCTGCCGACCAGCCAAAGCACCAAGCGCGTCGGTTCCAGTCGGCGCAGCAACGGCCCGGCCAGAACAGCAGGCAACGGGCTCAGTTCATCAGGTGTCGGAGGCATCGGGGGAAAAGCTCAAGGCGCACAGGCCGGCGATGATAGCGCAGCCGGCGCCTCGAACCCTTAAACCAGGCTTAAGAGCGTGCTTTTTCCAGCTTCAGCGCCAGCAGGCGCCATTCGGCAGGTGTCGCGTCGACTCTTGGCTGTTCCTGTACGGAGCAGTCGAAGCGGTACGTCACATCGTCGCCATTCATGTTCCGCGCGGTAACGGTGTTGCTGAAGGAGTAAACCTGATCCTTGAAGCGTTGCGGCGCCAGGCTTTTACTATCGGCAAACCGGGCAGATGCGGGGAAGCGCAAGGTGCTGGTCACGAACGGGCTGCACATGACATACGCGAGCATCGACTTGTCGCCCTGCGCATCGGCGCGCAGTTTTTTGCTCAGCGCCGCCAGGGCCTTGCGCCCCTCATCGTCACTCTGGTCGATCACGGTTTGCACCGACATCGTCTTCGGCGCGCGACTGGCGTAGTTCGGCAGCAACGCGGAATCCGCTGGAGAGGGCTTGTTGTCCGGCTCGATAGCCGCAAACGCCGGCGCGTCTTTTAGCGCAGCGGGGCTTGCAACCGCCTCGGCTTCCGGTAGCAACGAAGTCGGCTCCGCTTCCTGCTGTGCCATGACGTTTTCAGTCTGCGCGGCTTCGTAGTGATGCGCCGACGGGAACAGTGAAAAGGTGATCGCCAGCACCACCATCGAAACAATGAAACCGCCCGCTGCACCGACCAGGTGGCCGTAAAACAAATGCCAGCTGCCGCGGTTTTTCACCACCCAGCGCCACATGAAACCCCAGGCCGCAACAAAAGCCAGAAAACGCAGAAACTCCATTCGATCCTTTCCTTAAACCTGAAAACAGTGCGTCGCGCAGAGTGAGTCCTGACGATGGACGGCAAGATAACAAAATAGTAGCTTCGCGCCACTTTCCTGATTCCGGTAATGGACTACTCATGTCAAAAGTCGCCCCTGCTCTGCGTCTGCTGTGTGCAATCACTTTCGCCAGCGCCATGACCCCGGCATTCGCCGCCTGGAAAGAACACCCGGAAAACAGCTGGAAGTATTACCTCGCCAATTGTCAGCGCATGCAGGAAAAAATGGCCGACGTCCAAAGCGGTCGCGTGCCCGGCGCCTTTGAGGTGATGGGCGATCTGGAGAGCAGCCAGGGGAGCATGAATGAGCACCGCCCAAATCTGCCTCCCCAATACCTTGCCTCCCGGGAATTCGCTCAATGCGAAAACGTGGCGGCCGAGGCCGATGCGATGATTGCCCGTGGCAAAGCCGAGTTCGCCGACAGACTGAACCAGGCCGCCGAGCAAGGCCGGATCGCCCACCAGAACTCCCCCGAATACCAACGCGCCCGTTCACTCGGCTACAGCGATGTCGGCGAAATCTCCTTCCTCAAACTTCACGAAGACATGGACGGTGAAGCGCGCCTGAAAACCATGCTGATTACCGTCGATGAAGTCTGCGGCCAATACTTTCGCGCCACGCAATATGTGAAGCCGTACGTGATCTACACCGTTCGGCCGTCGGATGGCGGGTGTGGTGAGGAAAAGCGCGTGGCGATCGTCGGCGGCAGGTCGGTGGAGAAGGGCGATTACATCGATGAGCGGGGAGAGTTTCAGTACGTGGGCTGGAAGAAAATTGTCGGTGCGGATGGGTTTGCGACGGATATTCGGGTGTTGAAGGCTCGGCGCTGACTGCCAAACAGTCACGCCGTCCAGTCACGAGTGGGGGAAATAATTCACTGCCAGAAACATCAGGGTGGCCATGCCGGCGGCCAGGCCACACACCGCGCCGAGCAACTGACGTGCAACCGGATGTTCGGGTTGACGGCGATTGGCAATCCACAGCCATACCCCCGCCAGAACGCCCGCGCTGGTGATGAACACCACCAGACTGCGATTCAGGTTGGGTGTCGCCATCGACGTACCAATGACTGCGTCGTAAATCAGCGTGAACACAATGCCGGTAACCACGGCACTTCCGGCGCCAGCAAGGTTGGCCAGCAACAGGTTCCACTCACCCCGTTGCTTCACCACCCAGAGCCAGGCTCCAGCCATTACCAGCAAGCACAGCAAAGCATCCATTTTGGTTTATTCCCGAGTGCGCGATAAATGAGGCGGTTGACCGGCCTCTAGCGAGTGGACGGCAAGATATCAAAATAGAAGCTGCGCGCCACTTTCTTCATCTGCGTAGCTTAAAGAATGTCCTTCAAATAACCCTTGAGCGCGAGGAGCGGCTGATCCAGCTGCTCCAGCGACTGCGCCTGGCTGAAGTCCGTCGACAACTTGTGCAGTTCCCGCCCCAACGGTTTCTCGACGCCACCCAACGCATCCATCGCCAGCGCCAGGCACTCGTTCATCTTGAACTGGATCGTCTCGACATCACCCCGGCGCACCAGCAGTTCGAACACGTCTTTCTGATAGTCGCCCATGACCATGTCATCGCGCAGAATCGGGCTCAAGCCTTCTTCCTCGTACGCGAGTTTGAGGGAGAACAGGGCGACGGTTTCCAGTGACGTTTCCATGCGGTGAACCTGTGTGAGATCTCGCCGGAGAGCCAGCGGCACTTTCCAGCAGGCGAAAAAAAAGGCCTTGCTAAGCAAGACCTTTCTTAATTTTGGTGCCCCGAGGGAGACTCGAACTCCCACTCCTTTCGAAAACGGATTTTGAATCCGCCGCGTCTACCAATTCCGCCATCAGGGCTCAATGGCGGCGAAGTATAGAGAGGTGCCTACCGTTGGTCAATCACGTTTCATGGTCAATTTTCGATATTTCCGCTAGACTTTCCGGCCCTGCTAGACGAACCCCATCATGCGCGTTGCTGACTTTACCTTCGAGCTTCCTGATTCGCTGATTGCCCGCCATCCTTTGGCCGAGCGTCGCGGTAGTCGCCTGTTGACCCTGGATGGGGTCAGCGGCGCCCTGGCACACCGTCAATTCACTGATCTGCTGGAGCATTTGCGCCCGGGCGATCTGATGGTGTTCAACAATACCCGGGTGATTCCGGCGCGCCTGTTCGGGCAGAAGGAGTCCGGCGGCAAGCTGGAAATCCTCATCGAACGCGTGCTTGATTCCCACCGCGTGCTGGCCCATGTGCGTTCCAGCAAGTCGCCGAAGCCGGGTTCGAAGATCCTGATCGACGGCGGCGGCGAAGCCGAGATGCTGGCGCGTCACGATGCGCTGTTCGAGCTGGGGTTTGCCGAAGAAGTGCTGCCGCTGCTCGATCGCGTCGGCCACATGCCGTTGCCTCCTTATATAGACCGCCCGGACGAAGGTTCGGATCGCGAGCGCTATCAGACCGTGTATGCCGAGAAGCTCGGCGCGGTGGCGGCACCGACCGCCGGGCTGCATTTCGATCAGACGCTGATGGAAGCGATCGCCGCCAAGGGCGTCGAGACTGCGTTCGTCACGCTGCACGTCGGCGCTGGCACCTTCCAGCCGGTGCGCGTCGAGAAGATCGAAGATCACCACATGCACAGCGAATGGCTGGAGGTCGGTCAGGACGTGGTCGATGCAGTCGCCGCTTGCCGTGAGCGCGGCGGTCGAGTCATCGCTGTCGGCACCACCAGCGTGCGTTCGCTGGAAAGCGCCGCCCGCGATGGCGTGCTCAAGCCGTTCAGCGGCGACACCGACATCTTTATCTTCCCGGGCCGGCCGTTCCATGTGGTCGATGCCCTGGTCACCAATTTCCATTTGCCCGAATCCACGCTGTTGATGCTGGTTTCGGCATTCGCCGGTTATCCGGAAACCATGGCTGCCTACAAAGCCGCGGTCGATAACGGATACCGCTTTTTCAGCTACGGTGATGCGATGTTCATCACCCGTAATCCCGCCCCCCGCGGCCCAGAGGAATCCGTATGAGTCGCACCTGTCGTATGTCTTTCGAGTTGCTTGCCACCGATGGCAAGGCTCGTCGTGGTCGTCTGACCTTCCCTCGTGGCACCGTCGAGACCCCGGCCTTCATGCCGGTGGGCACCTACGGCACGGTCAAGGGCATGTTGCCGCGTGACATCGTCGCCACCGGCGCGGAGATCATTCTGGGCAACACCTTCCACCTGTGGCTGCGCCCGGGTACCGAAGTGATCAAGGAACACGGCGACCTGCACGATTTCATGCAGTGGAAGGGCCCGATCCTGACCGACTCCGGCGGTTTCCAGGTGTTCAGTCTCGGTGCCATGCGCAAGATCAAGGAGGAGGGCGTGACCTTCGCCTCCCCGGTCGACGGCTCGAAAGTGTTCATGGGCCCGGAAGAGTCGATGCAGGTCCAGCGTGATCTGGGCTCGGACATCGTGATGATCTTCGACGAATGCACCCCGTACCCGGCTGACGAAGACGTGGCCCGTGTGTCCATGGAGCTGTCGCTGCGCTGGGCCCAGCGTTCGAAGAATGCCCATGGCGACAACACGGCGGCGCTGTTCGGCATCGTTCAGGGCGGCATGCACCAGGACCTGCGCATGCGCTCGCTGGAAGGCCTGGACAAGATCGGTTTCGACGGCCTGGCCATCGGCGGTCTGTCGGTGGGCGAGCCCAAGCACGAAATGATCAAGGTGCTGGACTACCTGCCGGGCATGATGCCGGCTGACAAACCTCGTTACCTTATGGGCGTTGGCAAACCGGAAGATCTGGTTGAGGGTGTGCGCCGCGGTGTGGACATGTTCGATTGCGTGATGCCAACCCGTAATGCCCGCAACGGGCATCTGTTCATTGATACAGGCGTGCTGAAGATCCGTAACGCGTTCCATCGCCATGATGATTCGCCTCTGGATCCGACCTGCGATTGCTATACCTGCCAGAACTTCTCCCGCGCTTATCTGCATCATCTGGACAAGTGCGGCGAAATGCTCGGCAGCATGCTCAATACCATCCACAATTTGCGCCATTATCAGGTGCTGATGGCTGGTTTGCGCGAGGCTATTCAACAGGGTACATTGGCCGCCTTTGTCGATGCCTTCTACGCCAAACGCGGGCTTCCCGTTCCGCCTTTGGACTGAGTTTTCTGACCCCAAGATTCAACATTTGCAACTGGAGTGCTAAATGAGCTTTTTTATCTCTAATGCCATGGCTGACGCGGCTGCACCGGCTGCAGCGCCTATGGGCGGCGGCTTCGAGTGGATTTTCCTGGTCGGCTTCCTGGTTATCTTCTACCTGATGATCTGGCGTCCACAGGCCAAGCGCGCCAAAGAGCAGAAGAACCTGCTGAGCAGCCTGCAGAAGGGCGACGAAGTGGTCACCACCGGCGGCATCGCCGGCAAGATCACCAAAGTGGCCGATGACTTCGTGGTTCTGGAAGTTTCCGACACCGTGGAAATGAAGTTCCAGAAGGGCGCCATCGCCGCCACGCTGCCAAAAGGCACGCTGAAAGCGATCTAAGGTTCCAACTTCTACTCAATCGACGGGGCGCGCAAGGCGCCCCGCGTTCATAACGGGCGGCGTGATGCTGAACAAATATCCTCTGTGGAAATACATTCTGATCCTGGCGGTGCTGGCGATCGGTCTGATTTATTCCGCTCCGAATCTATACCCCGATGACCCGGCCATTCAGATCAGCGGCGCCAGCACGGCCCTGCAGGTCAATCAGGCCGATCTGGATCGCGTGAGCACCGCGCTCAAGGAATCCGGGATCAACGTCAAGGCTTCGAGCCTGGCTGCGAACGGCAAGGGCGGTCTGATCCGTCTGACCAAGGCTGAAGACCAGCTGCCGGCCAAGGACGTTGTCCGCAAGGCATTGGGTGATGACTACGTCGTCGCGCTGAACCTGGCACAAACCACCCCGCAATGGCTGCGCAGCGTGGCCGCGCACCCGATGAAGCTGGGTCTGGACTTGTCCGGTGGTGTGCACTTCCTGCTGGAAGTGGACATGGACAAAGCCCTCGACGCCCGCCTGAAAGTCTACGAAGGCGACGTCAAGAGCCTGTTGCGCAAAGAGAAACTGCGTTATCGCAGCCTGCCGCAACTCAATGGCGCCATTCAGCTGGGCTTCAGCGATGCTGATTCCCGCGAACAGGCCCGTGCGCTGATCCGCAAGAATTTCAACGATTTCGACATTGTTCCGGCCGACCTCAACGGTCAACCGGTGCTGCGTCTGGCGATGACCCCGGCCAAGCTGGCGGAAATCCGTGAATACTCCATCAAGCAGAACTTGACCACGGTACGTAACCGCGTCAACGAGCTGGGTGTTGCCGAACCGATCGTCCAGCGTCAGGGCGCCAACCGTATCGTGGTTGAGCTGCCGGGCGTACAGGACACTGCCGAAGCCAAGCGTATCCTCGGCAAGACGGCCAACCTCGAGTTCCGTCTGGCTGCAGAGCCGGGCGCTTCGAAAGCCACTTCCGAGACCTTCGAATTCCGCGAAGGCAAGCGTCCTCCTGCCCAGATCGAACGTGGCCTGATCATCACCGGTGACCAGGTGACTGACGCCAAGGCCGGTTTCGGCGAACACGGCACGCCTGAAGTGAACATCCGTCTGGATGGCCACGGTGGCGAGCTGATGAGCCGCGCAACCCGCAGCAACGTCGGTCGCAGCATGGCGGTGATCTTCATCGAGCAGCGCCCGGTCACCACTTACACCAAGCAAGTGGTCGATGGCGTCGAGAAAGACGTCGCGGTGCAGACCTTCAAGGAAGAGAAGAAGATCATCAGCCTGGCGACCATTCAGTCGCCGCTGGGTGCGCAATTCCGTATCACCGGCCTGAACGGCCAGGGCGAGTCGTCCGAACTGGCGCTGCTGCTGCGTGCCGGTGGTCTGGCTGCTCCGATGTACTTCGCTGAAGAACGCACCATCGGCCCGAGCCTGGGTGCGGACAACATCACCAAGGGTATCGATGCATCGCTGTGGGGCATGCTGTTCGTCTCGCTGTTCATCATCGCCATCTACCGTTTCTTCGGCCTGATCGCCACCGTTGCACTGGCGGTGAACATGGTGCTGCTGCTGGCGCTGATGTCGCTGCTGGGTGCCACGCTGACCCTGCCGGGTATCGCCGGTATCGTGTTGACCATGGGTATGGCGGTCGACGCCAACGTACTGATCTTCTCGCGGATTCGTGAAGAGATCGCCGCCGGCATGACCGTGCAGCGTGCAATCAACGAAGGCTTCGGTCGGGCATTCACTGCGATTCTCGACGCCAACCTGACCACCTTGCTGGTCGGCGGCATCCTTTTCGCCATGGGCACCGGCCCGGTGAAGGGCTTCGCAGTAACCATGTCCCTCGGGGTTCTGACTTCGATGTTCACGGCCATCATGGTCACCCGCGCGATGGTCAACCTGATCTTCGGCGGTCGTGACTTCAAGAAGTTGTGGATTTAAGGGGCTGCCATGTTACGTACAATCAACTTCATGGGCGTCCGCAACTTTGCGTTCGGCGTCACTGTATTTCTGACCTTGCTGGCAATCTTCAGTGTGTTCCACAAGGGCATGAACTGGGGTCTGGACTTCACCGGCGGTACGCTCATCGAGCTGACCTACGAGCGTCCGGCCGATGTCACCAAGGTGCGCGAGCAACTGGTTTCTTCCGGTTACCACGAGGCCGTGGTGCAGAACTTCGGCGCGACCACCGATCTGCTGGTGCGTATGCCGGGTGAAGACCCGCAGCTGGGCCATCAGGTGGCGGAAGCGCTGCAGAAGGTCGGCGGCGACAACCCGGCGACCGTCAAGCGCGTCGAGTTCGTCGGCCCGCAGGTCGGTGAAGAACTGCGCGACCAGGGTGGCATGGGCATGCTGCTGGCGCTCGGCGGCATCCTGATCTACCTGGCTTTCCGCTTTCAGTGGAAGTTTGCGGTCGGCGCCATCGTGTCGCTGATTCACGACGTGATTGTGACCGTGGGTATCCTGTCGTTCTTCCAGATCACCTTCGACCTGACGGTGCTGGCGGCGGTGCTGGCGATCATCGGTTACTCGCTCAACGACACCATCGTCGTGTTCGACCGGGTGCGTGAGAACTTCCGCGTTCTGCGCAAGGCCACGCTGATCGAGAACATCAACATCTCGACCACGCAGACCCTGTTGCGGACCATCGCGACCTCGGTTTCGACCTTGCTGGCGATCGCGGCGCTGCTGTTCTTCGGCGGTGACAATCTGTACGGCTTCTCCCTGGCGCTGCTGGTGGGTGTTCTGGCGGGTACCTACTCGTCGATCTACATCGCCAACGTGGTGCTGATCTGGCTGAACCTGTCGACCGAAGACCTGATTCCGCCGGTCAACACCGAGAAGGAAGTCGACGACCGTCCATAACGGCCATCGTTTTCCCGGTTGTCAGTCAAAAAAGACGCGAGTTGAACTCGCGTCTTTTTTTTTGCTCCAAGGCTGGGAGAAGCGCGGGCGCGTCCCGCATGTGATGGTCAGGAGGTTCATGTGAACAAGTCGTTGCTGGTTGGTGCGGTATTGGGTGCTGTCGGTGTGACTGCCGGGGGTGCTGTTGCCACCTACAGCCTGGTTAAAAGCGGCCCTGAGTATGCGCAAGTGCTGGCCGTAGAACCGGTCAAAACACAGATCAAGACTCCACGTGAAGTGTGCAAGGATGTGACGGTGACCCGGCAGGCGCCGGTGAAAGATCAACACCAGATCGCCGGCACCGTGGTCGGTGCGCTGGCGGGTGGTCTGCTGGGTAACCAGATCGGCGGCGGCACCGGCAAGAAGATTGCCACGGTGGCCGGTGCGGTCGGTGGTGGTTACGCCGGTAACAAGGTTCAGGAGGGTATGCAGGAGCGTGATACCTACACCACGACTCAGACTCGCTGTAACACGGTGAATGACATCAGCGACAAAGTCGTGGGTTATGACGTCCGGTATTCGCTGGACGGCAAGGAAGGCAAGGTGCGCATGGATCGTGATCCGGGCAACCAGATTCCGGTCGACAAGGAAGGCAAGCTTATCCTGTCGCAGAACGAGCCAGGCCAGTAACGGGTTGATGGCTTATAAGAAAAGCACCCTTCGGGGTGCTTTTTTCATGCCCATAAAAAAACACCCCGAAGGGTGTTTTTTTTGGTTTCGCGAAACGCTTAGCGCTTCAGCGAGGCCGGCAGGTGCGGCTGGATCGCCGTCAGGACTGCCTTGAAGCATTTGGTGTTGCCGGCAACGACGTGGCCTTTCTCAAGGAAGTCGTGACCGCCGGTGAAGTCGCTCACCAGGCCGCCTGCTTCTTGAATCAGCAGGGCGCCAGCGGCCATGTCCCACTCGGACAGACCCGACTCCCAGAACGCGTCGAAACGGCCGGCGGCCACGTAAGCCAGGTCCAGGCTCGCCGAACCGGCGCGGCGGATGCCGGCAGTCTGGCCAACCAGGGCGCGGAACATGCCCAGGTAGTTGTCGAGGTTGTCCATCTGGTCGTCACGGAACGGGAAACCGGTACCGAGCAGAGCGCCGTCCAGGCTGGTGCGACCGCTGACACGCAGGCGACGACCGTTCAGTTGAGCGCCGCGACCACGGCTGGCAGTGAACTCTTCCTGGCGAACCGGATCCAGAACAACGGCGTGTTCCAGGCGGCCACGGTATTTGCAGGCAATGCTGACAGCGAAGTGAGGAATGCCGCGCAGGAAGTTGGTGGTGCCGTCCAGCGGATCGATGATCCACAGGTATTCTTCGCCTTCGATGCCGGTGCCGGCGTGCAGGCCGGTCTCTTCACCCATGATCGAGTGATTCGGGTAAGCCTTGCGCAGGGCGTCGATGATTTTCTGTTCGGCGGCGCGATCGACCTCGGATACGTAATCCTTGGCGTCTTTTTCGTCGACCTTGATGGTATCCAGGCGCTCGATGGAGCGGAAGATCAGTTCACTGGCGCTGCGGGCGGCGCGCAGCGCGATATTCAGCATGGGCTGCATGGATGTGTCACCTAAGGTTGTTAAAGAAAGCCGCGCATTCTATCAGAACTTTTCTTCAGGTGAAGGTCGCTGTTCGCTTTCATAGCTTAACGGTAGGCTGTTCTGTAAGATTTGCACCCCTTTGCCGAGTCCGAGAGCGCCCGCCGTGCTGGAAAATATTCGTGTCGTCCTGGTCAATACCAGCCATCCGGGAAACATCGGCGGGACCGCGCGCGCCATGAAAAACATGGGCCTGTCGCGGCTGGTGCTGGTTGATCCGCGCGTCTTTCCGCATCACGAAGCCGATGCCCGTGCTTCCGGTGCCGGTGACATCCTTGAAAACGCGCAAGTCGTCGCCACCTTGGAAGACGCCCTGGTCGGTTGCAATCTGGTGCTCGGTACCAGTGCCCGTGACCGGCGCATTCCCTGGCCATTGCTGGACCCGCGCGAGTGCGGGACCAAAGTGGTCGAGGAGGCCGGGCAGGGCGCGGAAATCGCGCTGGTGTTCGGTCGTGAAGATTCCGGCCTGACCAATGACGAGCTGCAGCGATGTCACTATCACGTGCACATCCCCTCCGATCCTGAGTTCAGCTCGCTGAACCTCGGGGCGGCGGTGCAGGTGTTGAGTTATGAAGTGCGCATGGCGTGGCTGGCTGCACAAGGTCAGCCGACCAAGATCGAGAAGGAAGAAGTGGCCTCCGTGAAAAGCGCAGAGCTTGCGACCATGGATGAGCTGGAGCGGTTCTATGAACACCTGGAGCAGACTCTGGTGGCCATCGAATTCCTCGATCCGGAAAAGCCGCGGCACTTGATGGCGCGCCTGCGCCGGTTGTACGGACGCAGCTCGGTCAGCCGGGCGGAAATGAATATTTTGCGTGGCATCCTCACGGAAACCCAGAAAGCGGCCCGTGGCGAGCTCCTTAAGCGGAAGGATTAATGATGTTCGAGCGTTTGCGTGAAGATATCCAGAGCGTATTCCACCGAGACCCGGCGGCGCGTAACGCTTTTGAAGTCCTGACCTGCTACCCCGGCATGCATGCAATCTGGATTCATCGACTGGCCGGCATGCTCTGGCGCAATGATCTGAAATGGCTGGCGCGGCTGGTGTCGAACTTCGGTCGCTGGCTGACCGGGATCGAGATTCATCCGGGTGCCAAGGTCGGTCGACGCTTCTTCATCGACCACGGCATGGGCATCGTGATCGGCGAAACCGCTGAAATCGGCGATGACGTGACGATCTATCAGGGTGTGACCCTGGGTGGTACCAGCTGGAACAAGGGCAAGCGTCACCCGACACTCGGCGATGGCGTTGTAGTGGGGGCGGGCGCGAAGGTGCTCGGTCCGTTCACTGTGGGTGCCGGCGCCAAGGTCGGTTCCAATGCCGTGGTCACCAAGGAAGTGCCTCCGGGCGCCACTGTAGTGGGGATTCCGGGCCGGATCATCGTCAAGTCCGATGATGAGGCCGACGCCAAGCGCAAGGCGATGGCCGAGAAGATCGGCTTCGACGCTTACGGCGTCAGCGAAGACATGCCCGATCCGGTGGCGCGTGCCATTGGCCAGTTGCTCGATCACCTGCAAGCGGTGGACGGACGTCTGGAGGGAATGTGCGGTGCGCTGAAGGATCTGGGCAGTAATTACTGTGCGAAAGATCTGCCCGAGCTGCGTGAAGAAGACTTTGCCTGCGTCAAGGGCAAGGACGAATCCAAGCTCCACTGACGCACTTGCAGGGCTGCTGCCGACCGGTGTGCCATTAGGCCGCAGACCCTGCTATCATTCGCGCGCTCTTTTGCGGGTAAACCCGACTAAAGCACTAGGTCTTATAGTTGACTTAAATGCTCGGGAATTGCATACTCCCGCCCATTCCGAACTCCGTGGTAATTGTCCATGCGACTGACTACAAAAGGCCGATACGCCGTGACCGCCATGCTTGACCTGGCGTTGCACGCGCAACACGGGCCGGTGTCCCTGGCCGATATCTCCGAGCGCCAAGGCATCTCCCTGTCCTATCTCGAACAGCTTTTCGCCAAGCTGCGCCGCAGTAACCTGGTTTCCAGTGTTCGCGGTCCGGGCGGTGGCTACCAGCTGTCCCGCGACATGCAGGGCATCCAGGTGGCTCAGGTGATCGATGCGGTGAACGAATCGGTCGATGCAACCAAATGCCAGGGCCAGGGCGACTGCCACTCCGGTGACACCTGCCTGACCCATCACCTGTGGTGCGACCTGAGCCTGCAGATTCACGAATTTCTCAGCGGTATCAGCTTGGCCGACCTCGTAACTCGCCGTGAGGTGCAGGAAGTGGCCCAGCGTCAGGATCAGCGTCGTTGCAATGGCAAGGCGCCGCGCCTGGACAAGATTGAAGCGTCCGCCGTCGAATGACAGCCAGAGAGCTAGCGGCACGCCAGCCAGCCTGATTTAGGAGATAGTCCATGAAATTGCCGATTTACCTTGATTACTCTGCGACCACCCCGGTCGATCCGCGCGTTGCGCAAAAAATGAGTGAATGCCTGCTGGTCGACGGAAACTTCGGTAACCCGGCGTCCCGTTCCCACGTGTTCGGCTGGAAAGCCGAAGAGTCCGTCGAAAACGCCCGTCGTCAGGTGGCCGATCTGGTCAACGCCGACCCCCGTGAAATCGTCTGGACCTCCGGTGCCACCGAGTCCGACAACCTGGCAATCAAGGGTGCGGCACATTTCTACGCCTCCAAGGGCAAGCACCTGATCACCTCCAAGATCGAACACAAGGCTGTCCTCGACACCATGCGCCAACTGGAGCGTGAAGGTTTCGAAGTCACCTACCTCGATCCAACCGAAGATGGCCTGATCACCCCGGCCATGATCGAAGCCGCGCTGCGCGAAGACACCATCCTGGTGTCGGTGATGCACGTGAACAACGAAATCGGCACCGTCAACGACATCGCCGCCATCGGCGAGCTGCTTCGTTCGAAGGGCATTCTGTTCCACGTCGACGCCGCTCAGTCCACCGGCAAGGTCGAAATCGACCTGCAGAAACTGAAAGTCGACATGATGTCGTTCTCCGCCCACAAGACCTACGGCCCTAAAGGCATCGGCGCGCTGTACGTCAGCCGCAAGCCGCGTGTGCGCATCGAAGCGACCATGCACGGCGGCGGTCACGAACGTGGCATGCGTTCCGGCACCCTGGCGACTCACCAGATCGTCGGCATGGGCGAAGCGTTCCGTGTGGCCAAGGAAGACATGGCTGCCGAAAACGTTCGTATCAAAGCGTTGAGCGACCGCTTCTACAAGCAGGTCGAGCACCTGGAAGAGCTGTACGTCAACGGCAGCCTGACCGCTCGCGTTCCGCACAACCTTAACCTGAGCTTCAACTACGTTGAAGGCGAGTCGCTGATCATGGCGCTCAAGGATCTGGCGGTTTCGTCCGGTTCGGCCTGCACCTCGGCCTCGCTTGAGCCTTCGTACGTACTGCGCGCCCTGGGCCGCAACGACGAACTGGCACACAGCTCGATCCGTTTCACCTTCGGCCGTTTCACCACCGAAGAAGAAATCGACTACGCCGCGCAGAAAGTCTGCGAGGCCGTTACCAAGCTGCGCGCTCTGTCGCCGCTGTGGGACATGTACAAAGACGGCGTCGATATCTCGAAGATCGAGTGGGCGGCACACTAAATATAGAAGCCGCCGGATACAGATCCTGTAGCGACGCGGCGGTTTACGCAGCGCAGTTGCAGGGTCTCAAGAGCGGCCCTGATGAGTGAGGATTGAGAATCATGGCTTACAGCGAAAAGGTCATCGACCACTACGAAAACCCGCGCAACGTCGGCAAGATGAACGCGGAAGATCCTGATGTCGGCACCGGCATGGTCGGCGCTCCGGCGTGCGGCGACGTGATGCGTCTGCAAATCAAGGTCAACGATCAGGGCGTTATCGAAGACGCCAAGTTCAAGACCTACGGCTGCGGTTCGGCTATCGCCTCCAGCTCCCTCGCTACCGAGTGGATGAAGGGCAAGACCCTGGACGAAGCTGAAACCATCAAGAACACTCAGCTGGCCGAAGAACTGGCCCTGCCGCCAGTGAAAATCCACTGCTCGGTTCTCGCTGAAGACGCCATCAAGGCCGCCGTTCGCGATTACAAGCAGAAGAAAGGCTTGATCTAAGCATTGGGCGACGAGTAAGGAGTCAACGATGGCTATCAGCATGACAGAAGCGGCTGCTCGACACGTGCGACGCTCCCTCGACGGGCGCGGCAAGGGTGAAGGGATTCGTCTGGGTGTTCGCACCACGGGCTGTTCCGGCCTTGCCTACGTGCTGGAGTTTGTCGACGAGGTGGTTGCAGAAGATCAGGTGTTCGAGAGTCACGGCGAAAAAGTGATCATCGACCCGAAAAGCCTGGCCTACCTCGACGGCACCGAGCTCGACTTCGTCAAGGAAGGGTTGAACGAAGGCTTCAAGTTCAACAACCCCAACGTACGCGGTGAATGTGGCTGCGGCGAAAGCTTCAACATCTGAGGCTTGTCGTGGGTATTCCTTGTCATTTCGCTTTATTCGAGCTGCAACCGGGCTTTCGTCTGGATCTCGAGCAGTTGGCCACGCGCTATCGCGAGTTGGCGCGCGGCGTTCATCCTGACCGCTTTGCCGATGCTTCCGAGCGCGAGCAGCGGTCGGCGCTCGAGCAGTCTGCACGGCTCAACGATGCCTACCAGACGCTCAAGAGTCCGGCCCAGCGTGCACGCTACCTGCTGACCATCAGCGGGCACGAAGTGCCGATGGAAGTCACCGTCCATGATCCCGAGTTTCTTCTGCAGCAGATGCAATGGCGCGAAGAGCTCGAAGATCTGCAGGACAGTGCCGATCTGGACGGTGTCGCGGCCTTCAAGCGTCGCCTGAAAACCGCCCAGGAAGAGCTCAACGAAAGCTTCGCGGCCTGTTGGGATGATGCAGCGCAACGCGAACAGGCCGAACGCCTGATGCGGCGCATGCAGTTCCTCGACAAGCTCACCTACGAAGTGCGCCAGTTAGAAGAGCGCCTCGACGATTAACCCAGTGCCGCTCCGGTCGCACGCCTGATATACAGATAAGTCCTGATCACGATGGCCCTACTGCAGATCGCCGAACCCGGCCAAAGTCCTCAACCGCACCAGCGTCGTCTGGCTGTGGGGATCGACTTGGGCACTACCAATTCGCTGGTCGCTGCGTTGCGCAGTGGTCTTTCCGAGCCGCTGGCCGACGCCGAAGGGCGGGTCATCCTGCCTTCCGCCGTGCGTTATCACGCCGATCGCGTCGAAGTCGGCGAGTCAGCCAAACTGGCTGCGTCCTCCGATCCCCTGAACACCGTGCTGTCGGTCAAGCGCCTGATGGGTCGTGGTCTGTCCGACGTCAAGCAATTGGGCGATCAACTGCCGTACCGCTTTGTCGGCGGCGAATCGCACATGCCGTTCATCGACACCGTGCAGGGGCCGAAAAGCCCGGTCGAAGTCTCTGCCGATATCCTGAAAGTATTGCGTCAGCGCGCTGAAGCCACCCTTGGCGGTGAGCTGGTGGGCGCGGTGATCACCGTTCCGGCGTACTTCGACGATGCTCAGCGCCAGGCTACCAAGGACGCGGCGAAACTCGCCGGTCTAAACGTGCTGCGTCTGCTCAACGAGCCGACTGCAGCAGCGGTGGCATACGGTCTGGATCAGCATGCCGAAGGCCTGGTCGCCATTTACGACCTGGGCGGCGGCACCTTCGATATTTCGATTCTGCGCCTGACTGGCGGTGTCTTCGAAGTCCTCGCTACTGGCGGCGACAGCGCGCTGGGTGGCGATGATTTCGACCACGCGATTGCCGGCTGGATCATCGAGAGCGCCGGTTTGTCCGCTGACCTCGATCCGGGCGCACAGCGCAGCCTGCTGCAAACCGCCTGCGCCGCTAAAGAAGCCCTGACGGATGCTGACTGTGTTGAAGTTGCCTACGGCGACTGGAAAGCACAGCTGACCCGCGAAGCCTTCGATGCGCTGATCGAGCCAATGGTTGCCCGCAGCCTGAAAGCCTGCCGCCGCGCCGTGCGCGATTCCGGCGTCGAGCTGGAAGACGTGCACGCCGTGGTCATGGTCGGTGGCTCGACCCGTGTTCCACGTGTTCGCGAAGCCGTCGCCGAAGCCTTCGGTCGTCAGCCGCTGACCGAAATCGACCCGGATCAGGTGGTGGCCATCGGTGCCGCGATCCAGGCCGATACGCTGGCTGGCAACAAGCGCGATGGCGGTGAACTGCTGCTGCTCGACGTGATCCCGCTGTCCCTGGGGCTGGAAACCATGGGCGGCCTGATGGAGAAGGTGATTCCACGTAACACCACCATCCCCGTTGCTCGCGCCCAGGACTTCACCACTTACAAAGACGGCCAGTCGGCCATGGCGATCCACGTGTTGCAGGGCGAGCGTGAGCTGATCAGCGATTGCCGCTCTTTGGCTCGCTTCGAATTGCGCGGCATCCCGGCGATGGTAGCCGGTGCGGCGAAAATTCGTGTGACCTTCCAGGTCGATGCCGACGGTCTGCTCAGCGTTTCTGCCCGTGAACTGGGCTCGGGCGTTGAAGCGAGCATTCAGGTCAAGCCGTCCTATGGTCTGACCGACGGCGAAATCGCCAAGATGCTGAAAGATTCGTTCCAGCACGCCAATGACGACAAAGTCGCCCGCGTTCTTCGCGAGCAACAAGTCGATGCCCAGCGTCTGATCGAAGCGGTGCAGGGCGCTCTTGAGGCGGATGGCGAGCGTTTGCTCGACGCTGAAGAGCGCATGGTCATCGATCTGCAGGTGCAGGAACTGACCGAACTGATGAAAGGCACCGATGGTTACGCCATCGAGCAGCAGACCAAGCGTCTGTCGCAAGTGACCGATGCTTTTGCAGCCCGTCGTATGGATCAGACGGTGAAAGCCGCTCTGTCGGGGCGCAATCTGAATGAAATCGAGGATATCTGATGCCGCAGGTCATTTTTCTGCCCCACGAGAAGTTTTGCCCTGAAGGCATGGTTGTTGACGCTGCGCCTGGCACGTCGATCCTCGAACTGGCTCACGAACACCACATCGAGATGGAAAGCGCCTGCGGCGGCGTCTGCGCCTGCACCACTTGTCACTGCATCATTCGCGAGGGTTTCGAATCGCTGGAAGAAGCCGACGAGTTGGAGGAAGATTTCCTTGATCGTGCCTGGGGTCTGGAAGCCCAGTCGCGCCTGGCTTGTCAGGCGATCGTCGGTGAAGAAGACATCACCGTCGAAATTCCGAAATATTCGCTTAACCATGCGGCCGAAGCGCCGCACTGACTGGTAAGACTGTCATGAGCTACGGTTGGAATGATGTTCAACGTATTGCAGAAGAGCTGGCGGAAGGCAAGCCGGGTGTAGATCCGTTTTCTGTCAATTTCGTCGACCTGCAGCGATGGATCATGGAGCTGCCTGACTTCGACAACAACTCTGGCCGTGTCGGCGAGAAGGTGTTGGAAGCGGTTCAGCAGCTCTGGAATGATGAAATAGACTGATCGTCCTCGCAGGTTAGGCAATACCCAAGAACCCGCGTATAATTCGCGGGTTTAATTTTTCGCAAATTACCGTTTCTGGAGTTACACCATGGCTGTTCAACGTACTTTCTCCATCATCAAGCCTGACGCCGTTGCTAAAAACGTGATCGGCGAGATCACCACTCGTTTCGAAAAAGCCGGCCTGCGCGTTGTAGCTTCGAAACTGAAGCAACTGTCCAAAGCCGAAGCCGAAGGCTTCTACGCTGAGCACAGCGCTCGTGGCTTCTTCGGCGACCTGGTTGCCTTCATGATCTCCGGTCCTGTTGTTGTTCAGGTTCTGGAAGGCGAAAACGCTATCGCTCTGAACCGTGAGCTGATGGGCGCTACCAACCCTAAAGAAGCTGCTGCCGGCACCATCCGTGCTGACTTCGCTGATTCCATCGACGCCAACGCTGTACACGGTTCGGACTCCGAAGCCGCTGCTGCTCGTGAAATCTCGTACTTCTTCGCAGCTACTGAAGTAACCACTCGCTAAGCATTGGCTTAAAGAGTGAAGGTGAATCCATGACTACATCGACTGTTAAAACCAACCTGCTGGGTCTGACCCAGCCGGAAATGGAAAAATTCTTCGACTCAATCGGGGAGAAGCGTTTCCGTGCCGGTCAGGTAATGAAATGGATTCACCACTTTGGCGTCGATGATTTCGACGCCATGACGAACGTCAGCAAGGCCTTGCGCGAAAAGCTCAAGGCTGTTGCTGAGGTCCGTGGTCCCGAAGTGGTCAGCGAGGACATTTCCAGCGACGGCACCCGCAAGTGGGTGGTGCGCGTGGCGTCCGGCAGCTGTGTCGAGACCGTTTACATTCCCCAGGGCAAACGCGGCACTCTGTGCGTTTCGTCCCAGGCAGGCTGTGCCCTGGACTGCAGTTTCTGCTCCACCGGCAAGCAAGGCTTCAACAGCAACCTCACCGCCGCCGAAGTCATCGGTCAGGTGTGGATTGCCAACAAATCCTTCGGCAGTGTTCCGGCTACCATCGACCGCGCCATCACCAACGTGGTGATGATGGGCATGGGCGAACCGCTGCTGAACTTCGACAACGTCGTGGCCGCCATGCATCTGATGATGGATGACCTGGGCTACGGGATCTCCAAGCGCCGCGTGACCCTGTCCACGTCGGGTGTGGTGCCGATGATCGATGAGCTGGCCAAGCACATCGACGTATCCCTGGCGTTGTCCCTGCACGCACCGAATGACGCATTGCGTAACCAATTGGTGCCGATCAACAAGAAATATCCGCTTAAGATGCTGCTCGAGTCGTGCCAGCGCTACATGTCCGAACTGGGCGAGAAGCGCGTGCTGACCATCGAGTACACCTTGCTCAAGGACGTCAATGACAAGCTTGAGCACGCCGTGGAAATGATCGAGCTGCTGAAGAACATTCCGTGCAAGATCAACCTGATTCCGTTCAACCCGTTCCCGCATTCCGGGTACGAGCGGCCGAGCAACAACGCCATCCGCCGGTTCCAGGATCAGCTTCACCAGGCCGGTTTCAACGTCACCGTGCGCACCACCCGTGGTGAGGACATCGACGCGGCTTGTGGTCAATTGGTAGGGCAGGTGCTGGATCGCACCCGTCGCAGCGAACGTTACATCGCCGTGCGCGAATTGAGCGCCGACAGCGATCTGGCACAGAACGCCGCGAACACTAACTAAGAGAGGATCTCTATGTCCCTGCGCTTTGCGCTGCTGTTGCTGTTGGCCAGCCTGTGTGCTGGTTGTGTCCTGTCGGGCGATTACAACCCGATGAAGACCAGCAAGGGCCGTGACGAAGCGCGGGCTGCCTACGTGCAGCTGGGGCTGGGATACTTGCAGCAGGGCATGACCGAGCGGGCCAAGGTTCCACTGAAGAAGGCGCTGGAACTGGACGGTTCGGATCCCGACGCCAATGCCGCGCTGGGGCTGGTATTCCAGGCCGAAATGGAACCTGCGCTGGCTGACGAACACTTCCGCAAAGCCTTGTCCTCCCGTCCCGCCGATGCGCGCATCCTCAACAACTACGGCAGTTTTCTCTACGAAGAACAGCGTTACAAGGAAGCCTACGAGCGTTTTGAACAGGCAGCCGCCGATACCCTGTATCCTGAGCGTTCGCGGGTGTTCGAGAACCTCGGCATGACGGCGGCGAAGCTCGGGCAGCGTGATCTGGCACAGCAGCAGCTGGAAAAAGCGCTGCGTTTGAACCGTCAGCAGCCACGGGCATTGCTGGAAATGGCTGAGTTGTCATTCGAAGACAGGCATTATGTGCCCGCGCGTGACTATTACGACCGTTTCAGCCAGCTCTCCGAGCAAAATGCACGTAGTCTGTTGCTCGCCGTTCGGTTGGCAAAAGTATTTGAAGATCGCGACAAGGCCGCCAGTGCGGGCCTGCAATTAAAACGACTCTATCCCGGTACGCCGGAATATCAGCAATACCTGTCGGAGCAATGATGAAAGCGGCGCATCCCGAAGTTGTAGCAGCGAATCGCGTTAACCCCGGTGAGACCTTGCGCCAGGCCCGCGAAAGCAATGGCTGGTCGCTGGCCGAAGTGGCCCTCAAGCTCAACCTCACCGTGACTTCCCTGAGCAATCTTGAGGCCGGTGCATTCGACAAGTTGCCCGGGCATACCTTCGCTCGCGGCTACATTCGCGCCTACGCCAAATTGCTCGGCATGGATCAGACCGTTCTGGTCCAGCAATTCGACCAGTCCACCGGCACCGATTCCCAGGGCAGCAATGTCCATGCACTGGGCCGCATCGAAGAGCCGGTACGGGTTTCCCACACCATTTTGCGTATCGTCAGCCTGTTGCTGCTGATTGCGGTCATCGGCGGCGGTTTCGTCTGGTGGCAGGATCAGACGTCGCTGCGTACCAAGGACCTGATCGGCCTGGCGCCGGAGCACGTCGAAGTCGAAGGCGCCGACGGCACCACCCAGATTCATCCGCTGGACGAGCCGGAAGACCAGGCCGTCGCAGAAGGCGAAGCCGAGGGCTCGACCGCTCTGGCGCTGCCTCAATCGGAAACCACGGCTGAATCGACCGGTACCGAGACCGAGGCCGCAGCGCCAGCGACCGCACCGGTTGCTCCGGCACCTGCTGCGCCAGCCGCGACTCCGGCTGCACCGGTTCATACGCCAGCGCCTGTGGTGGCTGCTCCGGCAACTCCAGCACCTGCCGTTCCGGCCACACCTGCACCGACCGTTACTGCCCCGGCAGCTCCGGCCGTGGCTGCACCCGCGCCGACAGCGCCCGTTACTCCGGCTGCAGGTCAGGGCCAGGTTCAGGTGCAGTTCATCGCCGATTGCTGGACTCAAGTGACCGATGGCAGCGGTAAAGTGCTGTACAGCGGCCTCAAGCGCAAGGGCGACAGCCTGTCTGTCGTCGGCAAGCCTCCGTTTGCCGTGCGTCTGGGCGTTGCCCGTGGCGCGCAGGTCAGCTACAACGGCCAGCCGGTCGATGTCGCTCCGTTCACCAGTGGCGAGACCGCTCGCCTGAAGTTGGGTCAATAAGTCATGCACGGCGAATCTCCAATCAAACGTCGCGAATCGCGCAAGATCTGGGTCGGTAACGTGCCCGTGGGCGGCGATGCCCCTATCGCTGTGCAGAGCATGACCAACAGCGACACCAATGACGTCGCTGCCACCGTCGCACAGATCAACCGTCTGGAAGCCGCTGGCGTCGACATCGTCCGCGTTTCGGTACCGGACATGGACGCCGCCGAGGCGTTCGGCAAGATCAAGCAACTGGTCAAGGTGCCATTGGTTGCCGACATCCATTTCGACTACAAGATCGCTCTGCGCGTGGCCGAACTGGGTGTGGACTGCCTGCGCATCAACCCGGGCAACATCGGTCGCGAAGACCGCGTGCGTGCGGTGGTCGATGCCGCCCGTGACCGCGGGATTCCGATCCGCATCGGCGTCAACGCCGGCTCGCTGGAAAAAGACCTGCAAAAGAAATACGGCGAGCCGACGCCGGCTGCGCTGGTCGAGTCCGCCCTGCGTCACGTTGAACACCTCGAACGCCTGAATTTTCAGGACTTCAAGGTCAGCGTGAAGGCTTCCGACGTGTTCATGGCCGTTGAAGCCTACCGCCTGCTGGCCAAGGAAATCGTCCAGCCGCTGCACCTGGGCATCACCGAAGCCGGTGGATTGCGCTCCGGTACAGTGAAATCCGCCGTGGGCCTAGGTATGCTGCTCGCCGAGGGGATTGGCGATACTATCCGCATCTCGCTGGCGGCCGACCCGGTCGAGGAAGTGAAGGTCGGTTACGACATTCTCAAGTCTTTGCATCTGCGTTCCCGTGGCATCAACTTCATCGCCTGCCCGAGCTGCTCGCGGCAGAACTTCGATGTGGTCAAGACCATGAACGAGCTGGAGGGGCGCCTTGAAGACCTGCTGGTGCCGCTGGATGTCGCGGTGATCGGTTGCGTGGTCAACGGCCCCGGCGAAGCCAAGGAAGCCCATATCGGCTTGACCGGCGGCACGCCAAACCTGATTTACATCGACGGCAAGCCGTCGCAGAAACTGACGAATGACAATCTGGTGGACGAGCTGGAAAAGCTGATCCGCGAGAAAGCGGCCGAGAAGGTCGAAGCTGACGCAGCGGTTATCGCGCGCGGCTGATCGAACGAATTAAGGAATTTCTGTGAGCAAGTCTCTGCAAGCCATTCGTGGCATGAACGACATCCTGCCGGAACAGACGCCGGTATGGCGTTATTTCGAAGGTACCGTTTCGCGTCTGCTGGATAACTACGGTTACAAGCAGATCCGCATGCCGATCGTCGAGTTCACCGAGCTGTTCAAGCGCTCGATCGGTGAAGTGACCGACATCGTCGAAAAAGAGATGTACACCTTCGAAGACCGCAACGGCGACTCCCTGACCCTGCGTCCGGAAGGTACGGCCGCGTGCGTGCGTGCAGTGCTCGAGTACGGCATCACCGGCGGTGGCCAGGTGCAGAAGCTCTGGTACATCGGCCCGATGTTCCGTCACGAGCGCCCACAGAAAGGCCGTTATCGCCAGTTCCACCAGATCGGTCTGGAGGTGTTCAACCTCGACGGTCCGGACATCGACGCCGAACTGATCGTGCTGACCTGGCGCCTGTGGGGCGAACTGGGCATCCGCGATGCGGTCAAGCTTGAGCTCAACAGTCTGGGCACCAGCGAGTCCCGCGGCCGTTATCGTGAAGCGCTGGTCGAGTACCTCTCGGCGCACCACGACAAACTGGACGAAGACAGCCAGCGTCGCCTGAAAACCAACCCGCTGCGCGTGCTCGACACCAAAAATGCCGACACCCAGGCCGTGCTGGTCGATGCGCCGAAAATGGCCGACTACCTGGATGACGAATCCCGTGCCCACTTCGAAGGCCTGAAAGCCCGTCTGGATGCCGTCGGCATTCCTTACGTGCTGAACCCGAAACTGGTGCGTGGTCTGGATTACTACAGCAAAACCGTATTCGAATGGGTCACCGACAAGCTCGGCGCCCAGGGCACCGTCTGCGCGGGTGGGCGCTATGACGGTCTGGTCGAGCAGATGGGCGGCAAACCGACCCCGGGCGTCGGTTTCGCCATGGGCATCGAGCGTCTGGTGCTGCTGCTGGAAACCCTGGAGCAGATCCCGGAAGAAATCTCCCGTCAGGTCGACGTCTATCTCTGCGCCTTCGGCGAAGAAGCAGAGCTGGCCGGTCTGGCCCTGGCCGAGCGTGTACGCGACCAACTGCCCAACCTGCGCCTGCAAGTCAATGCCGGCGCCGGTAGCTTCAAGAGCCAGTTCAAGAAAGCCGACAAGAGCGGTGCGCTGTACGCACTGATCCTCGGTGACGACGAAATGGCCCAGCAAGTGGTAGGTTTCAAACCCCTGCGTGGCCAGGGCGAACAACAAAGCATTGCCTGGGATGCGCTCGCTGCACACCTGGCCACCTGCGTCGTGCAGGGTTGAAGCTGTCTAAACAGCCGATTTAGCGATTAAGGAGTATTGGGGTGTCGAGTACCGAAGACGAACAGTTGGCGGATTTGAAGGACTGGTGGACACGCAACGGCAAACCTCTGGTCACCGGCGGCCTGTTGGCGCTGGTCATCGTGTTCGGCTGGCAGGCTTTTCACAAGTATCAGAGCAACCAGTCGCAAGGCGCCTCGGTGCTCTATCAGCAATTGCTGGAAACCACGCTGACCCCGGACGGCAAGCCTGACGCAGCGCGCGTTGCGGATCTGGCCGGCAAGCTCAACAGCGAATTCGGCGGTTCTGCCTACGCGCAGTACGGCAGCCTGTTCGTGGCCAAGGTAGCGGTCGACAGCGGCAAGCTGGACGATGCGGCGACCGAACTCAAGGCCATCGTTGCCAAACCGGCCAATCCGGCGCTGGGCGAAATCGCCCGTCAGCGTCTGGCGCAGGTACTGGGTGCACAGAACAAGGCCGATGAAGCCCTGAAACTGCTCGAAGGCGATGCCGACAAGTCGTTCCTGGCCACTCGCGAAGAACTCAAGGGCGACCTGCTGGTACAGCTGGGCCGTACCGACGAAGCGAACGCGGCGTATCAAAAAGCCAAGGCGGCACTGTCGGATGAAGCGGCGGTCGGTGGCCTTCAAATCAAGCTGGACGACCTGGCCAAAGGGGATGCGTGACGTGATCCGTTGGAAGCATGCAGCATTGCTGGCTCTGGCCATTCTGGCCGCGGGTTGCAGCAGCAACAGCAAAAAAGAACTGCCACCGGCCGAGCTGACCGACTTCAAAGAAGAAGTGGTCCTGCACAAGCAGTGGAGC
This sequence comes from Pseudomonas aphyarum, assembly GCF_028657055.1. Lineage (NCBI taxonomy): Bacteria > Pseudomonadati > Pseudomonadota > Gammaproteobacteria > Pseudomonadales > Pseudomonadaceae > Pseudomonas > Pseudomonas aphyarum. The sequence continues at coordinate 47,617 of NZ_JAMDGS010000008.1, forward strand.
CGCTCGATCGGTGACGGTCAGGGCGAAACGTACAACATGCTGGTGCCGGCGATCGACGGTGACACCATCTACGCGGCCGACGTGACCGGTATCGTGATGGGCCTGGATCGCGGTAACGGCGACGTGAAATGGAAGAAAGACCTTGAACTGCCTGTGTCCGGCGCCGTTGGCGTGGGTTACGGTCTGGTCATGGTCGGCACCCTGCGCGGTGAAGTCGTTGCCCTCGACGCCATCAACGGCGAAGAGAAGTGGCGCTCGCGCGTCAACAGCGAAGTCCTCGCGCCACCGGCCAACAACGGTGACGTGGTGGTGGTACAGACCCAGGACGATCGTCTGATCGGTCTGGACGCGTCCACCGGCAATCAGCGTTGGGTGTATGACAGCACTCCGGCCGTACTGACCCTGCGCGGCACCAGCGCACCGATCGTCACCAACCGCCTCGCGGTGGCTGGCCTGTCGACCGGTAAAGTGGTCGCTCTCGACATTTCCAACGGCGTGCCGGTCTGGGAACAGCGGATCGCGATTCCACAAGGTCGTTCGGAACTGGAGCGCGTGGTCGACATCGACGGCGGTCTGCTGCTGTCCGGCGGTACCCTGTACGTTGCCAGCTATCAGGGTCGCGTTGCGGCACTGGATCTGGAAAGCGGCCGTCAACTCTGGCAACGCGACGCGTCGAGCTACGCCGGTGTTGCCCAGGGTTTCGGCAACGTCTACGTAAGCCTGTCGTCGGGCACCGTTGAAGGCGTCGACGAGCGTTCCACCACAGCACTGTGGAGCAACGACTCGCTGGCCCGTCGTCAACTGTCGGCGCCGGAAGTGTTCTCCAGCTACGTTGCAGTCGGTGACCTGGAAGGTTACCTGCACCTGCTGAGTCAGGTGGACGGTCGTTTCGTCGGCCGCGAGCGCATCGACAGCGACGGCCTGCGTGCCCGTCCGCTGGTGGTGGGTGACACGATTTATGTATATGGCAACAGCGGCAAACTGGAAGCCCTGACCATCAAGTAACAACTATGCTTGGGGTTAACTCCCCAGGCGGCCTTGCTTCTGCAGGGTTTGCAGCACCCACGGGTGTTGCCCCGAGCACCAGCCGCTGCCTCGCAGCGGCTTTTGTATTTTCTGAAATAACGAAGTGGAGAGCCGCATGGTTCCCGTAATCGCCCTGGTGGGCCGACCGAACGTCGGCAAGTCCACCTTGTTCAACCGCCTGACCAGGACTCGCGACGCCATCGTCGGCGACTTGTCCGGTCTGACCCGTGATCGCCAGTACGGTGAGGCCAAGTGGCAAGGGCGTTCCTACATTCTGATCGACACCGGCGGTATCTCCGGTGACGAGCATGGTATGGACGAAAAAATGGCCGAGCAGTCGCTGCTGGCCATCGAAGAAGCGGATGTCGTTCTGTTCCTGGTAGATGCCAAGGCCGGTTTCACCGCCGCCGACCAGATGATCGCCGAACACTTGCGCAAACGTAACAAGCGTTCCCACGTGGTGGCCAACAAGGTCGACAACATCGACCCGGAAATGGCCCGCGCCGAATTCGCCCCGCTGGGCATGGGCCACGCGATTCCGATCGCCGGCGCCCACGGTCGCGGCATCACGCAATTGCTGGAAGCCGCCCTGAGCGATTTCCCGCGCGATGATGACGAGCCTGCCGAAGGTGAAGAGGAAGAAGTGGTCGCCGAAGGCGAGGAAGCCAAGCGCATTCCTGGCCCGAGCGAAAAAGACGGGATCAAGATCGCCATCATCGGCCGTCCGAACGTCGGCAAGTCGACCCTGGTCAACCGCATGCTCGGTGAAGACCGGGTTATCGTCTATGACCAGCCCGGCACCACCCGCGACAGTATCTACATCCCGTTCGAGCGTAACGACGAGAAGTACACGCTGATCGACACCGCCGGTGTGCGCAAGCGCGGCAAGATCCACGAAGAAGTCGAAAAATTCTCCGTGGTCAAAACCCTGCAGGCAATCAAAGACGCCAACGTGGTGATCTTCGTGATGGACGCCCGCGAAGGCGTGGTCGATCACGACCTCAACCTGCTGGGCTTCGCCCTTGAAGCAGGTCGTGCGCTGGTGATCGCGATCAACAAGTGGGACGGCATGACGCCGAGCGAGCGCGACTTCGTGAAGGTCGAACTGCAGCGTCGGTTGTTCTTCGTCGACTTCGCCGATATCCACTTCATCTCGGCACTGCACGGTACTGGCGTGGGCAACCTCTACGCCTCGGTGCAGAACTCGTTCAAGTCGGCGGTCACCCGCTGGCCGACCAGCCGCCTGACGCAGATTCTCGAAGACGCGGTCAGCGAGCACCAGCCGCCGATGGTCAACAGCCGCCGGATCAAGCTGCGTTACGCTCACCTGGGTGGTGCGAACCCGCCGATCATCGTGATCCACGGCAACCAGATCGAGAAAGTGCCGAAGTCGTACGTGCGTTATCTGGAAAACACTTACCGCCGTGTGCTCAAACTGGTCGGTACGCCGATCCGTATCGAGTTCAAGGGCGGCGAGAACCCGTACGAAGGCAACAAGAACACGCTGACCGACCGCCAGGTCAACAAGAAGCGTCGTTTGATGTCGCACAACAAGAAGGCCAGTAAGAAGCGTCGCGACAAGAAATAAGGTCGTTGCGAACAGAGAGAAGGGGCGCCGTTTGGCGCCCTTTTTTTATGGGCGCCGGATGGGCTATCCTCGGGCTCTCCCGCGCCGTCGTCAGAGCCGGGGCAGAGCAGGGAACCCCGATGATCACCAGTAAGCTGCCGAATGTCGGCATCACTATTTTCACGCAGATGTCTCAGCTCGCGGCGCAGACCGGAGCGATCAACCTTTCCCAGGGTTTTCCCGATTTCGACGGCCCGCAGGCACTGCGCGACGCGGTCGGTCGACACATCGCCAACGGCCATAACCAGTATTCGCCCATGACCGGCCTGCCAGCGCTGCGTCAGCAGATCGCGGCGAAAATCGCCCGCAGTTATGGCGCCAACGTCGATGCCGATACCGAAGTCACCGTGACCCCCGGCGCGACCCAGGCAATCTTCTGCGCCATCCAGGCGGTTATCCACAGCGGCGACGAAGTCATCGTGTTCGACCCGGCCTACGACAGCTACGAGCCAGCAGTAGAACTGGCCGGCGGGCGCTGCGTGCATGTGCAGTTGGGCCTGAAAGATTTCTCCATCGACTTCGACAAACTCAGCGCAGCCCTGAGCCCGCGCACGCGGATGATCATCCTCAACACCCCGCACAACCCGAGCGGTGCATTGATCAGTCGCGCCGAGCTGGATCAACTGGCGGCATTGATCCGAGATCGCGACATCTATGTGATCAGCGATGAAGTCTACGAACACCTGGTGTTCGACGGCGTCGCACACGTCAGCGTGCTGGCCCATGAAGAGTTGTATCAGCGCGCCTTCGTAGTCAGTTCGTTCGGCAAGACCTATCACGTCACCGGCTGGAAAACCGGTTACGTCGTGGCGCCGCCGGCCCTGACTGCCGAGTTGCGTAAGGTGCATCAGTACGTCAGTTTCTGTGGTGTGACACCGTTGCAGTTCGCTCTGGCCGATTACATGGCTGAGCATCCGGAACACGTCGAAGAACTGCCGGGCTTCTATCAGGCCAAGCGCGATCTGTTCTGTGATCTGCTGGCGCCGTCGCGATTCAGTTTCACCCGCGTCACCGGCACCTATTTCCAGCTGGTCGATTACTCGCAGATTCGCCCCGACCTTAACGATGTCGAGATGGCGATGTGGATGACCCGCGAGCATGGCGTGGCGAGTATTCCGGTGTCGGTGTTCTACCAGAATCCACCCGAAGGCCAGCGCCTGGTGCGCCTGTGCTTTGCCAAACGTGAGGAGACGCTGCGGGAAGCGGCGGCCAAACTATGCGTGATCTGAGTGCGTTACCCGATCTCAATCTGGCGCTGATCCAGACCAGCCTGGCCTGGCATGACCGTCAGGCCAACCTTGAGCATTTCGACGCCTTGCTGGAGCAGGCGCGCGGTGCGGATCTGATCATCCTGCCGGAGATGTTCACCACCGGATTCTCCATGGAGTCCGAAACCTTGGCCGAAGCCGAAAACGGCCCCACCAGCAAATGGCTGCGGATCCAGGCGGCGAAACTGAATGCGGTCGTCACCGGCAGCGTGATCATTCAGGCCGCCGACGGCAGTCATCGCAACCGCTTGCTGTGGGCACGGCCGGACGGCGAAGTGCTGCATTACGACAAGCGTCACCTGTTCCGCATGGCCGGCGAGCACAACCACTACACCCCCGGCGAGCGCCAGGTGCAGTTCGAGCTCAAGGGCTGGCGGGTGCGTCCGCTGATTTGTTACGACTTGCGCTTCCCGGTGTGGAGCCGTGATGCGCAGGACACCGACCTGCTGCTGTACACCGCCAACTGGCCGGGTGCGCGGCGTCAGCACTGGAACCGGTTGCTGCCGGCCCGGGCCATCGAAAACCTGTGTTATGTGGCGGCGGTCAACCGGGTGGGCACCGATGGCAAGGGTTTCGCGTATACGGGCGACAGTCAGGTGCTGGATTTCCAGGGCGAGAGTTTGCTGGCGGCGGGGGAGGCTGACGGGGTGTTCAAGGTGGTTCTGGAAGCGGCTTCGCTGGCGGCCTACCGCGAGCGGTTCCCGGCGAATCTTGACGCGGACACCTTCGAGTTCACCTGATAATCGCGATCGGAACGAAAAAGGCCCCGAGGTGCAAACCCCGGGGCCTTTTGCATTGCAGCGGTCAGTTACGCCGCTTTCGCTTCCGGCTGGCTCAGCGAGCGGTTCAGCGCGCTGAACAGGGCCTTGAAGCTGGCGGTGGTGATGTTTTCATCGATGCCCACGCCGTGTACCGCACGTTCGCCGTTCACACGCAGTTCGATGTAGGCCGCCGCCTTGGCGTTGGTGCCCGCGCCGATAGCGTGTTCGTTGTAGTCCATGATCTCCACCGGAATCGGCAGACCGGCCACCAGCGCTTCCAGCGCGCCGTTGCCCTTGCCGCGCCAGTGCAGGTTGGTTTCGCCCTGCCCCTTGCTCGCCACTTCCACTTCGACGGCGCTGTTGCCGTTTTCTTCCTGCAGGCGATGGCTGACCAGCGCGTACGGGGTGTTGGCTTGCAGGTATTCGCTGTGCAGCAGCGCGTGGATTTGCTGCGCGGTCATCTCCAGGCCCAGGCGATCGGTTTCACGCTGCACGACCTGGCTGAATTCGATCTGCATGCGACGCGGCAGGCTGATGCCGTATTCCTGTTCCAGCAAGTAGGCGATGCCGCCCTTGCCCGACTGGCTGTTGACGCGGATCACCGCCTCGTAGCTGCGGCCGATGTCGGCAGGGTCGATCGGCAGGTACGGTACTTCCCACAGTGCATCGGATTTCTGCTGGGCGAAGCCCTTGCGGATCGCATCCTGGTGGGAGCCGGAGAACGCGGTGTGGACCAGGTCGCCGACGTACGGGTGACGCGGGTGAACCAGGATCTGGTTGCACTCTTCGACGACTTTGCGCACGCCGTCGATGTCGGAGAAGTCCAGTTGCGGGTCGAGACCCTGGGTGTACATGTTCAGTGCCACGGTCACGAGGTCGACGTTGCCGGTACGCTCGCCGTTGCCGAACAGGCAGCCTTCGACGCGGTCGGCGCCGGCCATCAGGCCCAACTCGGTGGCGGCCACGCCGGTGCCACGGTCGTTGTGGGTGTGCAGGCTGATGATCACGCTGTCACGACGGTTGATGTTGCGGTGGAACCACTCGATCTGGTCGGCGTAGACGTTCGGCGTCGCGCATTCAACAGTGGCCGGCAGGTTGAGGATGATCTTGTGCTCAGGCGTCGGGTTCCAGACCTCGATCACCGCGTCACAGACTTCCTTGGCGAATTCCAGCTCGGTGGCGCTGAAGGTTTCCGGTGAGTACTCGAAGGTCCACTCGGTGTCCGGCTGCATGGCTGCGTATTTGACGAACAGCTTGGCGGCGTTCACGGCGATGGCCTTGATCCCGTCCTTGTCCTGGTTGAACACGATGCGACGGAAAGAAGGGGAGGTGGCGTTGTACAGGTGAACGATGGCTTTCTTCGCCCCGCGCAGGGATTCGAAGGTGCGCTCGATCAGATCTTCACGGCCCTGGGTCAGCACTTGAATAGTGGTGTCGTCCGGGATGTGGCCGTCTTCGATCAGGGTACGCACGAAGTCGAAGTCGGTTTGCGAAGCGGCCGGGAACGACGCCTCGATTTCCTTCACGCCCACCTGCACCAGGGTTTTCCAGAAGCGCAGCTTTTTCACCGCGTCCATTGGCTCGATCAACGACTGGTTGCCGTCACGCAGGTCGGAGCTGCACCAGATCGGCGCCGTATCGATGGTTTTCGACGGCCAGGTGCGGTCCGGCAGGTTGATCACAGGAAACGCGCGGTATTTCGAAGACGGGTCTTTGAGCATGCTCATCGGGAAATTCCTTATTGTCTGGGCCGAAAAGAGGCGGCCTGCCGGTGGAACGAACGTTCTTGGAAAAGCGTGGGACGAGGCGCAGCGATTCAGCCCGGCAGTCGTGCGCTGACGAGGCACAGGCTGCGGTGCTGGCGAAGCTGAATGAGGGTGTGAGAGGTTTTCATGCCTTCAACCCTAACCGCGGGGGGAGAGGATGGCAAGCAGTCGAAAAAAATTGAGAGGAATACCCGGAAAGCGGCTTTTTCCGAGATTTTATTCTTGATATGGCGGTAATTGTTGACGGGGATTGCGCGGACCATTCGTCGTGCGCAATCCCTGCTGGTGGGTGTTCAGCCTGAAATCAAGGCTGGAAAGCCCCAATGAAAATCGCCGGATCGACCCGCGCGTCGTTCAGGCTGACGTTCCAGTGCATGTGCGGCCCGGTCGCCCGACCTGTGGCGCCCACCTTGCCAACCACCGCACCGCGGGCCAGTTGCTGGCCGTTCTGCACATCGATCTTCGACATATGGCAGAACATGCTGATGAAGCCCTGGCCGTGGTCGACGAACACGGTGTTGCCATTGAAGAAGTAGTTGCCGATCAGGATCACCTTGCCCGCCGCCGGGGTCTTGATCGGCGTGCCGGCCGGCACCGCGAAGTCCAGACCTGCGTGCGGATTGCGCTCTTCACCGTTGAAGAAACGGCGCACGCCGAACTTGCTCGACAGCGGCCCGTTGACCGGTTTGTCCAGCAACAGGTTGCTCGGGGTATTCGGGCTGAAACTGCGGTAGGCCTTGATCTGTTCGGCCAGTTCGCCCTCGATGCGCTTGAGATTGGCCGGGTTCGGATTGACCTGCTGAGTGTTCTTCAGGGTGATGTGCTGTTCCGGGTATTTCTTGTTGCCGACATTGAAGTTGAGGTTACGGCCGCCACTGCTGATCTGCTGAACGCCAGGTTTGATGGTCAACGGAACGCCGACAATCGCCAGCCAGTTGTTCTGTTCCTTGACCACCAGCACCGGTTTGCCCTGATACGTGGCTTTCGGCGCTTGCGCAGCGGCCCCCAGATCGACGACAGCCACGCCGCCCGGCACCGGTTTGTTCAGCAAGCGGGTGATGTAACTGTCGGCGTGGGCGTTGAAGGTCAGGCACAGTAACAGCAGCGGAGCGAGAAAACGCGGCATGGATCAGTCCAGTAAAGAAAGGGTGACGGGCGTCAGGTGATTGTCCTCGACGCGCACTTGCAGTTCGCCTTCGCCCAGTCTGGCCTTGAGGCGCTGGCCAGTGTGGGTCTGCGCGGCGTTGCGGATCGCGTTGCCGCGTTCATCCAGCAGAATGCTGTAGCCACGACCGAGAGTCGCCAGCGGGCTGACCACGTGCAGGGTCTGCATCTGGCTTTGCAACTGCAGACGACGGCGTTTCAGGCCTTCGTTCATGGCGCGTGGCAGGCGCTCGGCAAGACTGTCGAGGCGCTGGCGCAGCAAGGCCAGTTGGCGCCCCGGATGTTGCCCGGCGAGGCGGGTTTCGAGACGAATCAGGCGTTCGCGACGAGTATTGAGCTGGCGCTCGAACGCCCGGCGCATGCGCATGTCCAGGTCATCCAGGCGCTGTGCCTGCTGGCGCAGACGTTCGCCGGGATGGCGCAGGCGGCGGCTCATGCCTTCAAGGCGCAGGCGATCGCGCATCAGGCGGTCACGCATGCGCATTACCAACCGGCGATGCAGGCTTTCGACCTGACGGATCAGGTGGCTGGAATCCGGGGCAAGCAGTTCGGCAGCAGCGGACGGCGTCGGTGCGCGCACGTCCGCCACGAAGTCGCTGATCGACACATCGGTTTCATGGCCGACCGCACTGACGATCGGCGTGACGCAGGCATCCACCGCCCGGGCCACGGCCTCTTCGTTGAAGCACCAGAGGTCTTCCAGCGAGCCGCCGCCACGGGCCAGGATCAGCGCGTCGAAGCCACGGGCATCCGCCAGTTTCAGGGCGCGGACGATTTGCGCGGTGGCTTCGCGGCCCTGAACGGCGGTCGGGATCAGCGTCAGCTGTACCTGCGGCGCGCGGCGGCGGAACACGCTGATGATGTCGCGGATCACCGCGCCGGTCGGCGAACTGATGATGCCGATGCGCTGCGGGTGCGCCGGCAGCGGTACCTTGCGCTCGGCACTGAACAGGCCTTCGGCGCTGAGCTTTTCCTTCAAGGCATCGAAGGCCAGACGCAGCGCACCGTCACCGGCGGGCTCCACGGTGTCGAGGATCAGCTGATAGTCGCCACGCCCTTCGAACAGCGAGACCTTGCCGCGCACTTTGACCGCCAGACCATCCTTCAGCGCCTGACGCACCCGCGCGGCGTTCTGGCGAAACAGTGCGCAACGCACCTGCGCGCCGCTGTCCTTGAGCGTGAAATACACGTGGCCGGACGCCGGGCGGGCGAGGTTGGAGATTTCGCCTTCGACCCAGATGTTGCTGAACACGTCTTCGAGCAACACCCGCGCGCGGCCGTTGAGCTGGCTGACGGTCAGGACTTCGCGGTCGAGGCCGAGTCTTGCAAAGGGATCTTTAATCATGGGCGCAGTTTAAAGGCATTCGCCGGTGAATGTCTGGAGGAAGTGTTGCACCAACGGTGTGGGATTTTGCCGAGATGCGAGGGCGACAGTGCTCTGGCAATTGCCGGTCAGCGGCAGAAATCTCACGCCGGCGGGTGCGATGTCCTGCATCGATTCCGGCAGCAGAGCGATGCCGAATCCGGCCTGGATCAACTGCAATTGCGTGGTCTTGCGCGACATCACTCGCGCAGCCTGGGGGAAGAAGCCGTGACGCATGCACAGGTCGGCGCACAAATAACTCAGCCCGCCGCGCTGCGGATGCGGGATGGAGATGAACGCTTCGTCCTTCAATTGCGCCAGATCGACTGCCTCCGCCAACGCCAGTCGATGATCTGCCGGCACGGCAAGCAGCAAACGTTCGGTGTAGAGCGGCACAACCTGAACACCTTCGCGCTGGCGCAGCACTGGCAGGCGCAGAAGGCCGATATCGAGCCGGCCCTCGGCCAGTTCTTCAAGTTGTGCCTCCGAGGAGAGCGTGCCGATGTCCAGCGAAACCCCGGGTTGTTGATCCAGATATGCGCTCATGTCGCGCAATAGTCGGCCACTGATTGGCACGGTACTCGAGTGGCACACGCGCAAAATACCGCGCTGGCCCTGGCCGATTTCCGTGGCCAGGGTGCTGGCCTTGTTCAATTCATTCAGCAGGTTTCTCGCCCGGGGCAGGAACGCTTCACCAGCGGCGGTGAGCCGGGGCTGGCGTGCGGTGCGTTCGAAAAGCGGCGTTTGCAGGCGGGTTTCCATGTCCTTGATCTGCCGGCTCAGCGCCGACTGGGCAATGAACAGCCGTTCGGCTGCGGCACTGAAGCTGCCGCTCTCGGCGATTTCCACGAAGTAACGCAATTGACGGGTTGAAAGCACGAGGCATGCCTTTTCGAGATGGCTTGGCGGTTTCGATGATATTAGTCGCAACCCTCGGCGCTGGCTAAAGTCATCGCAGGCTTATAAAGGAAGCGAGCGAATGAGTGTGGCGGGGTTGTTGAGCGAATGGGCGTGGGGCGCGCAGGGCTGGGTGGTGATCGGGCTGGCCATCGCGCTGGCCTACATCGTGTTCGGGATTGCCGGTTTCGGCACCGCATTGGTGGCCGGGCCGATCCTGATTCTGTTCATGCCGCTGTCGAAGATCGTGCCGTTGCTGGTGCTGCTGGATTTCGTCGCGGCGTTCGGCAATCTGCTGCCGTCGCGGCGCGACGTGGCGAAACCGGAATTGCTGCGGCTGTTGCCGTGCATGGCGGTGGGGTGCACGTTGGGGGTGATTTTCCTGCTTAACCTCAAGTCCGACCTGCTGTTGCTGCTGATGGGGTTGTTCATCAGTGCTTATGCGATCTACAGCTTGTGGATCAAGGCGCGGCCGGCGCAGTTGGCTGCCGGGTGGGCGTTGCCGATGGGCACGGTGGGCGGGCTGTTCGGCGCGCTGTTCGGCAGTGGCGGCTTTCTTTATGCGATCTACCTCAACAGCCGACTGCCCAAGGATGCGGCGCGGGCCACGCAAAGTGCGCTGATCAGTTGCAGCACGGTGGTGCGTTTGAGCCTGTTCGCCATCGCCGGGGTGTATGCCGAGCTACCCTTGTTGATGCTTGCGCTGTGCCTGTTGCCGGCGATGGCGCTGGGCTTGTGGGTCGGACGGCGCTTGACCATGCGCCTGTCCCGCGAGGCCTTCGTGCGGTTGGTGACCTGGCTGGTGCTGGCGAGCGGGATTGCGCTGATCGGCCGCTATTTAAGCACTTGACCGGATTTTGTCAGGGATTAAGCTGCCGGCCGCGTTCGTCGCAGAACATCCTTTGACGCAGCAGGCTTGCACCATGAATTCCCAAAGCATCATCGTCCCGAAAATCTCCAACCTGCCGGTGCACGAGCCCCGGGCCCGGGCGATCCTGCGCTGGCTGGTGCGCAAGAACATCGTCAAGGAAGAGCTGAGCACCTGTGGGCGCACCGGTAATCGCATGGCCTACGCCATCGCCGATGGTGCCCGCGCGGTGGTGCTGCACCCCGAGGCGCTGCCGTTCGGTGAGCCGATCAATGGGCTGGAAGTCATCACCAAGCGCTGCATCTACACCCCGGCCAAAGGTTTTCTCGAAGAAGCCGGTTGTGCCGAGTGCCGCCAGGAGATCGGCGAAGCGCTGTTCGAAAGCCTGGAAGACTGGATGCCGGGCCGCACCGACAACTTCACCTGCCCAGAATGCGGGCACGAAGACGACATCAACGGTTTCCTGTATTTGCAGGAGTGCGGTTTTTCCAACCTCGGTTTCATCTTCAACAACTGGCTGGAGGCGGGCTTCAAGCAGAGTTTCATCGACGAATTCGCCGACTGGCTGGATCAACCGGTGAGCTGGGTCAAGGTCGAGTTGTGAGGGGCGTTTTTCCCGTACATCAGCAACATTGATATAAGACAAGTTTTACATTGAGCCCGGTAGGGTGTCTGAGTATAATGGCGCGCTTCCATTTTCCCGCTCGGGAGCCCCCGCGATGCTGCGTATCAGCCAAGAAGCTCTGACCTTCGACGACATTCTCCTAGTGCCCGGTTATTCCGAGGTGCTTCCTAACGAAGTCAGTCTGAAGACCCGCCTTACCCGTGGCATCGAGCTGAACATTCCTCTGGTTTCTGCCGCCATGGACACCGTCACCGAAGCCCGTCTGGCAATCGCCATGGCTCAGGAAGGTGGCATCGGCATTATCCACAAGAACATGACCATCGAGCAGCAAGCTGCCGAAGTTCGCAAGGTCAAGAAGTTCGAAGCCGGTGTGGTCAAGGACCCAATCACCATCGAGGCTGACGCCACGGTTCGTGATCTGTTCGAACTGACCCGCATGCACAACATTTCCGGCGTTCCGGTTTTGCACGATGGCGACCTGGTCGGCATCGTCACTTCCCGTGACGTGCGTTTCGAAACCCGTCTGGAAGCCACCGTACGTGAAGTGATGACGCCGAAAGAGCGTCTGGTCACCGTGCGCGAAGGCGCCAACAAGAACGAAGTCCGCGAGCTGCTGCACAAGCACCGCCTGGAAAAAGTCCTGATCGTTGACGACAAGTTTGCCCTCAAAGGCATGATGACCGTCAAAGACATCGAAAAAGCCAAGGCCTACCCGCTGGCCAGCAAGGACGACCAAGGTCGTCTGCGCGTCGGCGCAGCAGTCGGTACCGGTAAAGATACCGGTGACCGCGTTGCAGCCCTGGTCAATGCCGGCGTTGACGTGGTGGTGGTCGACACCGCGCACGGTCACTCCAAAGGCGTGATCGACCGCGTTCGCTGGGTCAAAGAGAATTTCCCTGAAGTGCAGGTGATCGGCGGCAACATCGCCACCGGCGCAGCCGCCAAGGCCCTGGCCGAAGCCGGCGCCGACGCAGTCAAGGTCGGTATCGGCCCAGGCTCGATCTGCACCACCCGTATCGTCGCCGGTGTCGGCGTTCCGCAAATCAGTGCCATCGCCAACGTTGCCGCTGCCCTTGAAGGCACTGGCGTTCCGTTGATCGCCGACGGCGGCATCCGTTTCTCCGGTGACCTGTCCAAGGCCATCGTTGCCGGTGCTTCCTGCGTGATGATGGGCTCGATGTTCGCCGGTACTGAAGAAGCACCGGGCGAGATCGAACTGTTCCAGGGCCGTTCGTACAAGGCTTATCGCGGCATGGGTTCGCTGGGCGCCATGTCCCAGGCTCAAGGTTCTTCCGACCGTTACTTCCAGGACTCCTCGGCAGGCGCCGAGAAACTCGTTCCGGAAGGCATCGAAGGCCGTGTTCCTTACAAGGGCACCCTGAGCGCGATCATTCACCAGTTGATGGGCGGTCTGCGTTCCTCGATGGGTTACACCGGCAGCGCCAACATCGAAGAAATGCGCACCAAGCCTGAATTCGTGCGGATCACCGGTGCCGGCATGGCCGAATCCCACGTTCACGACGTGCAGATCACCAAGGAAGCGCCAAACTACCGCGTAGGTTGAGGCTTCAAGCAAAACGTTAAATGACCGGGGCTGTTTTATTCAGCCCCGAGTCGTTTCTGAATCAAAGACTGTTTCTGAATTACTTAGACGAGACTGAATCATGGCCCTCGACATTCACGCTCACCGCATCCTGATCCTCGACTTCGGTTCGCAATACACCCAACTGATCGCCCGCCGCGTGCGCGAGATCGGTGTGTACTGCGAACTGCACCCGTTCGACATGGACGAAGATGCGATCCGCGAATTTGCGCCAAAAGGCGTAATCCTCGCCGGCGGTCCCGAGTCCGTGCACGAAGCCAACAGCCCGCGCTGCCCGCAAGCGGTGTTCGACCTGGGCGTACCGGTCTTCGGTATCTGCTACGGCATGCAGACCATGGCCGAGCAACTGGGCGGCAAGGTTGAAGGCTCCGAGCTGCGTGAGTTCGGTTATGCCCGCGTTGACGTGGTCGGCAAGAGCCGTCTGCTCGACGGTATCGAAGACCACATCGACGCCGACGGCCTGTTTGGCCTCGACGTGTGGATGAGCCACGGTGACAAGGTCACCAAGATGCCGGAAGACTTCCACATCCTGGCCAGCACCCCGAGCTGCCCGATCGCCGGCATGTTCAACGACGAGCGCGCTTACTACGGCGTGCAGTTCCACCCGGAAGTGACCCACACCAAGCAGGGCGGTCGCATCCTGTCGCGTTTCGTTCTCGACATCTGCGGCTGTGAAGCCCTGTGGACTCCGTCGAAGATCGCCGAAGACGCCATCGCCAACATCCGCGCACAGGTCGGTACCGACAACGTGCTGCTGGGTCTGTCCGGCGGTGTGGACTCCTCGGTGGTTGCGGCGCTGCTGCACAAGGCCATTGGCGATCAACTGACCTGCGTCTTCGTCGACAACGGCCTGCTGCGTCTGCACGAAGGCGAGCAGGTTATGGCCATGTTCGCCGAGAACATGGGCGTCAAGGTGATCCGCGCCAACGCGGAAGACCAGTTCCTGAACAACCTGGCCGGCGAAGCCGATCCAGAGAAGAAGCGCAAGATCATCGGCCGCACCTTCATCGACGTGTTCGATGCCGAATCCTGCAAGCTGGACAACATCAAGTACCTGGCTCAGGGCACCATCTACCCGGACGTGATCGAGTCGGCTGGCGCGAAAAGCGGCAAGGCCCACGTGATCAAGTCGCACCACAACGTGGGCGGCCTGCCGGAAGAGATGAACCTGAAACTGGTCGAGCCACTGCGCGAACTGTTCAAGGACGAAGTCCGTCGTCTGGGCCTGGAACTGGGCCTGCCGTACGACATGGTCTACCGTCACCCGTTCCCGGGCCCGGGCCTGGGCGTGCGCATCCTCGGTGAAGTGAAGAAGGAATACGCCGACCTGCTGCGTCGTGCTGACCACATCTTCATCGAAGAACTGCGCAAGGCCGACTGGTACCACAAGGTCAGCCAGGCCTTCGTCGTGTTCCAGCCAGTGAAATCGGTTGGCGTGGTCGGCGACGGCCGTCGTTACGCCTGGGTCGTGGCCCTGCGTGCCGTGGAAACCATCGACTTCATGACTGCACGTTGGGCACACCTGCCTTACGAACTGCTGGAAACCGTCAGCGGCCGCATCATCAATGAAATCGAAGGCATCTCGCGCGTGACCTACGACGTGTCGAGCAAGCCGCCGGCGACCATTGAGTGGGAGTGATCCTGCGTCTGGCATAGACTGGCTCAAGAGCTTGATCCCCCCCCGGAAGCCCGCGTTACTGCGGGCTTTTGGCGTTTTTGAGGCGGGGTATCACAACTCCGCCCGGACAACCTCCTCTGTACTTCAAGTCGATGCGTCTTGCCTCTTAGTGTGCTACTTTGCGAGTAGAAATTGATCAAGTCGTTTAGGGTATTCAAGCCATGAACTACAAACTGAACACCTATGGTGTATCCATAGTAGAAAGGCCTAAAATTAAAGCCACCAAAAAGCTGGATTTGGGCGGCGACCTCGGTAAGCAGATCGTTTACTCAGAAACCAAGCTCGCTCTCAGAACTCACAGGAAGACATTTCAGAAGCTGGCTGACATGTAATGGAATTGATCTTCTTTCCATTTGAACGTGTCATTGAGATAAACACTCAAATCTTGACTTCCGAGCCTGGCATGAAGGGAGCGGTAAGTATTCCGATCTTGCAGGGCGCGTTGGCACGAATCGACAATGCGATCGCCTATGATGGCCTCGATGATGTGTTTGAAATTGCCGCCAAATAAACTGCCAGTATCGCAAGAGGCCACGCGCTCCCTGATGCTAACAAGCGCACCGGGCTTGCAGTCGGCTTGGAATACCTTTCGCTCAATGATTACGAAATAACCCTAGACAACGATCTGCTAGCGGATGCAGTTAGGGATTTGGTTATCGGCGATCTCAACGAGCATGAATTCGCCGATATTCTCTACTCCTCCTTCATCGCTTCTCAAAATCTTGCGTAGTTTTAGGAAGGCCTTGCAGATTAACTACCTTGATTAGCCATATTCACGATGAGGCAATGGCAGACTTTTCCAGACTGATCCGCCATATGTGGTTGAGCTGTTCCCGGTGAACGGCAAATACAGGTGCTGGTGTTAAAGGAACTGTGACCGAATCAAATCCGTATCGAACGGCGTTATTCCTTGATCAGGTGCGAACACCGCTTGTGCCTGCTGCGGCGAAGCCACTCGTTCGCCTCGTGCTCGTACATGCAAATCGAACAATGTCTCCAGATCAGGCCGGGGTGTATGTACCAAAGCCCGCAGCATCAACGAAATCCCGCTGAGGTTGTTCCCGACATTGTTCCAACGGGGAGCTGAGGTCAGTCCCAGGTCGGCCCAGATCACGCGCCGCTCCTGCAAGTCCATCACAAAGGGTAGGCAGATCTGCGTGTCAGAGGCGATATCGATACGATCGAACACCGTTCGTGGCTCGAATACTTCACCCGATGCCGTATCGCTGCGGGCCATCCAGCCAGCGAAACATTCTGGAAGATCGCAGTACGGTTGCTGGGTGTACGAGTTGATGGACGTGACGACATAACGGATACCTTTCTCGACGAGCACTTCAAGGTCGAGGTCGATGAATTCCGAAGCCCCTTCGGGTGCGTCGACGATGTCGCCGCTGTGGCAGCCGCCGTAATCTCTCAGGTTGTAGTACGCAACCGTTTCTCTGAACACGAAGTTGGCATCGAAAAATGCGGCGGACAAATCGATGTCCGTGCGTGACCGACCGTTTTTCCACCACAGGAACAGACGAATGAAACGTGTGTCTGGCATTGGCAATCGGCTGCCCCGCACCAGTGTCCGTAGCGATTTTGAAGAAGCGCGTTGTGCCAGCGGTACCCTGTATTCGTGTAATTCTGGATCGATGTAACAGCGACCCAATGGCGGTAGTGTCGCAAAACGCGATATCAGAGCGTCCTCGCAGATTCGCGCTGCACGAGCCAGCACCTCGGGTGCGAGAGGCTCTCTGTGATCCTTGATGCCAAAGATTTTGGCGAATGAACCTTTCGGTGTGAACGCCCGAAGTGGCAAGGGGCGCGGCGCGCGTGACTGGGCCAGCAACTGCAGCAGGACAGGCGAGGACACTTGTGGTGCAACAGCCTCGAACGCATCGAGAACCGGCTCTGGTTCCGTCGCGCGCCGCAGGGTCGCGTCCAGCCGTCGTGCGAACTCACCGGGACGGCTCTGTAGCACGGACACAAGCTCGGCAATATCACGCTGGGCGAACAGTGTTTCGACGCGTGAACCAAATGAGGCAGGCGCTTCGTTGCGACGCGCGGCGGTGATGGCGGCCAGCGCTCTTGGGTATTTATCGGCGTAATCGCCCGGATGAAGTACTTCAGCCAGGCGTTTCCATCGCTCGGCATGCCGCATCACGTCTTCCGTAGCGTTGGGTATTTGATCGAGCAGACTCAACAGCAGACGGCGCATCGAGCGCTTCATCGCTTTGAAACGTGTCGTAGCGGTTGCCAGTGATACGTCTCCGCCATTCAGCGCGATCGCCAGTCGTAGCACGTCAGTCGCCGTTTCGACGTTTTGCTCCAGGAATGCATCAACCCGAGCATCGCCAGCTACATGCAGGATCATTGCGCCGCCAACCTGTGCGCGGATCTCCCGGAACGGGACGACCTCAGGCAGCAGACGGAACACATCACTTTTGTACTCGCGGATAAACCAGATGACATCAGTCGCTTCCTCTTCTGAGAGCGAGGTGCGTGATGAAACCAGTGGCTCGAGCAGTGACTCGAACTCAGGGATGCTTCCCGGTTCGATAACCCAGGAAATGAAGTTGCCTTCAAGCAGTGGAGGTCGAAAGTCTTCAGTCGCGGGTAAACGTCGAAGCGTGTGGTAATGCATGACGGCGTTGAGGTACAGCTCGGCCTCCGAGGCCGTCAGAACCTGCTCTGGAAAGTCAGGATAAAACGGCCGGTGGTGCACATGAGCGCCACTTCTGCGCCGAAGCACTCTGACAATGTCACGCAACCAGGACTTGAGTTCTGTCGCCGACAACAGGCCGATTTGTTCAATCAGAGGCTCTGACAGTACGCAGCGGAACGCCGCGATTTCCCGGACAGCCGACGCGACCTGAGCGCGCGTCGCACCACCAGTGCCCATCGGGACGTGAACTTTGCTGCGGCGACGCAGGAACAGCTCCTGATTCATGCTTGATTTTCTCCCTGGGTCGCCGTCGTGAGCGAGCTGCAGCGTCATGTCTACAGCCGATATGAAAACGCCTGCTGGGAGCAGGCGCGGTGTGGAGAGCGGAACCCCTAGTTCATAGGGTTTAGAAGGAAGGTGTTCCATAGCCACGTCGGCATTCTACGGAAGGTTTTCGCTTTTTGTCAGATCGCTGTGTCCTACAACAGTAACAATCTACTTCGCCTCACGTTGGGCACGCATCATCAATGAAATCGAAGGCATCTCGCGCGTGACCTACGACGTGTCGAGCAAGCCGCCGGCGACCATTGAGTGGGAGTGATCCTGCGACTCGCGTAGCGATGACGAACATAAGAAAACCCTGGCTTCGGCCAGGGTTTTTTTTGCGTGACGGTTACGGAAAGGTCAGCCAGGAAGGCGGCTTTGAAGGCTCATGCCCATCTGGTCAAGGGCATTGGATAGTCGCTCCAGACTGGCATAGGGGACACCGTTGACCGAAGGCCATGTCGGGCGATCGATGTAGCAATGCCCGTCAGCCATGACCTGGACTGGCGTGCGGACAATCATCTCGTTCTGACTGCGGTGAACCATGGTGTAATCGCCTTCGGACTGTTCGAAAACATACATGCCCGGGCGTGTCAGCAGCCTGCTGATCTGCTGTTCATTACGCATGACGGGTGGTGCTTCCATCTGGAGCCGCAGATCGGCGTGAAGAGTGTCGACAGTCCCGAGCATGTTTCCAATTTCGGGTGACGGCCCTTTTTCCATTTCAATGCCGGGGTCTACGGTCCAACGCTCGCCCTGTCCGGGGTCGACCTCTTCAATTCGCAAGCCGATCCCGCCCTCCAGCTCACTGATACCGGCAAACCCTCTGAATGTGTTGGTGTTTTCAACGCCGGTCAGTGCGACCCACTTGCCAACGTCATTGCTCACGTTGTCCATGAACATGATGTCGGAGGTCAGATGGTTGGTGCTGATCTGCTCTTCAATCCGCGTGTGAGAAACCGGCTTTCTGTAAGTCGCGGCACAATCGGTTGCCTGGACACGAATGCCGTTCTGCCTGGCCGTTTTCACCAGTTCCAGTTCATTGAATCGCCCTGAAGGGTCGGTGCCGAGGCGAGTCAGATACTTCTCCAGATCTTCAGTCATGACGCCGGACTTGAAGTAGGCGTTCAGATCGATCTGGGCAAAGTCGTTGAGCAGTCGGCGCACATAGAGGGTCTTGACCCCTTGCCGAGCCAGAGTGGCCATGTTCTGAATCATGAAACGCATGCTGGTGATGCGTCCGGGCGTTTCACTGACGACCAGCCCCGGTGCGGATTCAAATATTTGTGCCAGCAGCTGCGGGACTGTCGTTGAAGCATTGACGACAGGAAGTGCCGGGCGCGGCGGCAGATTGGCCCACGGAAGGTTTGCGTAAAAACGTCTGGCGGACATCAAAAGCGTTCTGGCCTTTTCCGCGCAGTGCAGGGCGTATCGGTCCGCAGCGATCAGCTCGCCATCGGGGCCGATCTGAACATGCAGGTGCGTCTCGGGCAATTGCATCGCCCATTTTCTCAGCCGTGCCCGCTGCCCTGCTTCAACGTCGTAGAGGGTTCTGATCGGGCGGATTCCGGTCGATGTCGAGGGTTGAGGGGCGGTGACAGTCGGCTCGGGTTCAACGACCGGTGGCGCTGTCTCGGCGGTGGGCGGATTGCGTACGTCGAGCTCCAGCTCCACAGTGCACTCCTTGCCCAGGCATTGGCCGCCGCCCCTGAGCCCCAGACGTGTCATTCGCTCCCATAGGCCTTCGGCGTTCAAGCGTACCGGGATTGAATGGATAAGCTGGTTGGGTCGTGCCGGATCGACGATTGCCCAGAATCCGCCGCCCTGTGAGTCAGCGAAGTAACGGACGTAATAGGCCGTGTCGTTCATCAGGATGGCAAAGGGAGGATCCGAGTTTAACCGGTAGATGCCCTGGTATTTACCCGGCTCCGAGACCGGTGTCTGTCCGTCGAGTAGCTCATTGGATTCAAAGCTCTGCTTGATCTCTGACGCTTGGCTCGATTCATGGGGCGCGGAAATGGTTTCTCCGGCGGGAGGCGATACCTCTTCCATTTCCTGGGGAACAGATTCCCCCGGCTCTTGCGTGGCTTCTGAATATTTTGCCCATTCGGCAGCCTCGGCGGCTTCTGCCTCTGCACCTACCTCTGCCATCGAGCCGACACCTTTCAAAAATGGCAGATTGAACAGCGCATCTATACCGCTGAGAATCGCCCCGAGGACGCCTTCCTTGCGCTCGGCGGCTGTCTTGCCGTTAACCGCCTGGTCGATGTTCAGGCCCATGTTGGCCAGCGTGGCGCCAATGACCGGCAATGCCACTGGCCAGCCGACGGCCGCCATCGGGCCAAACACCTTCAAGCCCGCGCTCAGGTAACCAATCCACAGTTTTTCTCGCAGATCCCCGTTGGACGTGAGCGACAGATCGGCTTCGGCCAGCATCGCTGTGCGGGTCGAATGGCGCAGCCAGCTGAACGCATCCTCCGTCACTGTCTGAGTGTTGTGGTTGATCAGATGATGGTCGCAATGGCCCCAGGTACTGACCAGCCGATTCATCAGATCACTGATGTTTTCGGTCATCTGATGTCGGTCAGCCAGTGAAAAATGCTCGAGAAACTGTGTGCGTGGCGCTTTTTCGTTCATTTTCTGCAAGACCCACCAGTGCATATCGGTGGCGGTTTCCAGCACATGGAAGGCTGGGGTGTCACCCGGTACGTAAAGGATCTGGCGACCCTTGGCGTCTGAGATGCGCAGAATGTTTGTGGCCTCATGGCCGTCCACACTCAGGGTAGCCACCTGCAATTCCTGGCCTGCGGGCGACTCCGCTTGCAGCGTGGCCAGGCTGACCGGCCAGGTGAGCGTGCCGATGACCGCGCTGACCACGGTCTGGAAGTCGTCGTCAGTCAACAGGCCGCTATCGCGGGCTTCAACCGCCTTGCTGAGAAAATTGCACTTGGCGAGGGTGCGGAAGTCATCGGCGTAATCGTCCCAGAACGCTTGCAGCTTGTTGCGGTAAACGTCGCTGAAGTTGATGTTCCAGAACTCCCTGAGCACCTTGTCGCCATGCAGGCGTATTTCATTGGTGTGGTTGAATTCATCAGCTTCGGGCCCTGCAGTGTAGAAGCCCGCATCGACATCCAGCATGTCGGCGTTGTCCTGGTCGCCGACGCGGAAGCGGTGGATCACCAGTTGCGTCAAGGTCATGGATTCAAGGGGCTTTGCACAACAGTGTTCCCAGCCGGTGAATGCCTCTGGGTTGGTGCTGGAGTACTTGAAGCGATGGAAGTAGATCTTGTCGGGGTCGTGGCCGACGATGCCGAATTTGTCGAGCAGGTTGCTGGCCACCTCGTGCGCCGTGTCCTGCAGGCTCGGACAAGCAGTGACGACTCTGGTGGCGATGGCCTTGAGGGCGGCCTTGTCTGCCGCATTGGGTAGCGGGCGGGTTTCGATAGGGTTCATGCACGCTCATTCCTTGAGTGATCGAGGGAATGAGGATCAGCGTTTACAGGGGGCAGCGTGCACTAACTATGTATCACCTGCTGCCGTCGGGCGTGGTGCAGCCGTATGGCCGCACTGCGTCCATACGCCGCGTTACCCTTACTGTTTCGCAACCGCAGGTGTATCGTATTCGCCCTTTACGGGCCTGCGGGCCCGCCGCAGATACGTGAGGTAGTTGAGTTCATGTCCTTTACCCGTCGCCAAATCCTCGGTGGCCTGGCCGGTCTTGTTGTCGTTGGCGTGGGAGCGGGGGGCGCGTCACGCTACTGGCTGGGCAAGATGGCCGATGCCGACGCTGGGCATGACTATGAGCTGATCGCCGCGCCGCTGGACGTCGAGCTGGTGCCAGGGCACAAGACCGAAGCCTGGGCGTTTGGTCCGTCGGCGCCGGGCACCGAGTTGCGCGTACGTCAGGGCGAATGGCTGCGGGTGCGTTTCATCAACCATCTGCCGGTCGCGACGACCATTCACTGGCACGGCATCCGCCTGCCGCTGGAAATGGACGGCGTGCCGTACGTGTCGCAATTGCCGGTGCTGCCGGGCGAATACTTCGATTACAAATTCCGTGTGCCGGACGCCGGCAGCTACTGGTATCACCCCCACGTCAGCAGCAGCGAGGAACTGGGGCGCGGGCTGGTCGGGCCGCTGATCGTTGAAGAGCGCGAGCCGACCGGCTTCAAGTACGAAAAGACCTTGAGCCTGAAGAACTGGCATATCGACGACGAGGGCAACTTCGTCGAGTTCAGCATTCCGCGCGAAGCGGCCCGTGGCGGTACGGCGGGTCGGCTGTCGACCATCAACGGCGTGCCCGCGCCAGTGATCGAGTTGCCGGCAGGACAAATCACCCGCGTACGCCTGCTCAACCTCGACAACACCCTGACCTATCGCATCAATATTCCTGGCGTCGAAGCGCAGATCTATGCGCTGGACGGCAACCCGGTCGAGCCGCGTCCGCTGGGCAAGGAATACTGGCTGGGTCCGGGCATGCGCATCTGCCTGGCGATCAAGGCACCACCGGCCGGTGAGGAACTGTCGCTGCGCAACGGCCCGGTTCGCCTCGGTACTTTACGTTCGGTGGCCAACAATGACGCGCCGACCGACTGGCCGAAGGCACTGCCGGCCAACCCGGTGGCCGAGCCGGACCTGGCCAATGCCGAGAAACTCAACTTCAATTTCGAATGGGTCGGTTCGGTGTCGGTGAATGTCGACAACGGCAAGCCGCCGAGTCTGTGGCAGATCAACGGCAAGGCCTGGGACATCACCGACAAGACCTGCGCCGACCGGCCGATCGCCAGCCTGAAACTGGGCCAGAGCTATATTTTCGAACTGAAGAACATGACCCAGTACCAGCACCCGATCCACCTGCACGGCATGAGCTTCAAGGTGATTGCGTCGAACCGGCACAAGATCGTGCCGTACTTCACCGACACCTACCTGCTGGGCAAGAACGAGCGCGCGCAAGTGGCGCTGGTGGCGGATAACCCGGGGGTGTGGATGTTCCACTGCCACGTGATCGACCACATGGAAACCGGCCTGATGGCCGCCATCGAGGTGAAGTGATGCGCCAGATTCGCCCCGCGGCGATCATCGACCGCAGCCGAGACCGCGACTTCATGCGCGAGGCGCTGGAATTGGCGGCCCAAGGCGCAGCCCTCGGCGAAGTACCGGTGGGCGCGGTGCTGGTGCAGGACGGTGAAATCATCGGTCGCGGCTTCAATTGCCCGATCAGTGCCAGCGACCCGAGTGCTCATGCGGAGATGGTCGCGATCCGCGCCGCTGCTCAGGCTGTGAGCAACTATCGACTGCCGGGCAGCACACTCTACGTGACGCTGGAACCGTGCAGCATGTGCGCCGGGCTGATCGTGCATTCGCGGATTGCGCGGGTGGTGTACGGCGCGCTGGAGCCCAAGGCCGGGATTGTGCAGAGTCAGGGGCAGTTCTTCACTCAGGGCTTTCTCAACCATCGAGTGTTGTACGAAGGTGGGGTGTTGGCGGAGGAGTGTGGGGCGGTGTTGACTGAGTTCTTCAGGGCGCGGCGCGCGAAAAGCCCCTCACCCTAACCCTCTCCCAGAGGGAGAGGGGACTGACCGAGGTGACTGTTGACGTTACGCCGACCTGAAATTTTTGAGTCGAACTCAAGTTTTGAGAAGCTTGAAGATCGGCTCCCTCTCCTTGGGGCGGTCCGACGTTTCGGGAGGGCTGGGGTGAGGGGTGGGCTCACTGTGGTGTTTGGGAGAGCGGGTTATTTCTTCGCGACGATGACCGCCCGCATCGGCGCCGGCAGCCCTTCAATCGTCTTGCTGTGATCTTCCGGATCAAGGAAATCACTTAGCGACTGATACTTCATCCATTCCGTCCCGCGCTGTTCTTCAACAGTGGTGGTGCTCACATCCACACATTTCACATCCGTGAAACCGGCACGACGCAGCCACAATTCCAGCGCCGGCACCGACGGCAAGAACCACACATTACGCATCTGCGCATAACGGTCTTCCGGCACCAATACCTGATGCTTGTCGCCTTCGACCACCAGCGTCTCCAGCACCAGTTCGCCACCTTTCACCAGGCAATCCTTCAGCGCCAGCAAATGCTCGATCGGCGAACGGCGGTGATAGAACACACCCATGGAAAACACCGTGTCGAAACCTTCCAGATTCGGCGGCAGGTCTTCAAATGGGAACGGCAGGTGCCAGGCATTCGGCTCTGACAGATAACGCTGCACCGCCTGGAACTGGCAGAAGAACAGCCAGTTCGGATCAACGCCGATCACGCTGTCGGCGCCGGCGCCGAGCATGCGCCACATGTAATAGCCGTTGCCGCAACCGACATCGAGGATGCGTTTGCCCTTCAGATCCAGATGCGGAGCGACCCGCGACCACTTCCAGTCCGAGCGCCATTCGGTGTCGACGTGCACGCCGAACAGATCGAACGGCCCCTTGCGCCACGGCGACAGGCCCATCAGCGCGGTGCGCATTTGCGCGCGGGTTTCGGCGTCGCAATCGGTGTCGAGTTTCAGGCCGTCGAGCAGGTCGACTTCGCTCGGCTGGATCTTCGGCAAGGCGTCCAGCGCACTTTGCCAGCGCTCCAGATCGCCGTGACCTTTCTCCATTTTCTTGTCGAGCTGCACTTGCAGGGTGTTGGCCCATTCGGCCAGCGGTGTGCCGGCCAGACGGCGGGCGAGGGGGGACAGATCAATCATGGCAAGGCAATCAACGAGGCAAAGTTAAGACACTGGAACCACGGCACGACTTTCGAGAACCCGGCGGCCAGCAGGCGCTCGCGGTGTTCTTCGAGGCTGTCGGGCTTCATGACGTTTTCGATGGCGCTGCGCTTCTGGGCGATTTCCAGTTCGCTGTAGCCGTTGGCGCGTTTGAACGCGACGTGCAGATCGGTCAGCAGCGCGTGTTCTTCGGCATCGTTGAAGCGCAGCTTCTCCGACAGAATCAGCGCGCCGCCCGGCAGCAGTGATTGGCGAATGCGCGACAGCAACGCCGTGCGCTGATCCGGGGCGATGAATTGCAGGGTGAAGTTCAGCGCCACCACCGAGGCCGGTTTGAAGTCGAGGGCGAGGATGTCGCCTTCGATCACATCGACCGGCAGCAACTCCTGGAACATCGAATCCTGACCGTTGAGGTACTCGCGGCAGCGCTCGACCATCGCCGCCGAGTTATCCACCGCGATCACCCGGCAACCGTCGGTGCGCACGTGGCGACGCAGGGCCTGAGTTACCGCACCGAGGGAGGCGCCGAGATCGTAGAGTACGCTGTTCGGCTGGGCGAACTGCGCCGCGAGCACGCCGAGGTTCTCGACGATGGTCGGGTAACCCGGCACCGAACGCTTGATCATGTCCGGGAACACCCGCACCACGTCTTCATTGAAGGCGAAGTCAGGCACCTGGGCCATCGGCTGGGCGAAAATGCGATCGGGTTCTTTGCTCACGGCGGTTCCGGCGGTGTCGATGAAAAGGCCGGCATTTTAGCCAAACTGGCGCGCAGATGCGCGGGTTGTCTGATAAACCGCTGGCTCAGAGCTCCGGGCGTTTGCTCTGTGAAAACGCCGAGGCGGCAATCCCCCACTGCCCCAGCCAGTAACTGAGGATGATGATGTAGGGCGCTGCGTTGAACGGTGAGACAAACCGGTTGATGCCAATCACGCTGTCGGAGAACACGAACGCCACCGCGCCGCCTGCCGCCAACAGTGCCGAACGTTGCGGTACGCCGCTGCCGAGTCGGGCCAGGGCGCGCCAGAGCATGGCGCTGATGGCCGTTCCGTAGACGATCACTGGCACGGTCAACGGGCCGAGTCCGCTGCTGATCAATATGCCCAACAACACGGCACCCACGCTGAGTGCCAGGATCAGCGGCAGCAAAGCCAGGCGCCGGCAATCGCTGAGGTAAGCCTTGAGATACGCCAGATGTGCGACCAGAAACGCGCCCAGACCGAAGACAAACAAATCCCCCGGCCACGCCAGCAGCACATCGCCGATCAGCGAGAAAATCAGACCGAGGCTGATCCAGCGGCGATAGTCGCTCGGTGGCGCATCGTGCAACCAGCCAAGCAGGGCCAACACCGGCAGCGGTTTGACCAGCAGACAAAGCAGCGCCGCGTGGGTGCTGACGCCATAGAGAAAGGTCACGGCGCCCATCAGCGCGAGGATCAGCCAGCCCACGGTCAGTTCACCGAAATGGCGCAGTCAAAGGTTTCCACCGGCAACACTTCCGGCGCCCAAGGCTGTTGCGAAGTCAGGCGCAGACGACCGGTGCCGGGGGCGAAAGCCTGGAAGCGCCAGGTCGAGAGACCGGCCGCGCCGACCACGCCGGCATCTTCCGGGTTGCTGTAGACCTCGGGGCTGAGGGCGCGCAATACGCCGCCGGCAGAATCCTGGATGGCCCAGCGGTAGCCGGTGGTGGGGTTGCTCGGGAGCATGACGATCAGGTTTTGCCCGTTGGTCAGCCGCACCGGGCATTCGCTCTGTTTTTCCACGGTCACGTTGGTTTTCGGTTGCGTGGCGCAGGCGGCCAGCAGGGCGAGGGACAGGGGGACAAACAGGCGAAGGGGGGACATGGATTCAGTGGCTCCGGCGTTGGCGACGAACGGCGAGCATAACTGAAGATGAGACAAAGTGTGACAACGCCAGGCTTGGCGCCATTCTTCAGCATCGCCGGCCCTCACCCTAACCCTCTCCCAGAGGGAGAGGGGACTGACCGAGGTGTCTTTTGAGGTACATCGACCTGAAAGATCGAGTTGATTATGGATTCAGTGAAGAGCTTTCAGGTCGGCGTTTCTCTTAAATATCCCCCGCTCGGCTCCCTCTCCCTCCGGGAGAGGGCTGGGGTGAGGGGTGGTTTTTGAATTCACCCCTCGGTCAAGACAAAATCAGAAAAGCACCTTCGCCACATCCGCAAACTTCTTGGCGAAATGCACCGTAATGCCTTCCTTCAAGTAGTCCGGGAGCTCTTCGAAATTCCCCCGATTAGCCTCCGGCAGAATCAACTCGAAAATCTTCTGCCGCCGCGCCGCAATCACCTTCTCGCGCACCCCGCCAATCGGCAGCACATGCCCGGTCAGCGTCAATTCACCGGTCATGGCCACGCCTTTTTTCGGCGCCTGATTACGGGCGAGGGAAAGCAGGGCGCTGGCCATGGTCACGCCGGCGCTCGGGCCGTCTTTCGGCGTTGCGCCTTCCGGCACGTGCAGGTGGACGAAGGCTTCGTCGAAGAATTTCGGATCGCCACCGAAGGATTTGAGGTGCGAGCTGACGTAGCTGTAGGCGATCTCCGCCGACTCCTTCATCACATCGCCCAGTTGCCCGGTGAGTTTGAAACCACGATTGAACGTGTGAATCCGCGTGGCCTCGATCGGCAAGGTTGCGCCGCCCATGCTTGTCCACGCCAGGCCGGTGATCACGCCGGTGCCGGACAACACTTGCTCGTTGCGGAACACCGGATGACCGAGGGACGCTTCGAGGTCTTTTGGCCCGATCTTGATCACCGCTTTCGGATCGTCGATCAGCTTCATCACCGCTTTGCGCACCAGTTTGCCCATCTGTTTTTCCAGCTGGCGCACGCCGGCTTCACGGGCGTAACCGTCGATCAAGGCTTTGAGTGCCGTGTCGCTGATGCTCAGGCTGCCCTTGGACACGCCGGCCTTTTCCAGCAGTTTCGGCCACAGGTGGCGCTTGGCGATGGCGACTTTTTCTTCGGTGATGTAGCCCGACAGGCGAATCACTTCCATCCGGTCCAGCAACGGGCCGGGAATCGAATCCAGGGTGTTGGCGGTGCAGACGAACAGGACTTTCGACAGGTCCATCCGCAGGTCCAGATAGTGGTCGAGGAATTCGACGTTCTGCTCCGGGTCGAGGGTTTCCAGCAGCGCCGAGGCCGGGTCGCCCTGGTAGCTCTGGCCCATCTTGTCGATCTCGTCGAGCATGATCACCGGGTTCATCACTTCGACGTCTTTCAGCGCCTGCACGAGCTTGCCCGGCTGCGCGCCGATGTAGGTGCGGCGGTGGCCCTTGATCTCGGCTTCGTCGCGCATGCCGCCGAGGCTGAAGCGGTAGAACGGCCGGCCGAGGGATTCGGCGATGGACTTGCCGACGCTGGTTTTACCCACGCCCGGCGGGCCGACCAGCAGCACGATGGAACCGCTGATCTCGCCTTTATAGGCACCGACCGCGAGGAATTCGAGGATCCGGTCCTTGATGTCGTCGAGGCCGGCGTGATGTTTGTCCAGCACCTTGCGCGCGTGCTTGAGGTCGAGCTTGTCCTCGCCGTACACGCCCCAGGGCACCGAGGTCGCCCAGTCGAGGTAGTTGCGGGTGACCGCGTACTCCGGCGATCCGGTTTCGAGGATCGACAGCTTGTTCATCTCTTCTTCGAGGCGCTTCTGCACCTGCGTCGGCAGGACTTTGCCTTCCAGACGCTGCTCGAACTGTTCGAGGTCGGCGCTGCGGTCGTCCTTGGTCAGGCCGAGTTCTTGCTGGATGACCTTGAGCTGTTCTTTAAGGAAGAACTCGCGCTGGTGCTCGCCGATCTTGCGATTCACTTCGGCGGAGATTTCTTTTTGCAGGCGTGCGACTTCGACTTCCTTGCGCAGCATCGGCAGGACTTTCTCCATGCGCTTGAGCATCGGCACACAGTCGAGCACTTCCTGCAATTCAGGGCCGGTGGCGGAGGTCAGGGCGGCGGCGAAGTCGGTCAGCGGCGACGGATCGTTGGGGCTGAAGCGGTTGAGGTAGTTCTTCAGCTCTTCGCTGTACAGCGGGTTGAGCGGCAGCAGTTCCTTGATCGCGTTGATCAGCGCCATGCCGTAGGCCTTGACCTCGTCGGTCGGCTCGGTGGGCTGGTGCGGGTATTCGACTTCAACGAGGTACGGTGGGCGGTGGTGTTTGAGCCAGGTCTTGATGCGCACGCGGCTGAGGCCTTGGGCGACGAATTGCAGTTTGCCGTTTTCGCGGCTGGCGTGGTGCACCTTGACCAGGGTGCCGTATTGCGGCAACGCCTTGGTGTCGAAGTGGCGCGGGTCTTCCTGGGGTGTGTCCATGAAGAACAGGGCCAGGGAGTGGTGTTCGGATTTGCTGACCAGTTCGAGGGTTTCGGCCCAGGGTTCTTCGTTGACGATGACCGGCAGGACCTGGGCCGGGAAGAACGGGCGGTTGTGGATCGGGATGATGTAGACCTTGTCCGGCAGGTTCTGGCCGGGCAGGGCGAGGCCTTTGCCTGGGACGTGGTGTTCGATGTGTTCGGCGTCGGTTTCGGTGATGTCGTCGGGGTTCTCGGGGAATTCTTGCTGGTCGCTCATGGGGCACCTGCGCAATTGGGTATGGCTGTTAGATGGGGCAGGGGTTGGGTGGTTTCAATGGGTCGGGATGTTTCTGCTTGTGTGTTCAGGGTTTTGACAGGGGTTGGGCTTGGCGGCCTTTGGGCCGGCCATGCTGCTGTTTTATCGGGTATATATCCGTTTCTTCGGGTGCGCCCGCTGGCGGTTTCGCCCTTACGGCGAGGCACTTTTTTCAAACGCCAAAAAAGTACCCAAAAAGGCTCGTCCCGGCGTTCGGCCCTCGCAGGCTCGGGTTCCTTCGCTCCGGCGTCCCTCCGGGGGCATCGACTTCGTCGATGAGTTCGGCTTCGCCAAACGGCGCTGCGCGCCAATCCCCGGATGAACACCTCCACTCAGCCTTCCGAAGGGACGGGTGGATCAAGATCAAGAGCTTTGTCGAGCTAACGCTCATCCTTTTGAGTGGTTGAGGCGTGGGGAAGCGGGGAGGAGAAGGTGGTGGTGGTGGTGGTGG